>NZ_JACJDW010000030.1:0-44696 GCF_014163745.1 Pseudoalteromonas sp. SR44-2 | reverse complement strand
TTATATCAACGGATATTACAACAATGTTAGACCACATCATTATAATGCAGGTTTAGCACCAAATGAATCTGAGGTTAGATACCAAGATTCTAAAACTGTGGCCAAAATTAGTTGACCACTACAGTTACAACAGCTTCCCAATGCCAACGTTAAATGTAAAGAGTATTGAAAAAATTGAAGAGCTAGCTATTGAACTGCTTTCTGCAAGGGAAGAATACCCAAATCTCACAATATCTGAATTATATGACCCGAACAGCATGCCTGATTCACTGAAAGTAGCTCACAATAGACTAGATGACTTCATAGAGAGTTGTTACAAAAAAGAAGGCTTTATAGATGATGATGATAGATTAGTCTTCTTATTTAATCAGTATGAATCAATGACAGGAGGTCAAAATGCGTAATTTAATGCAATTCCAATATGCCCAAAGTGGGGCTAGTTCAAATACGAATGACATGGGTATGCGAGCGATGCAGTCTCGTGCCTATGAAGGGCGAAATAGTCAATATCTTTTATTAAAAGCTCCTCCTGCTTCTGGTAAATCTCGTGCATTAATGTTTTTGGCATTAGATAAATTGCATAACCAAGGCATTAAAAAAGCTATTGTCGCAGTTCCTGAACGCTCTATCGGTGGTTCGTTTGATACTACCGAATTAAGCAAATATGGCTTCTTTTGTGATTGGGAAGTTGATAACGACAATAACCTTTGTACACCCGGTGGTGAAACCAGTAAAACTAAAGCTTTTAAACGCTTTATGGCAGGCAACGATAAAGTGCTTATTTGTACTCATGCTACGCTCCGTTTTGCTTTCCAAGAAATCGAAGATACCGCTTTCAATGATTGCTTAATTGCTATTGATGAATTTCACCATGTTTCAGCCGATGGTGAGAATGTATTGGGTGATGTTTTACGCTCTATTATGGAAAACAGTAATGCTCATATTGTTGCTATGACAGGTTCATATTTCCGTGGTGATAGTGTTCCTGTATTAACACCTGAGCTTGAAGCACAATTTGATAAAGTATCGTTCAACTATTACGAGCAACTTAATGGTTATAACTACCTTAAATCACTCGGTATTGGTTATCACTTCTACCAAGGTAAATACACCGATGTTATTCATGAAGTACTTAATTCAGAAGAAAACTACGGCAAGAAAACCATCATTCATATTCCTAATGTTAATTCAGGTGAATCAACGAAAGAAAAATATGATGAAGTAGATGCTATCCTTGAAGTGCTTGGTGAAGCAGGCAAACGTGACCCTGAGACTGGTGTTATTCCCGTTACGCGACCTGACGGTACAGTAATAAAGGTAGCTGATTTAGTTGAAGAAAATGACCGCGATATTATTCAAAACTATCTACGAAATATAAAAAATGTAGATGATATGGATGTGATCATCGCATTAGGTATGGCGAAAGAAGGCTTTGACTGGGAATACTGTGAACATGCATTAACCGTGGGTTATAGAAGCTCGTTAACTGAAATTATTCAGATAATTGGTCGCTGTACTCGTGACAGTTCAAACAAAAATCATGCGCAGTTTACTAACCTCATAGCTCAGCCAGATGCAGAAAATGACCAAGTAACCATTGCTGTAAATAACATGCTTAAAGCGATCACTTGTTCATTGCTTATGGAGCAAGTATTGGCACCCAACTTTAAGTTTAAAGCTAAAAAAGACGATGATTTTGAGCCTACACCACCGGGCACAATGAAAATTGGCGGTAGTTTTAAAGAGCCAAGTACAAAACGCAGTAAAGATATTGTTGAATCAGACTTAGCTGATTTAAAAGCAGCTATTTTGCAAGATGACAAAGTGATTGCCGCCTCAGCAGGTAAAGTTGATCCAGAAGTCGTTAATAAAATACTTATCCCTAAGATAATTCAGCGTAAATATCCTGATTTAACTGAAAAAGAAGTTGAAGAGGTTCGTCAATATGTTGTTGTAGATTCAGCGGTAAGTACTGCGGAAGTAAGTGAGAAAGGCGGTAAGAAGTTTGTTCGCTTAGCTGATAAATTTATTAACATTGATGAACTGAGTATTGATTTAATTGATGAAATTAATCCATTCCAAAAAGCGTTTGAGATACTGTCGAAATCAGTAACAACTGATGTGCTTAAGCTTATTCAAGAGTCGATTGAAACGACCCGTATTCAAATGGACTTTGAAGAAGCGAAATTGCTATGGCCTAAGGTGAAGTTGTTTGTTCATGAAAATGGCCGTGAACCTGATTTAAATGCGTCTGACTTTACCGAAAAGCGTTTGGCTGAATGCTTAATTTACATCAAGCAAGAAAAGCGCAAAAGGATGCAAGCGTAATGAAAAATGAAGAATGGCAAAAATTAAAATCGATGGAAATGGACGACTGGTTAAGCTTTATTAACGATGATGATGAATTAGGGCTTACAGCGGTCAAAGTGAAGTCAAAAGCGCCAACAGCAGATGAACACTTAGTCGCGAAGTTTCAAGAAATAAATGACTTCTATAAAGCGAATGGTCGGTTGCCTGAAAACAATATGGCAAACATTAGCGAACTAATGCTATTTAAACGGTTAGATTCGATTAGAGGTAATGACACTCAGTGCCATGCGCTAGTTGATTTTGATGAATTTAACTTGTTGCCGCTAACACATGAAGTGGCAGAACCTGCGGCAGAATATAAAGCAAAAAAGCAACCTGAACCAAAGCCTGTGGTAAAAGAAATTAACTCAGTTGAAGACATATTCGCTGATGATGACTTTGGTTTACTGGGTGATTCTGACGATAGTATTTTTAATATCAAGCATGTTAAGTCATCACTTATCATGCCTAAAACAGTAGCAAGAAGGGAAAGGTGCAAAAATTTTGAAGAATATGAAGATCTATTTAAACAATGTCATGCAAAAGTACACTCTGGCTACCTAGAAATGACAAAGTTTGTAGGTGAGCAACAAATTCAAAAGGGTGAGTTCTTTGTTCTAAATGGTGTCATGTGTTATGTGGCTGACATGGCAGAAAGGGAAAAGAAAGGTGGAAAGGTTAATGCAAGGCTTCACCTTGTTTTTGAAAATGGCACAGAGTCAAATATGCTTTTACGTTCTTTGGCTACCGAGCTTTATAAAGACGAATCTGGCAGAAGAATAATACCTACTGAGCTTGATTTCGAAATAAATGAAGAAGATCAATCGGCAGGCTTTATTTATATCTTATCAAGCCAAAGTGAAGACCCTCGCATTAATTCAATTTCAAATTTATTTAAAATTGGCTATGCAACTACACCTGTTGCCAAGCGTATCGCCAATGCAGCAAACGAACCAACGTACTTAATGGCCCCTGTAAATGTTGTTGCTGAATACGAATGCTACAACATGAATACACAAAAATTTGAAAACTTAATCCATACCGTATTTAAAGATGTTTGCATTGATGTGGAAATAGCCGATTTACAGGGCAATATGTGCAAGCCGAGAGAGTGGTTCAGCGTACCAATCGAGCAGATAAATACGGCTATTGAGCTTATTGTGAATGGGCAGATTGTTAATTATCGATATAACCCGACAACACAAAAAATTGAGTTGAAACAAAAATAATAACCAGTAAGAAGGATTATACATGGCAAAGTTACAAGCACAGTTTATAACGTTTAATGACACCATAAAGATGGGTACCTATGAAGAAAATGCAACTCTTAAAGAGAAACGCGATCTTCTTATCAATGAGCTCCGCAATTCGTTAACGGACGAAAAAATTCCTGATACTAATAAGCCATTGACGTTTTCAAAAATTGATCTCGGCTCATATGCGATGAACACAGGCGTTAAACCGACCAGTAGTGACTATGACATAGATGTTGGGATTATTTTCAATATCACAAACGATGAATACGACTCAAACAAACTTAAAAAACTAGTATTCGATAAGCTTAATAAACACCATAAGCGAACAGTTGAATTCAATAAACCATGCATTACGGTTAATTATGCCAGTGGCTACCATGTAGATTTGGCAATTTATTCTAAAAATAACGAAAGTCATCACATTGCCTGGGGTAAAGAGCACTCAATAGTAAACCGAAAGTGGTGGATTGCAGATCCCAAAGGATTAAAACAATGGGTTAGTAATGTTGCGACCGAAGCTGAACACAAAAAACAGTTTCGCCGTATTGCACGTTTCTTGAAAAAATGGAAAGCCAAAGCTTTCAGGGACAATGGCAATAATGCACCGCCTTCCATTGGTTTGACCATCCAAGCACGAAAAGCTTTCAGATACCAAGAAGGTAGTGATTTAGAAGCTCTAATTGCTGTAGTTCAAAGTATTAAAAACAGTTTCAATCAGACTTTGGACCTCGATAGTGGCTCACAAAAATCGACTATACACATAGAGCTGCCTGTTCAGCCATACAAAAATGTTTATTATAAAATGACAGAAAATCAGCAAGATACCTTTTATAATCAAGTTGTAAATTTACTTGAAGCTATAGAAGCTGCTAGAGATGAAGCATCTGAGCATGAATGTAGTAAAATTCTACGCAAAGTTTTTGGTAATGACTTCCCTTTAGTTGAAGACAGTAAACAAACTAATACTGCACCATACGTACTTACAGGTACAAGCGCTTGAACCAAGTCGAACTTTCAAGGATGATTTCAGAATTGAAATCATCCTATGTAGAATCTTTTCAGGAAGATAAAGAACGTCATTTTAATTTCGTCTTGATTGGAAATAACCGTAAGTGGGAAGTTGCTATATATTTCCCCGAGAGCTTTCCTTACTGCCTACCTTGGTCTAAGTTACTCAATCAAGCTCTAATTGGAACACTGGCGCATGTCAATCAATTTGGCACTATTTGCATTGAAGAAAGCGATACTGTTTTTGCTGATTATACGAGAGCACATGACATTATTTGTCAATATATTGAAGGTATAGTTAAACTCTTAAACAGGGTAAGCCTCAAAATATACCAAGACGAATTACTAGATGAATTAGAAGGTTATTACCAACCTAATTATAGCGTTGCTAGTTTTTACCATGCTAAAGATAAAGCTGAAATGGTTTACCTGAGAGTTATTGAAAGAGAGAAGAAAAAAGGTCCTCAAAATTCTATACCCGTCGTGATGTGTAGTCGGAATAAGGCTTTGCCATATCAATTTAGTAACGTAAAACAGTTAGGGCAGTATCGTGCTACTAAAATATTGCATTTACCTCTGGATAGCGCTGTATTACCTCCAGTAGGAGGCAAAGATTTTAGTTCTCAGTATTTTACTACTTTGCTTAATCATCTAAGTGAACAAAACAAAAAAATATTAAATAAACTCGTTAAGAAATGTCGCTCATTTAATATATTTTACGTATTACTCTCTATGCCGAGAACCAATGGTGAAAGAACACAGTTTTTATTGAGATTTAGCGCTAACCATCATTTACCTCACCCTATTGTCGAACATTCAAACGACTGGCAGATTGAACTGTTTTCAATTAGGCGGAATTCAAAAGAGTACCTCTTAGAACGTGGAGGCGGTGACATTTTATTGAGTGATAAAAAAGTTGCTGTTGTAGGGTGTGGATCTGTAGGGGGCCAAGTGGTAAACATGTTGGCTAAAGCTGGTGTAGGAGAATTGGTATTAGTCGACCCCGATATATTAAGTGCCGATAATCTATACCGACATCATTTGGGAGGCCGTGAATTAAATTTTGAAGCTGATAAAAAGACAGGTCACGTTTATACACGGAGTAAAGTTAACTCATTAGCCCGTCAATTACAGAATGATTTACCATACATAAAAGTTAAAACCAAACCTCTAAACTTTTCTGAAGCCATCAATGACAAGGATTTAGTGAGTTGCGACGCTATTGTGGTTGCTGTGGGCGTACCGTCAGTAAACTTACAAATTAACCAAGTGTTAAAAGACAGAAACTTCAATAATGTTGTTTTTTGTTGGAATGAAGCGGCTGGTTTGGGTGGTCATTCCATTGCTTTAAACCTGCAGGATAGCTGCTATCAATGCCTTTATACTGATGGCAACCAGTTGAAAGCTGAGAGTGAATTATCGCTTGTTTGTGTAGGACAGTCTATTTCTAAAAATCTTACCGGTTGTGCTGGTGTGTTTACTCCATTTTCTTTTTTAGATTCAAGCAGAACTGCTGAGTTGGCCGCAACTCAGACAATCGAAATATTGCAGTCTTTTATAACTGGTCTAGCAATCAGCTGGAAGGGTAATAACTCAACAAATCTAAAAACAACAGATAGATACTCCACTATGCCATTGAAAGAACAATTGCCTTTAAAACAGCATCATGATTGTAGGGTTTGCAATGACTGAAGAATGGCAAATGGATATAAAAGGATATGGCTTGATTAGAGTATCAAAAGAGCTATTGACAAAATTATGTGATTTTCGGCAATTAGCTAAGCAATCACCTGAATCTGGCGGTGTATTAATTGGTAAGCACCTTAATTCAGCGGGGGTATTACTTATCGATCAACTTACCCCACCTCAAAAATCAGATAAGCAAGGGCGTTGTGAATTTTATCGCTCTACTGAACACAATAAGTTAGTGAATGATATATGGAAAAAAAGTAATAAACATTCAACTTATGTGGGACTTTGGCATAGTCACCCTGAGCCTATTCCAAACTATTCTCTGATTGATAAACAAGACTGGCAGAACGCACTTATTCAATCAAAATTTGAAGGTGATAAGTTATTTTTTGTTATTGTAGGACAAACACACATTCGGATATGGATGGGAGTAAAATCTACTCTGCGATCTGAAATATCAATAATTGGAGAGTACGAAATTGGAAAGTAGTAGGTGGAGCAAAATTAAGTGGTTATGGGATAGACTCTGTGATTTCAAGCGCAAGTCATATCCGTTGTCGGCGATGGGGGCAAAATTAATTGGGTTATCAGTAGTGGGTAGCCCTATATCGACATATTGCATAAATATAGTGCTCCCACCACAGTATCAATTACTCGGTTTTGAATTGTCAAAAAACATGATGACCTGGATGACATTCACTTTGTCACTAATTCCTATGGTTATTGGAACATTTATGATTTCTACTGAACTGAAGTCATTAGCAAGAAATACCGCTAGGGTTTTAATTGCAGGGTTGCCAGGAGTTAGTGATGATTTCCCTACAGGGATTCTAAGTAAATCTGAACAACGATCAGCAAGAGAGGTGATCGTATTGAGTGTTCAGGATAATGATATTGAAAAGCAAGTTGAACGTTATAATGCTGAGGTTTGCGTTGACCTGTTCAAAAGGTTTGTCCTTCACCACCAATGTGAAAAACTCTATATAGGTGGTCTAGCTAGAATTCCATTCTTAGTGGCTTACGGTGTATTTTTAAGGAACGTTAGCAATATTACTTATTTCGATAAAATGCACGGTTCCACAGACTGGCGTATTTTAGATAACGAAGATGTCAACATCCAATTGAGTAACACTGAGTCACTTCCTAAGGCAGATGAAAATGGAAATGTGGGTCTAGCCGTTGGTTTATCAACCCCTATACTGCAAGATCAACTTCCTTTTGAATTTAAAAACAATACGGCTATCTTAAGTTCAACGACTCTAGTTGAACGTAATTTAGTACTCAATCAAGAAAATCTGCAAAGATTATCTAGTTCATTATTGGCAACAATCGATGTACTATCTAGAGACCCCAAAGTTAGGAGAATACACCTGTTTCTATCTGTGCAGTCTTCGTTAGCAATTGAAATAGGCCGGAAGTTTCAAGAAGGGATACATAAAACGTGGGTAATTCATAACTTCAATGGTAATGAAGGGCATTATGAATGGGCTTTAGAGCTGTCTGGAAAAGGAGTGGAAATTTATGATTAAAGGGCCGTCGAATAAAAATATAGTTAGTCGTAGGCTCAGTTACAGGCATTTGTAGTGGTCAACTAATTTTGTCCACAGTTTTAGAATCTTGATATCTAACCTCAGATTCATTTGGCGCTAAACCGGCATTATAATGATGCGGCCTAACATTGTTGTAATATCCATTTATGTAATCACTTACGCTATATTAAGCGTCTATAAATTTCCATATACACTTTGTTTTAAAGCTTCTATAAACGCTCCATTGGCCCATTACCCCAACAATTTCCAAGCCTACTCATACTTTACGTAATGTTATAGCGCCATAAACGTTGGCGATATTATAAACTTGTATAGTGGCTACCTTGGTCTGAATGGAACATGAGTACTGTCGGTTTCCCTCTGGTTTCAAATGCGAGTTCAAGCGCTTGTAGCGTTAAATTAGTATCTGGTGACAACGACATTGCCCAGCCAACCACTTGACGTGCAAATAAATCAATAACTACGGCTAAATAAGCCCAGCGATTGCCGGTCCAAATATACCTCACATCACCGCACCACAATGTATCTGGCTAAACAACATCAAATTGTCTATCAAGCAGATTTGGGATTTCAAGGTGTTCATAACCACCACGGTTATATGAATGTTGAGGTACTTGGCAGCTTTCGAGTTTTAATTTAACCATTAGCTTAGCTGCACGATAACGGCTCAATTCAAAATCATTGTTCGTTGTTATCGCTGCGATTGTCCGTGCCCTTGCTGGACCAACACTCATTACAAAAATAAAAGATGCTCTTATTGAGAAGGGGGTGCTGTTAAATATTAGTGAAAAGCTACTTTTACAATAAGACTATCTTTTATTAGTCTATCTAAAGTTGCTGCAATTTTATTGGGGTATCCGTGTAGCTGCTCTAGTTATCGGTAACCTTATTCGACTTAGTAAATTTGACCTTTTAATTCTACTTGAGTTAGATATAAACGCATCTCAAACTCTAGTTGATGGTAGTCTGGTAGCATATGTTGGCACAATTGATAAAATGCCTTGTCGTGTGGCTTGATCCTGATGTGGGCTAACTCATGAACAACAATCATTTCTAAAAATACTTCAGGTGCTGTTTTAAAAATATCACTAATGCGTATTTCATTTTTACTTTTTAACTTATTTCCCTGAACTCTAGAAACAAATGTATGCATGCCCAGAGCATTGTTTACAACATGTATTTTTTTATCGTAAATAACTTTACTTAATGGGGAAGACTTTCGTAGATGAGTATTCTTCAAATTCATGACATATTCACGAAGTAATTTATCGTTGTTAATATTATGCACTTTGGGATGTTTTTTAAGTAAAAATTGACCTAATGAATCTTGTTCAATCATCTTTAGAATTTGCTCTTGTACTTCAAGTGAATATGACGATAAATATTTCAACGGGGCTGACTTAACTTTTGAAGATGACATTTAGGTATTTTTAAGCTTTGGTAATTGAATAAAGAAAATTGTACCTTACTTATTTTTACTCTGGTAGTGACAACTGCTAACCATACATTTTTCGACGAGCTTTAGGTCAAATAAAATAATTATTGTTTTTTAGTGCAAGAAGAAAGAGCATCTTTTTTGAGTTAAATATTTAGTGATGCTGACCTACAATAGCCATACATAAGTTGACAACATTTAACCAATAATCGGTTGTTAGGAATAGTTGTGGTCTTTTTCTTTAAAGTGGGCGAGCTCATGTACCACTAACGCTTTTAATAACGGCTCGGGAGCGCGGAGCAAGTCACTGTTTATCGCTAAATCGTGTTTACGGGTTTTACCTTGCATTCGGTACGTATGTGTACCGAGTGCATTGGTGACCATGTCGTCTTGCTTTTTAAAAGCAGCGCGACCAAACGGCGGTGCGTTTTTTAAATACTGTTTTTTAAGCTCGGTTGCGTAGCTATAAAGTAGTTTATCGCTAGTAATGGTATGTGCTTGCGGATACTTTTTAAGTAAGTAGTCACATACCTTGTTGTTATCTATAAGGCTTAATACTTGCTCAACAATGTTAGCTGGGTAGCCGGTAAAGTAACGTGCGTATTCACTCATTATTGTTTCTCTGTCGTTTTACTTTTAAAAAAGTGCTTGCTGGTGGGCTTCTTTTTCGCCAGTAAATGGGTTTAATGCTTTGTGATCATAACCAAGGTCTTTGCAAAACTGCCTTGCTAATAATGGCGCTTCTCGGTTATCTGCCGTATGAAAAAACACATAAGGGTTTTTTCCTTCATCAAGCCATTGTTTTACTTTACTTAGCCACGGTTTATAAAAGGATTTATAGTCATTTTGTAAATCGGCGATAACAAAGCGCGCCATAGGCTCTGAGCCAGTAGCAATAGCGTGCACTGGTAAATGAGGCTTTTTTTGCTGTGCATCTATTAGCGCTTCGGTTGTTGGTTTTACCGCAAATAAGGCGCGAGTATCCATCGATATGCGATTTATATTGTTTGCCATTAATAACTGATTAAGCGCTATTTCGGCTTCACCCTTTTGAAAAAACGCAGTATGGCGTACTTCTACACCGTAATTAATCTCTTTTGGTAATAGGCTAATAAATTGGGCTAGCTTGGGTAAGTCACCAGGGCCAAATGCTTTAGGTAATTGCAGCATGATTTGCCCGGTTTTTTCTAAAATAGGGGAGAACAAGTTAAGCCAATCAGTAAGCTCGGTTTGAACATTAGTAAGATGCAGCTCGTGGCTAAAGCGACGATTAAACTTAAACGTAAATTTAAAATCATCGGGTACGCTGTTTGCCCAGCGCAATACGGTACTTGGCGATGGGTCAGCGTAAAAGCTGGTATTACCTTCAACAGAGTTAAAGTGTTGGGCGTATTGGCTAAGCATATCGGCGTTTTTACATTGGCTTGAAAATAAATTGCCTTTCCATGCATTACTCGACCACTGAGGGCATCCAATATATAACATACAAACTAGCGCCTTATTATAAAGTGGCGATAGTGTAGCAAATAACAAAACAAGCTGCTGTAAATTCAGGGGCAAAAGCGGCACACGCCCTAGCATCTTGATACTACTTGGGTATAATGCAGGGCTTAATTTGATTATTTTTAGATTGCTAGCGGCTTTATTTGTATTGTGGTGACCTGTTTTTTAAATCACACGCCTTAAAACAAATAAATATAACCGTTTAAGCCTTTTATCTGACAGGAAAACTATGCGCTCTATATATTGCGGACAGCTAAATAAAACTCACGTAGATCAAGAAGTTGAACTATGTGGCTGGATCAACAAACGACGTGACCTTGGTGGACTTATCTTTGTCGATTTACGCGATAGAGAAGGTTTAGTACAAGTTGTATTCGACTCTGACATTGAAGAGTTAATGAGTTCAGCTAACACACTTCGCCAAGAATTTTGTGTTCAGCTAAAAGGTACTGTACGTGCACGCCCTGATAGCCAAGTAAATAAAGATATGGCAACAGGTGAAATTGAAGTTTTAGGTACTGAGCTTACAATTATTAACCGCTCTGAACCGCTTCCACTTGATTTTAACCAAGTAAACTCAGAAGAGCGTCGTTTAAAATACCGTTACTTAGACCTACGTCGTTTAGAAATGAGTGACCGTATTAAATTACGTGCTAAAGCAAGCAGCTTTGTTCGTCGCTTTTTAGATGAAAACGGCTTTTTAGACATCGAAACACCTGTACTTACTAAAGCAACGCCAGAAGGCGCACGCGATTACTTAGTGCCAAGTCGCGTTCATAAAGGTAGTTTTTACGCTTTACCACAGTCTCCACAGTTATTTAAGCAATTGTTGATGATGTCGGGTTTTGACCGTTACTACCAAATTGTTAAATGTTTCCGTGATGAAGATTTACGTGCCGACCGCCAACCAGAATTTACCCAAATAGATATAGAAACCTCGTTCATGAGTTCTGATCAAGTACGTGGTATGACTGAAAAAATGATCCGCGAGATGTGGCAAACTTTGTTAAACGTTGATTTGGGCGATTTTCCAATCATGCCTTACAGCGAGGCAATGAGCCTTTACGGTTCTGATAAACCAGATTTGCGTAACCCAATGAAATTAGTTGATGTTGCAGATTTAGTTAAAGACGTAGAGTTTAATGTTTTCTCAGGTCCAGCTAACGACGAAAAAGGTCGCGTTGCTGTATTAACTGTACCGGGTGGCGCTAAGCTTTCTCGTAAACAGCTTGACGATTACACTAAGTTTATTGGTATTTACGGCGCTAAAGGCATGGCGTGGATGAAAGTAAACGACCACACTGCGGGCGCTGAAGGCGTTCAATCACCAGTGGCTAAGTTTTTAAGTGAAGACGTAATCACTAAATTACTTGAGCGTACTAATGCTCAGTCTGGCGATATTATTTTATTCGGTGCCGATAAGCGTAACACAGTAAACGAAGCAATGGGCGCACTGCGCGTTAAGATTGGTGTTGACTTAGAAATCACTAACCTTAATAGTTGGGCACCACTTTGGGTTGTAGACTTCCCAATGTTTGAAGAAGATGACGAAGGCACATTACATGCTGTGCATCATCCATTCACTGCACCAAAAGATATTACTGCAAGTGAGCTTGAAGCAAACCCTGCTGCGGCTATTTCAGATGCCTACGACATGGTATTGAACGGCTACGAAGTGGGTGGCGGTTCGGTACGTATTCATAATGCAGATATGCAAGAAACTGCATTTAGAATTTTAGGTATTAACGAGCAAGAGCAACAAGACAAGTTTGGCTTTTTACTTGATGCACTTAAATACGGCACACCACCACATGCTGGTTTAGCATTTGGTCTTGACCGTTTAGCAATGCTTTTATGTGGTACCGATAACATTCGTGACGTTATTGCTTTCCCTAAAACAACACAAGCGTCGTGTTTATTAACTAACGCGCCTAGTAAGCCTAATATGGATTCGTTAGCTGAGCTTGCAATTAGTGTTGTGGAAAAAGCGATACCTAGCGAAGAGTAATTTTTATTTAGCTTATTGAGCTAAATTTAAAAACCCTTAAGTTATATGCTTAAGGGTTTTTTTGTGGTTAAATTTGCAGCAGAGTGTATTTTAACCGAACAGACGAAAAAGGAATTATTATGTCGATCAATGCAACCTTATTTGGTGAGTTCTTAGTTTTTTTTATTGTGCTGAGTATTCCTATTTTTGCTGTAATTAGCTACAAAATAGGTAAGCGTAAAAGTACTATGCCTGGGGTTTTAGCTTTTGTGGGTGGCTGTTTAGCGCTATTTCCACTATTTGCTTTGATTTTTATTGCAGTGCTTGCGCTTAAAAAAGATTTACCTAAAAATAGCGTCTATGCCCATTAAAAACTATGTTAATAGTGTCAATTTCAAATAATAATCACTACTTCGACGAGCAATTTAATGCTTTGCAGCACGAAGAGCAACTAACTGAAAATTCTGAGTTTGAAGAGTGCACATTTACCGATTGCGACTTTTCAGGCGGGCAGTTTAAAAATTGCCGATTTATACAGTGCAACTTTAAAAACTGTAATTTATCGTCACTTAAATGGAACTACAGCTCGCTTGAAGATGTAAGTTTTAGCCACTGTAAATTAAATAGTCTGCAATGGACTGACGTAGATTGGCCAGCGCTTAGTATTAACGCACCGGTGAGTTTTAATTATTGCGAGCTCAGTAATAGTTCTTTTTTTGAATTAACCCTCAAAGCCCTCAAACTAACACACTGCTTTGCCAAAAATGTTGATTTTAGACATGCTGATTTAAGCGGTAGTGAATTTACAGGAACAGATTTTCGCGATAGTGAGTTTTTTCAAACTAACTTAACAAAATGTGATTTTGTAGGTGCGACAGCGTTTAATATAGATTTGAATAATAATATTTTAGCGAATGCTAAGTTTGATCGCTTCGAAGCACTTAATTTACTTACCAGCCTTAATATAGAGCTTTGTGATTAACTGAACACCTAGAAGCGACAGCTTAGCTGGGCTTCTAGATACTGCGTAATTAACGGCTAGGGCCATTTTTATTACGTGCACTGGCAAGCTGTCTTGCGATTTCTAATAACGCGGGTGAAATATCTTCAGCGCCGTCTTTAATTAGTTTTGTAACGTCACCTGATGAAAACAAACCGTCACGTGGTGATTTAATACCTAACTCACGAACAAAATCCTTCGTTTTACCTGTGCTGCCTGTTTCGATGAACTTAAAAATAATACGTTCATTGTTGTTTTTAGCAGGGGTTTTTAGTGTTTCGATTTCGTCATGTATTGCCGTTAGTTTGTCTTCTAGGATTTCTATACGTTCTTGAATGCTATTGTATGATTTCATTTATTGGATCTTTTACTAAATATATTTAAACAATGGCGGCTATTATCGCATAGTTTGACAATAGAGAATGCAAACCTATAAAGTAAAAGTTATTTTTAATTAAAAACAATAATTTATATAAGTTTAAATATGCAAAAAACACTTAAAAAGCTTTTTATATTAAGTGCACTAGCTCTAAGTACATCAGTTATAAGTAAATCAGTAATAAGTACATCAGTAATCGGCGCAACAGGCTATGCAAACGATGGCGTTATAACTGATGAAAGCCGCAAGCGCACTATTCCTATAAATATCACACGACCAAGTAACAATGCTAAGTGCACTGAACAAGTAAAATGCCCTGTAGCGTTCATTAACGCAGGTTATGGGATTAGCCATAAGAAGTATACGTTTGCTAGTAATGCGTTTAATCAGCGTGGATATTTAACAATAGCAGTTGCACATGAACTAAAAAGCGACCCTGGTCTTAATCGTGAGCAGCCTTACTTAACAACACGTATGGAAAACTGGCATCGTGGCGTAGTAACGCTTAAGTTTTTAGTTAATGAGCTAGCGAGTAAATACCCAGCGTACGACTTTACAAAACTCACCTTATTTGGGCATTCTAATGGCGGTGATATTTCCGCATTATATGGCTCTATTTACCCCAATGAAGTTAGCACTATTATTACGCTCGATCATCGCCGCATGTTGATCCCACGCAATAAAAATATACGCGTACTTACTCTACGCGGTAGTGATTACCCAGCTGATGCGGATGTGCTGTTAAACGATTCAGAGCTGGATAAATTTCCTGTTACACAAACACTAATAGAAAAATCGCGCCATAACGATATGTACGATGGCGGGCCAAAATGGCTGGTGGGTAGAATGAGTAAAGAAGTAGAGGGATTTTTAGATAGTAAAAGTTAGGTATATAAAAGTTAAATCATAGCGCAGTGTTACCTGCGCTATATTTATTTTACGGCAGTTATTCTACCAGTTCACTAACAATAACAGGGTTATTATGTAGTGTTTTATGCACTGGGCATTTGTCGGCTATTTCGAGTAAACGCTGACGCTCTGGCTCAGTTAAGTCGCCACGTAAGGTGATTTTACGGGTAATGGCTTCAAGGTTACCTGTTTGCTCACAATCGTCGCAATCTTTGTTGTAATCGCGAGTGTGATCAAGCTCTACTTTTACATGCTCCAGTGGTAAGTTTTTACGTGTAGCGTACATACGCAGTGTCATGGCCGTACAGGCACCAAGCCCCGCTAATAAGTGATGATACGGATCGGGACCTAAGTTTTTACCGCCTACTTTTATTGGCTCATCTGCAAGCCAAGTATGATCTTTTGTACTTACGTGCTGAGTAAATACATGGTCTTTTTCTTCAACAAGTACATTACCACCCGTTAAACTTGCCGTGTATTTAGTTTTGTCGTACTTAACATAACGGTTTGCCCACGTTGCAATTATTTGTGCTGCGTAGTCGGCATCGTTTTTATTTGTTAAAAGGTGATCGGCGTTATCTAGGCTAATAAAGCTTTTAGGATGCTTAGCTGATGCATAAATTTTTTCAGCTTCACTAATATTTACAGTCGCATCAATAGGGGAGTGCATTACTAATAATGCGCGCTTAAGTTTACTTATGTGGCTTTTATCGTACTTGGCTATATCGTCAATAAATTGCTTTTTAATGGTAAATTCACGACCAGCTAAGTTAACTTTAGCTTCCCCTGCTGCGTTAATTTCATCAAGGTGTGCTTCAAAGTTATGCGCTACGTGCTGCGCATCTGACGGTGCGCCAATGGTTGTAATAGCCGATACTTCAGGAATATGCTCAGCAGCAGCAAGAACGGCTGCCCCGCCTAAACTGTGGCCAATGAGTAGTTGCGGCGGAGCAAAATGTTCACGTAAATGATTTGCCGCAGATACTAAATCTTGAATGTTTGATGAAAAGTTACTGTTAGCAAAATCACCATCACTATTACCTAAACCGGTAAAGTCGAAACGCAGTACGGCGATACCTTGTTGTGTGAGTGCACGGCTAATCCGTGTAGCTGCTGCAATGTCTTTACCGCATGTAAAGCAGTGTGCAAATAGCGCGTAAAACTTAACGTCACCAGAGGGAAGTTCAAGTTGGCCGGCAAGTTCTAAATCGCCGCTTTTAAAAGATACTTTTTGTCGCATGGGGAGCCTTATTTACACAAATAAAATATATTCTGTTAGGGCGTGTTGACCGTTGTGGATTGAAATTTGTTCAATCTAGGGGCGATTTAATCGCGGCGCGAGGTTTGTAACCTAGTGGACTAAGTAAAAACCGAGCAACAAAGAGTTAATCGTCCCTAGAAAGAACCCAAAGGGTAGCGCATGTTTGGCATTTATGCTGCGTTATCGCCTATTTATGGGGAACAACCACACATCATAGGCTCTGCCTTGCTTAAATACCAAACAGCCTGCTGCAAATTCACCCACCAAAGGTCAGCACGCCCTAGTAGACCAGAGATAGTTACTAAACCTTGCAAATTCAACGTTTTTTTATAAGTTGATCTTGATCAAGCAAAGTGTCGGTGACCATGTCTTGAGGACATATGTCCTTATGTTTTTGAGGTCATTTGTCTATCCTCGCATAGCGCTATAATGAAGGCTTTGCTACTTTATATAAGTAATTTAGCACTATTAAAAGCAACTCACTTCACACAACCTATTCACTGGAACGTACAATGCAATTACCTACTGTTGATTATAAAGCTCCCGATGCGGCTGCACAATTTGTTGAATCGTTAAGAAATACTGGATTTGGCGTTTTAAAAAACCACCCAATCCCACAGTCTTTAGTTGAGTCTATTTACAAAAATTGGCAAGACTTTTTTAACTCAGAGCAAAAGCACGACTTTTTATTCTCTAAAGAAACTCAAGACGGTTACTTTCCGCCTTCAGTATCTGAAGTAGCGAAAGGCTTTACAATAAAAGACATTAAAGAGTACTTTCATGTGTACCCTAAAGGTCGCGTTCCTGCCCAGCTTGAAGCTGATGTACGTGAATACTACCGTTTAGCAAGTGAATTTGCTGGCACATTATTAAGCTGGGTTCAGGCTGAAGCACCAGCTGATGTGCGTGCTAAGTTTTCAATTGATTTAAAAGACATGATTGCCGATTCTGAGCAAACATTGTTACGTATCCTTCATTATCCGCCTATGACGGGTGATGAAGAGCCAGGTGCTATTCGCGCAGCAGCCCATGGCGATATTAACTTATTAACTGTATTACCAGCTTCTAATGAGCCTGGTTTACAAGTTCAAAAAACAGATGGCGGTTGGTTAGACGTGCCATGTGATTTTGGCAGCTTAATTATTAATATCGGCGACATGCTACAAGAAGCGTCGGGCGGGTATTTCCCATCGACAATTCACCGTGTAATTAACCCAACGGGTAAAGCATCTACTAAATCGCGTATTTCACTACCGTTATTTTTACACCCGCATCCAGATGTTGTGCTTTCAGAGCGCTACACGGCTGATAGCTACTTGCAAGAACGTTTGCGTGAGTTAGGCGTTAAGTAACTCTAATACTTAGAGTAATTAAGTATAAACAAAAAACGGCTTATGGCCGTTTTTTGCATTTTTAAGCAACTTGAGCACTGGTTTAATTTTATTGAACGGTGCTCAATTGCTCGCAACGTAAATAATGGCATGCATTCTTAGCTACTACAGGTATAATGCGCGCAACTGGCTAATGTAGCCTTATTTAAAAGAGAGTTTATATGAGTTTTGAAGGTTTAGGTTTATCACAGTCTTTGGTTAATGCGGTTTTAGAAAAGGGCTATGAAACGCCAACGCCGATTCAGGCTCAAGCAATTCCTGCAATTATTGAACGCCGTGATGTTATGGCAGCAGCGCAAACAGGTACAGGTAAAACAGCAGGCTTTACATTACCACTTATTGAGCGTTTGTCGTCGGGCCCTAAAGCTAAAAGTAACCACGTACGTGCTCTTATTTTAACGCCTACGCGTGAACTTGCTTTGCAAGTAAGCGAAAACGTTGAAGAGTACGCTAAGCATTCGGATGTGAGCTCGTTTGTAGTCTACGGTGGCGTTAAAATTAACCCACAAATGCAGCGTCTTCGTAAAGGTGTTGATATTTTAGTAGCAACGCCGGGTCGTTTAATCGACTTACATAATCAAAATGCAGTTAAATTTGATAGTGTTGAAGTGCTTGTACTCGATGAAGCTGACCGCATGTTAGACATGGGCTTTATTCACGACATTAAACGCTTAATTGCTAAAATGCCTGCTAAACGTCAAAACTTGATGTTTTCGGCTACATTTTCTGACGAAATTCGAGCATTAGCAAAAGGGTTAATTAATGACCCAGTTGAAATTTCAGTTGCTGCAAAAAATACTACAGCTAAAAGTGTTACTCAGTGCGTTTACGCGGTAGATAAAACACGTAAAACAGCATTGCTAAGCCATTTGATTCGCACTAACGATTGGCAACAAGTGTTAGTGTTTAGCCGTACAAAGCACGGTGCTAACCGTTTAGTTAAGCAACTAGAGCGTGATGATATTACAGGCGCTGCTATTCATGGTAATAAGTCACAAGGTGCTCGCGTTAAAGCACTTGATGGTTTTAAAAGTGGTGAAGTACGCGTACTAGTAGCAACAGACATTGTTGCACGTGGTTTAGACATTGTTGAATTACCGCATGTTGTTAACTACGATTTGCCAAATGTATATGAAGATTACGTTCACCGAATTGGCCGTACAGGCCGTGCTGGAGCGTCGGGTCATGCGATTTCGTTTGTAACGGTTGATGATGCTGTTGATTTATACGGTATTGAACGCTTTATTGGTGAGCTTATTCCACGTGCTGAAGAAGATGGTTTTGAGCCTATTAACCCAGTAGCTGAACGCGCATTAGATGCTCGCCCTCTACCGGCTAAAAAGCCTAAGAAAAAGCAGCCTTTTAATAAGCCTAAATCTGATAGCAGCAAGCCTAACAGCAAAAAGCCGAACAATGGTGGTAATGGTACCGGCCCACGCCGTGGTGGTTCTAAAAAGCCAGCTGCTAAAACAGGTGATAACGCGCAAAACCCATGGGCAAAGCGTGAATCTGTTGGCGGTAATGGCCAACGCCGTCGTCGCACCAATAACGATTAATCATTATTAGTGATTGCACTAGCGTTTAATTAATTTAGAACTTGGTTAAAGGCAGATACAAAAAACGCGCTCCCTTCTTTTTAATTGATAGAAGTAGCGCGTTTTTTATTGTCTGTAATTTGTACTTACTGTATTGCCTAACTGATTAAATAGTTAATACCCAAGCCTACAAATAAAGTCACACTTACGCTAAGTAATGTGCCGAGCATAACGTACTCGGTAAGTTTTTTATCTTTGCTTGCACTTAAATCACCAAACCTAAATACCGACTTTGCAGCAAGTAAAAAACCAAGCCCTGCGAATTGGTCAAGCAATATAAAGCTCAGCATAAGTACGCGCTCAAGCATACCTATGCTTTGCCCTGCAAGTGGTAAGCTACCAGTACTTGAAAAGTTACTTGTTAAACGCTCTAACATCATTCTTATAAATACTGCGCTGGGACTTAAAATAATTAAATAACCGCATACCACCCACAGTATGTTGGGATCAGTGAGCATATTATTAATTGCAGCCATAAAGCTATTATTATCAGTTAGCCAAATACTGAGCGCAATAATAACGAGTATGTGCGCTATTTGATCTAGTAAAAAAGGCACCATGCCTTTATTAGAATACGATTTAGCTATATCAATAAAGTAATGGCTCAGCATAATGCTCGCCGTGGCAATTAAAACACTGCTTAGTTGCTGCCACCCGAATGTGTATTCCCACAGGGTAATAATGAGTGCACTTGTTACACCATGCACTAGTACATGAAAATAAAGCTTACTGGCTTTAAAGTGACGGGTATTTCTGTCGTTTACCCAACTCATAGGTTGCCAGTAAAAATCAGCGAGTAAGTGGCCAATAATAAGCGCGACCAGTAAAAGTGAAAATTCCATTATTCACCTCCTTTAATTATATTTTTTATAACGTGTTGTGTGTGCTTAATAAAGCGCTCTATAAGTTGGTAGTGCGCTAAATTTAGTAGTTTGGTTACGTTTTCGCGACTTGTTTTAAGCTCTTTAGCCAGTGCCGCGTGGCTGTTGTCTGGTGATGTTAAATAGACGTACAGGGCATTTGCTTGTTTTTGTGTGATTTTAGTGAGCAATACGTCGGCAAAGGCTAAATTAAGATTTAAGCTTTCATCGAGCTGCTGCTCGTTAATATTAAAATCAAAGCGTTGATTGCCTATTTTATCAAGGCCTTGCCCCGAAAGAGTAAAAGCAGAACCGGTTGCTGTTTTTATATCGCTGCGTGGGTTATCTATTTGCCCAAGCGCCAAGCTTTGTCGTAGTTCATAACCTGACGATTTAAGGTGTAAATATACAAGTATGGCATTTTTAAAAAGGAGCTCAGGATTATTAACTTGTAACTGAAAGGCATCGCCTCGGTATATATTCCAAAGTGTTTGCTCACCCGAAATGTTTCGCAAACTTTGCTCTAGTTGGTAAAGCATGGCATCGTATTGCTGCTTAGGGATTGTTTGCGATTTAATAATATCGCCGCTGATCACACCAATCATAAAAATCTCAAAATGGTTACTTTTTAATATGTAACCAATATTGGTTACATAAGGGTATGTAACTAATTTAGGTTACTTAAATATAAATTGCAAGGTACACTTATTTTATAACGTTACTTTTATTGCTATTAATCCTCACTAGGACACTAAATGACTTTACAAAACGAGCAGCAAAGCACGAAACCACGGGTCGGTATTTTTGTTGATGTGCAAAATATTTATTACACGTGCCGTGAGAGTTACGGGAAAAATTTTGACTACAATGCGTTTTGGCGAATGATGGAGGCGCAATACAATATTGAGTGTGCTTTTGCGTATGCAATTTATCGAGGAGATGAAAAGCAAAATCAGTTTCAAAATATTTTGCGTGCGATTGGTTTTGAGGTAAAGCTAAAGCCATTTATTCAACGCCGTGATGGAAGTGCTAAAGGCGATTGGGATGTAGGCATAACAATAGACATGTTAGAGCAGGGTAAAAATCTTGATAAAGTTATTTTGCTCTCTGGCGATGGTGACTTTGCTTTGTTACTTGGGCATTTAAAAAATCAATATAATGTACCGTGCGATGTATACGGTGCTGACAGGTTAACTGCTGAGGTATTAAAACAAAGCGCAGAGCAATTTCATTTAATTGATAATACTTTGCTACTTTAACAGTAAAAAATAGTTAAAAAAGTGCAAGCTAAGTGCCTGCAACATGAGAGATTTTAATACAAAGCCGTAATAGGTGAATTAAGCCTTATATAGGCTTTTTTTATTACTGTAATCAATTGGGTTTGCTAAATGATTATGGTAATTTTAAAGCATAACGAGTTACCAAGGACTTACATGCTTCATTACAGCAACATGCCACTAGATAGAGGCTCAAATTTTCGTAAAGACCCATCGTGGCTTACAGCGCAAATGTCGGCGCAAAGTAAATGGGTTTTAGTTAAAAATAATCAAACCCTATTTATTAAAGATACTCCTAAAGTAAGCTATTTAACGTATCAACAAGTGGCACATTTAGATTTAACGAGTGCTATTTTTGTTGGTTTAAACAATGCTAAACATGGTGTGTTTGCATTGGATGTCTCTGATCTGGATGAAAGCGTACTTTCGCCTTTAATAGAGGGCGCTCAGTTTTTTGATATTCGCCAATATGGGCCTCAAGTAACCATTAAATATGCCTCAATAGCCGCCCTTGCGAGAGGGTTATGTTATTGGCATGCCACGCACCGTTTTTGTGGGCGCTGCGGTAGTAAAAACCGTTCAGTGGAAGCCGGGCACTCTAGAGTGTGTGAAAACGAAAACTGTAAGCATCCTACATTCCCTCGTACCGATCCTGCGGTAATTATGGTCGTTACTAAAGTCTTTGCTGACGGAGTAGAACGCTGTTTATTAGGTCGCCAAGCTGCGTGGCCCACTGGTATGTATTCGTCGCTTGCTGGATTTGTAGACCCAGGGGAGACACTGGAACAAGCTGTTGCGCGTGAAGTTAAAGAAGAGGCAGGCATAGAAGTTGATAACGTACGTTATGTTGCATCTCAGCCGTGGCCGTTCCCATCGTCAATTATGCTTGGCTTTTTTGCACAGGCGACATCTGAGCAAATTAACGTAGATAAAGAAGAGCTAGACGATGCAAAATGGTTTAGTCGTGAAGACTTAGAGCAATTTGGTAATTGGCACGAAGAAGGCGAGCATTTAAAGCTGCCTAGAACCGATTCTATCTCTCGTTATTTAATTGAGCATTGGCGCACAAACCCCTAAGGATTAATAATGTCGAGTAAAAGTAATAAAAACACTCAGCTGGTATCATCAGGGCGAAAAAAAGCCTATACACATGGCGTAGTCAATCCCGTTGTACAGCGTGCATCTACCATTGTATTTGATACTGTAGCCGATTTAAAAGAAGCAGCTAAAACCCGTGGCGATAAAACGTTATTTTATGGGCGCCGAGGAACAACAACACACTTTGCGCTACAAGAAGCTATTACAGAACTTGAAGGCGGCGAAGGGTGTGCATTGTACCCTTGTGGCGCTGCGGCGATCAGCCAAGTATTTTTATCGTTTTTAAAAACCGGTGATCATATTTTAATGGTTGATAACGTGTACGAACCAACTCGTGATTTTTGCGATAAAATTTTAGTGGGGCTGGGTATTACAACAACCTATTACCCGCCAACCATTGGCGCAGGTATTAAAGATTACATTCAGCCAAATACTAAAGTGTTGTTTTTAGAATCTCCAGGTTCTATTACGATGGAAGTGCAAGATGTGCCCTCTATGGTAAAAGTAGCCAATGAGCACAACGTAATGACCATGCTGGATAATACCTACGGTAACGGTTTGCATTATCGCCCGTTAGAGCACGGTGTTGATATTAGTATTCAAGCTGCAACAAAGTATATTGTTGGCCATTCAGACGTGATGATGGGGGTGGCTGTTGCTAATAAAAAGTATTGGCCAACCTTGCGCGAAAACTCATACTTACTAGGGCAATGTACCAGTGCCGATGATGCGTATTTAGCACTTAGAGGCCTGCGTACAATGGGTGTGCGTTTAAATCAACATGAAAAAGCAGCAATAGAAGTAGCTAAATGGCTCGAGCAACATGAGCTTGTTGATCATATTCGACACCCTGCATTTGAAAGCTGCCCAGGGCATGAGTTCTTTAAACGTGACTTTGATGGCAGTAATGGGTTGTTTTCATTTGTGATGAAAACCGGCAATCAAAAAGCGATTGATGCATTTTTAGATAGCCTTGAGCATATCAAAATGGGCTTTTCATGGGGCGGTTTTGAAAGTTTAGTAACGGCTAATTTAACCATGAAAGGGCTGCGCTCAAATACAGGTTGGGATTTAGGGCCGGTTATTCGCTTGCACATAGGTCTTGAAGATGTAGAAGATTTAATTAGCGATTTAAGCCAAGCACTTGAGGTTTATAAGCAGCATTTATAATTTATATCGCAATTTATGTTGTTACATTTAAATGTATTGTTACAAAGCTCACCACAGGTGGGCTTTTTTTTGCTGGTAATTCAAGGTGTTTACACTTAGTGTGGATAAATAAACAGAAAATAAAAAGTCATTAAGGATAGTCAATGGCAACACCATTACCGATAAACGTAGGGCGATTAACGCAAATAGCGGGATTTGAGCTTGTACGTATGTTTTTAACTAAACGTGGACTTATTGCATTAGCTGCCTTTGCATTGGTGTGGCTAATAATACTGCGCTACCCAATAGGGCAGGCAGTAGGCATTGTAAGTGCGCCCGATTTTGAGCAAATAGCCCGTGATATATCAGGTTCTATTGGTTTAAGTAAATTATTGGATTGGCCTGAGGCCGAATTTGCTATGTACTGGTTAATAGCCCTTTATAGCTTTCCCGTTTTTGGTTTATTTATTTGTAGCGACCAAACGGTAGGCGATAGAGAGCGCGGCACACTAAGGTTTTTATCACTGCGCTCCACTCGCTTTGAAATACTGTTTGGCCGTTTTTTAGGGCAGCTAGGAGTATTAGCATGTTTGGTGGGTATAACGCTTGTGGCTACACTCGCGGTATTGGGTTTTAGAGATCCAAGTTTACTGGCTGGTGGTTTTGCCCGTGCGCTTTCTATATTTTTAATATTAGTGATTACTCTGTGCCCATTTGTAGCACTAATGACGTTAATTAATACCTTTGCTCGCTCATCGCGTTTATCTATTGTATTGGCAATTTTATATTTTGCAGCAGGCGGTATTTTAGTTGGTATATTGCAATGGCAAATACCCGCATTAGGCTTGCTTGATTATTTATTTCCGGGTGTGCAAATAGAGCTATTAGCGGGGCAAAATTTACCATTATTGAGCGCTGTGGCTATTCCCCTTGTGCAAACTGCGGTATTACTAAGCGTTGCTCAACGTATTTTTGCAAGGAGCTCACTATGAGACCATTAATTACAGCTAGCGGTTTGAGTAAATCGTATGGTGCAAAACTTGCGCTTAATAATGTGGGCTTTGAAATTAACAAAGGCGCGCCAGTGGCACTTGTTGGGCCAAATGGTGCGGGTAAAACTACCTTATTTAGTTTGTTGTGCGGCTATATTGCGCCAAGTAAAGGCAGCCTTGAAATATTAGGGCATAAACCTGGTAGTGCTGCTTTATTTAATAAAGTAAGTGCATTACCGCAAGACGCGCAACTTGACCCTCGTTTTAATATAGATAAGCAACTCGCCTTTTATGCAAAGCTACAAGGTATGGGGGCAAAGCAAAGCCAAACTGAGGCGCTACGTGTACTTGATTTAGTTGGCTTAAAAGAAGTTGCAAAGCAGCGTGCGGGGGATTTATCGCACGGTATGCGCAAGCGCGTTACGATAGCGCAAGCACTTATTGGCGCACCACAAATTGTAATGCTTGATGAAGCAACCGCAGGGCTTGATCCGATTCATGCCAGAGAAGTACGTGAGCTGGTATCAGAATTAAGTGAACAGGCTACATTTATTTTAAGCTCTCACGATTTAACTGAGCTTGAGCGACTATGCTCACAGGTACTTCATTTAGATAAAGGCGTACTAAGCGAGCATCAAACAAAAACTAATAATACCGATAAACACTTTTATACATTAATGCTAAGCGAGGCTTATCAAAATGTTGAGCAACAGCTTCAAGCAATTGCAGGTGTGAGTCGTGTGTATATGAGCCAACATAAAGAATATGTAGTTGAGTATCAGCCAACGAGCGATCCACTTGATATTGCACTACTGAATTTTTGTCATCAACAACACTGGCAGTACAGGCAGTTAGTTAATGGTCATACGTTAGAGAATCAAATATTTAAACAGGAGAAAGTATAATGGGTTTACTTAGCGGACTTATGGGTAATGCAAGCGAAGTTGACGATTCTGATTTAGAAAAAATCCTCGCCAATACATTAATTGACGGCGAGCAAGTAGAAAAAGCATATAAAGTAGTACGTGATATGTTTATTTTTACTAATAAGCGCTTAATCTTAATTGATAAGCAAGGTATGACCGGTTCTAAAATGGAAATGGTGAGTATTGCTTACTCTAAAATTACCAAGTTTAGTAAAGAAAGTGCAGGCCATTTTGACTTAGATGCCGAGCTAAAAATATGGGTTGGCTCAGATCCAACACCAATTAGTAAAGAGTTTAAGTCTGGCGATAATATTAACGATGTTTACCGAATTATTAGCCAACACGCGCTTTAATACGGTACATGTTTTAAGTAGTTGTTGACCAGATGTTGCAACTACTTTAATTTTACAGTTTACTACACTTCCTTACAATTAACTTAATAAATACAACTGGTTAGTTAAGTTTTCATTCAGTTTCCTAACGTTAGCATGTGCCTCGACTTTAGCAATACAGCTAGAGCATAAAAAGCAATGTACATAGGGAAGTCTTACAATGAAAAAATTAGCAGTTATTATTTCGAGCATTTTATTATCTAGCACTGCGGCTGCTGCAGACAGCTATAATTCAATTAGTAACCTAAGCTACAAAAATAGCGATAACAACGACACCGTTGCTGTAGATTCTATTTACTATTTATCTCCTAAAAAAACTTTAGGTCCGTACGATCAGTTTGAATACATCAATAAACAAACTAACGTATATGGTGGCTATGCTGATGACGACTTTGGCGATTTAACATCAGTTGGTGGTGAATACTTCATTAATGAATTTGTTGTTGGCGCATCTTACGAAAACCTAGACCCAGATTCAGGTTCTAACAGTGAGCTTTATAAACTGACGGGTGGTTACTTTTTCAACCCTGATTTACTTGCAAAAGTAACACTAGTTGAAAACAAAGACGGCGACGATTACGCATTATTTGATTTAGCTTACAACTACATGCTAAACAGCACAGATTACGTAGGTGTTACACTTACATCAGACGACGATTTTGATTACCGTGCAGTTGCTGCTAAATACTTTATTGATTTACAGCAAGGTAACTACCTAACTTTTGAAGGTAAATACGAAAGCATTGATGACGCAGAAAACCAATGGGTAGCAGAAACTAACTACTACTTCTCAAAAGCAACATCTGTATTTGCTAACTACAACAAGCAAGACACTTACAGCTTTGGTGCTCAGCACTTCATCAATAAAAATATTGGTGTAAAGGTGGGTTATGAAAACAACGCTGATGATTCTGACAACGATGCGTACTTTGCTAACATGCGTTTTCAGTTTTAATTAAGTCCCGTACTTAGTTAATACAAAAGTAATATCAAAAGCCCGCTAAATTTAGCGGGCTTTGTCGTTTTAAATGTTTGAGCTTTTAACTATAAACTTTTACTAACCATAATTACGGCTTTTATTATGCTCATCTAAATAACCCCTTTAAGTTATAAATAGAGTTGCCATAAATGGCTAGATTGTTATTAAAGCCATTAAGTAGAGTCGATGATAATAGTGATAAAATAATGAGTATTGGAGTTTTTTTGCTGGTAAATAATGGTTATTGGAAAAAACAGATAAAAATATGCACTTATACAAACCTATTTTTTATTATAAATTCAGAAATAATGAATTAATTAGAGTCATTATTTTGAGAAATTAGAAAAATTTAGTGAGGGGAGGTTATATTGATGAGGTTTATCGAATAATTAAGTTGTGTTTAATTTAGCGACAACTTGTACCTTATTTGTTACTTTTTGAGTTTAAATGATGACAGACTATTGTTACGTAGATTTTGTTGATACCTGTTGTTTACATTTACTTGTAATTATTTACATTTTAAGTGGTTTTAATTTGCCCTCTTATTCAGTTTTTGTTCATTTTTTTGGCGTTAGGATGCGCCCCGACTTTAGCTAGACAGCTGAGGCATAAAAGTAATATTTATAGGGAATTTAAAATGAAAAAATTAGCCGTTATCATTTCGAGCATTTTATTATCAAGCGCTGCAACCACTGCAATAGCTGCAGATACTTACCAATCAATCAGCCATGTAGGATACGTGGATGTAGATGGTGATGACACACTAAGTGTTGACTCAACTTATTATTTTTCTCCAAAAGCGACGCTAGGTCCTTACGATCAATTTGAGTACATCAATAAGCAAACAAATGTTTATGGTGCATACAGTGATAATGATTTTGCAGATGTTACTAGCATTGGCGGTGAGTATTTTGTAGAAGATTTTGTATTAGGTGCACAGTACAATAATCTCGATAGTGATTTTGGCTCAAGCACGGATGTAATTGAACTTTCTGCAGGTTACTTCTTTAATCCAAACCTTTTATTAAAAGCAACGTTTGTTGATGTAGAAGATGCTGAGAATCAGTTTGTGTTTGACCTAGCATATAACCACGAATTAAATAGCACTGATTATATCGGTTTCACAGTAACAGCAGATGATGAGTTTGATTACCGTGCAGTAGCAGCTAAGTACTTTGCTGATTTACAGCAAGGTAACTACTTGACTGTTGAAGGTAAATTTGAAGATGTTGATGGTGGTTCAAGTAACTGGGAATTAGCATCTAACTACTATTTCAGCAAAGCAACATCGGTTTTTGTTACAGTTAATAAAAATGATGATTACACTCTTGGTGCTCAACACTTCTTCAACAACAATGTTGGTTTAGAAGCAGGTTACGGCAATAACTGGGATGATTCTGATTATGATGCTTACTTTGCAAATGTAAGCTTACAGTTCTAATTTAACTAAAAATTAGAATCTGAACAAAAAGCCCGCTCAAATGAGCGGGCTTTTTGTTCAGCGCTATTTACCAGCCGCAGTTGCGGCCTTCGTTTTGTTTATCTAAATATGTTTGTAATGGTGCAAAGTAATCGAGCATTGCTGTTGCATCCATTTGCGGCTTACCTGTCACAGTTTCAAGCGCCTCTTGCCAAGGGCGAGACGAACCCATTTCAAGCATAGCGTTTAGCTTATCCCCTGCTTCTTTTGAATTATAAATAGAGCAGCGATGAATGGCTTTATCGTTACCGGCAATTTCACACAAGCTACGATGAAATTCAAACTGTAAAATATGCGCTAAAAAGTAACGTGTATAAGGCGTGTTACCCGGAACATGGTACTTAGCACCCGGGTCAAAATCACTTTCGCTACGTGCGATAGGCGCTTGTACTCCTTGGTATTTTTCACGTAGTTCCCACCATGCTTTATTGTAATTTTCTGGTGCTACTTCACCTGAAAATACCTGCCAGCGCCACTGATCAACCATTAAGCTAAACGGTACAAAGGCGACTTTATCAAGTGCCATTTTCATCAACAAACCGATATCTTTAGATTCATCAGGTACTTGTTCAAGTAAGCCGATTTGTTTTAAGTAACCCGGTGTAACCGATAAGGCAATGGTGTCTCCAATGGCTTCATGAAAACCATCGTTTGCACTTTCTTGATAAAATAAAGGTTGTTTATTATAAGCGCGTTGATAAAAGTTATGACCTAATTCATGGTGAATAACGGAAAACTCTTCGCCTGTGCGCTGAATACACATTTTAATGCGTAAATCGTCTTTACTATCGATATTCCATGCTGATGCATGACACTGCACATCTCTGTCTTTTGGTTTTACAAACAATGAACGCTCGTAAAATGTCTCTGGTAGTGCGTCAAAACCCATTGAGGTAAAAAAGTTTTCTGCCCCTTTGACCATTTTAAGTTCGTCGTAATTATTTTGAGCTAATAACTCGGTTACGTCGTAACCCGGATCGGCGTTATCTGGTGCAACTACATCGTAAATATTACCCCATGCTTGCGCCCACATATTACCAAGTAAGTGCGCTGGAATAGGTTGATCTTGCGGTACTTTGTCGGTGCCGTACTTTTCACCTAACTTTGCGCGAACATGGCAATGTAGCGAGTTATAAAGTGGTTTAACTTGGCCCCAAATACGGTCAAGCTCGGTGGTGAAATCGTCTGCAGGCATATCGTATTTACTGCGCCACATAGCGCCCGTATCGGCATAACCAAGCTCCTTTGCACCTTCGTTGGTCAGTACTACTTGTTGCTCGTAAAGTGAGCGCATGGGTTTTGATATTTGACGCCAACCTTGCCATAAATCAAGTAGTTCGTTGTAATCTCGGCTGGTGGCCATTTTTGAGGTCATGTCGCCAAGGCTTAAACAGCTGCCATCTTCTTTACAGTATTTACCTTTACCATATAGCCCGCCAAGCTCTGCGACAATTTGTGAAAGTTGCGCTGTTTTATCAGCGTCTTGTGGGGCAGGAAGTGTAAGTGCTAGTTTTAGTTTATCAAGCTTACGGCGAGCATCGTAATCAAGCTTTAGTTCGTCGTATTTTGCAGCTTCATTTGCTAAACGCACGACTGTTTCGGTCATTTTACGGTTAACTTCAGCGGATAGAGCCGATGTATCGTGAGTAATAAAGTTTGCGTAAATCCACTCTGCACGGCTCGATTCTAAATAAAGTGCACTCAGTTCTTTTTCTGTGTTTGTTATAAATGTATTTGCATCTTTAGCTGTTACAGCTTTTTTAGTGTGTTTTGAATCGGTAGTGTCGATAGATACTTGCGCATCGCAGGCCGTTAAAGCAAGAGTACTTGCTACCATTAAGGCGCTCATACTTAGTTTAAATCGAAAGGGGGTCATGTTATTCCTTTAATTTATTGTTATTAAAACGTTGATAATAGCAGTGATGTTTAAAACAATAAAATGAATGCGTTAAGGCTCACGACTCGTCGTGCAATGATTGTATTTAAATTAAGATGGGTCATAATTAAGTTACTATTTTCATTCAATGTGTAAGGAATGTGCGCATGTTAATATTTATAATATTGCTGGTCGTGGTGGTGGTTATTTTTGCGGTTAAAGATATTCGCCTAAACTTGATTAGTCGTCCTACGTTTAAAATGTTCAAAAAGGTGCTTCCGCCATTATCGCAAACAGAGCGAGAGGCGATGGAAGCAGGTGATGTTTGGTGGGATGGTGAGTTATTTAGTGGTAACCCAGACTGGCAAAAACTGCACCACTTTCCAAAACCAGAGCTTAGCGATAAAGAAAACGCATTTATGGCTAACCAAGTAGAAACCTTATTGGCGATGCTTGATGATTATCAAATTGTACAAAAAGACAAAGACTTACCAAAAGAAGTGTGGGATTACCTAAAAAAAGAAGGTTTTTTTGCGCTGATCATTCCTGAAAAATTTGGCGGTCGTGAGTTCTCCGCAATTGCTAATTCAACGATAGTGTCAAAAATTTCGACTAAAAGCTTAACAGCCGCAGTCACTGTTATGGTGCCTAATAGCTTAGGTCCGGGCGAGTTACTTCTTCACTATGGTACTAAAGAGCAGCAAGATCGTTGGCTGCCAAGTTTAGCTAATGGTACAGATGTTCCTTGTTTTGCATTAACTGGGCCAGAGGCGGGCTCTGATGCTGGCAGCATTCCTGATTCAGGCGTGGTGTGTATGGGTGAGCACAATGGCGAGCAAGTAATGGGCCTGCGTTTAAATTGGTCAAAGCGTTACATTACACTTGCACCAGTGGCTACTGTACTCGGCTTAGCATTTAAAATGTATGACCCTGATGCTTTATTAGGTGATAAGAAAGAGCTAGGCATTACATGTGCTCTAATACCAACCGATCATCCGGGTGTTGAAACGGGTGAGCGTCATTATCCGCTTAATATGGCCTTCATGAATGGTACCACTTACGGTAAAGATGTATTTATACCACTGGACTGGATCATTGGTGGTCAAGAGTGTGCAGGGCGTGGCTGGAGAATGCTTGTTGAGTGTTTAAGTGCAGGGCGTGGTATATCACTACCAGCATTGAGTGCAGCAACTGGACATTTAGCTTCAAAAATGACATCGGCATATGCCATGGTACGCCAGCAGTTTGGTGTATCTATAGGGCAATTTGAAGGCGTGCAAGAGGCACTTGCGCGTATTGGTGGTTTAACTTACACACTTGAGTCATGCAGATTAATGACTGCAGGTGCGATTGATTTAAAATTAAGCCCGTCGGTTGTAACAGCGATTGCTAAATACCATATGACTGAAATGGGTCGTACGGTAATGAATGATGCAATGGATATTCATTCAGGTAAAGGAATTCAAGTAGGGCCTAATAACTATTTGGCGCATGGCTATATGGGGATTCCAGTATCAATTACAGTAGAAGGCGCGAATATTCTAACGCGTAATTTAATGATATTTGGTCAAGGTGCAACGCGCTGCCACCCATTTGTTTTAAAAGAAATGGAAGCCGCTGCAATGGAAGATGACGACGCAGCACTTGAACAATTTGATGGTTTATTAATGAACCATATATTATTTGCAGCAAGTAACGCAGGCATGGCATTTGTGCATGGCTTAACACGTAGTTATTTTGCTAAAGCGCCTGTAGGTGGTGAAACGGCTATTTATTATAAACAACTGAGTAGAATGAGCCGAGGCTTAGCTATTTGTACAGACGTTGCAATGTTAATGCTTGGCGGTGAGCTTAAACGTAAAGAAATGATATCAGCGCGTTTGGGTGATGTATTAAGTCATTTGTACTTAGCATCAACTGTTTTAAAACGTTATGAAGATGAAGGGCGCCAACAAGCGGATTTACCATTTGTAAAATATGCAATTGAGAACTCATTATTTGAAATTGGCCAAGCGTTTAATGGCTTCTTTAAAAACTTTTCAAACCCGGTTGTTAATTTTATCCTTAAACGTATCGTGTTCCCGCTTGGAAACCATTACCACAGACCAAGTGATGAAATAGCACAAAGTATTTGCGAGCGTATGACTCAACCTGGTGTATTTAGAAACCGCTTAACGCATTTATGTTATGTAGATGAAAATGCAGGTACAGGGGTCATGGAAAGCGCATTTTTAGCTATGCATGATATGCAAGCGCAGTTTAAAGACTTAAAACAATGGCAGCGTAAGGGCAGTGTGCCTGCAACGCTTGATATTGAAGGTGCTATAAATTATGCGCTTGAAAATAAGTTGTTAGAGCAAACTGATGCAGATGCAATGCATCATGCTAATAAGCTACGTAAGAAAGCCATTGCAGTTGATAACTTTCAACCTGGTGAGCTGTAGCGCAGTACTTTATATACTAGGGCGTGTTGAACCTTCGTGGTTGAATTTGCAGCAGGCTGTTTGGTTTTTAGGCAAGGCAGAGCCTATGTAGAGTGGTTATTCCCCATAAATAGGCGGTAACGCAGCATAAATGCCAAACATGCGCTGCCCTTTGGGTTCTTTCTAGGGACGATTAACTCTTTGTTGCCTACATGGATGTAGGTCAAGGGCGAGAGCAGGACGCGGAAGCTTTGCTCGGTTTTTACTTATTTTTACATGGATGTAAGCCAGTAGGGTAACGCAGGAGCAGTTACCGAGCTCACTAGGTTACAAACCTCGCGCCGCGATTAAATCGCCCCTAGATTGAACAAACTTCAATCCACAAAGATCAACACGCCCTAACTAAAGCGAAAAAGGCCTTACAAATGTAAGGCCTTTTTATGTTTAATTCAGTTGTTTTTAACGAGCGTAAGGGTCGGCAACAATTTTATCTATGTACCATTTGCCCTTTTTACGAAGCATTTTTACACTGCGCATTTCGTCAATTTTGTCACCATTTAAATAACCGGTAAAAATAAGGTTTATTTTAGCGTTATCGCCGTATTGTTCACGGACGCTCATATTGGTCATATCAACTTCAATGGTTACTTCATCGTATTGCATGTTTACTAAGTTACGGGAAAACTGTTTAGCGGTGCCGTAGGATTTCATTATACGCGTAAGGTTGGGGGTTGCCATGGTGCTGGCTTTTTGAAGGTCTTGCTGGTTATAAAGCGCATCAAAATAAGCGGTTGCTGTATCGCCAGGAGTGTCGCCAAGTGTTTTGGTATCGTCACCACAGGCTGATAAAAATAAACAGATGACCAAACTTAATAAACTCGTAATTTTTTTCATATTAATTATTATTAATTAGTTTTTTTAAAGTGTGTGGTTTATCTATGCAGATGTAAAGGTATGGCAGGCAATAAATAGAAAATTGGATAATAAATAATAAAAAAGGATGCCTAAAGCATCCTTCTAAAAATCTTAAAATTACTTATTGTACTAGTTCTTGTTCACTAAACTCTTCATCAAACATTGGGCTTGATAAGTAACGCTCAGTTGCACTAGGTAGAATAACAACAATATTTTTATCTGCGTTTTCAGGCTTTTCAGCAATTCGCTTAGCTGCAACAACCGCTGCACCTGACGAAATACCTACTAAAATACCTTCTTTTTTCATTAACTGATGCGCCATTGCAATTGCGTCTTCGTTAGATACAAGCTCTGCGCCATCAATTAAGTCCATATCTAAGTTGCCAGGAATGAAACCAGCACCAATACCTTGGATTTTATGAGGACCTGGTTTAATTTCTTCACCGGCAAGCGTTTGGCTAATAACTGGAGAGTTAGTTGGCTCAACAGCAATAGACTTAACGTTTAGACCTTTTTCTGTTTTGAGGTAGCGGCTAACACCTGTAATAGTACCACCAGTACCTACACCGGCTACAAAAAAGTCTACTTTGCCATCAAGCGCATCGTAAATTTCAGGGCCTGTTGTTTCAAAGTGAATTTTTGGGTTTGCAGGGTTTTCGAATTGTTGTAATAAAATATACTTATCAGGTGCTGTTGCTTGAATTTCTTTTGCTTTTTCAATTGCGCCATTCATACCTTTTGCACCGTCGGTAAGTACTAGATTTGCACCTAATGCTTTTAATAGCTTGCGACGTTCTAGGCTCATGGTGTTTGGCATAGTAAGCGTTAACTTGTAACCACGTGCTGCTGCAACAAATGCAAGTGCAATACCGGTGTTCCCAGATGTTGGTTCAATAAGTTCTTTACCTTCAACAAGCTGACCTGACTTTTCAGCTTCCCAAATCATCGATGCACCAATGCGGCATTTGATACTAAAGCTTGGATTACGAGATTCAACTTTAGCGTATACATTCCCACCTGTAACACGGTTAAGTTTTACCAGCGGTGTATTACCGATGCTTAGTGAGTTATCTTCAAAAATAGTAGACATAATGTTCCTTTGGATGCAATCTGATCAACGTGTTAATAGCCTTTGCTACTAACTATATAAACACACTTTACTGTGAGTTTAAAAAAACTAAAGTAAAGTTTGGCTATAACATATATCTATTGGGCTTATAACCAGTCGAAATAAAAATCAATTATTAGCGGTGCTTTAGTTATTATAGGTGCGGGCTTAATTTAAAATTTAAAGAGTAAAACCTCGTTTAGTCAAAAAATGTTCAAAAGAGTATTGAATTAAGCTGTGTTTGTTCAATATTTGTGCATATGAATGTAACTTGAATAGTTTTATCACACAATGCGTCTAAAACATGATAAAAACACGTATCTAAATTCAATTAAGCAATCACAATGAAATTAATCTTAAAATTAATTGCCGGTATTGTGGCCGGTATCCTAGTTGGACTATATGTACCTATAACTGGTGTTGAACTTTTATTCACAGTAAAAGAGCTGATTGGTCAAATTATCTCCTTTACCATTCCACTTATTATATTATTTTTTATTGCATCAGGTATTGCAGGCCTACCAAAAGGGTCTGGTCACTTACTTGGTAAAACAGTCGGGTTTGCTTATAGCTCTACAATTATTGCAGGTACGCTTGCATTTTTATTAGTAAGTGCTGTTATCCCTTTTTTAAGCGGTGGTATTACATTCGAGGCAGAAGTTGCTACAGAAATTGGCAGCTTTATTGATTTAGAAATTCCACCTCTGATGGGGGTAATGACCGCATTAGTAACTGCTTTTGTATTTGGTATAGGCATGAGCCAATTAGAGCTTGATACGCTTAAAAAGGTGTCTGATCAGGGCCGTGATGTGATTGACGGATTATTATCAAAAGTAATTATCCCTGCTTTACCATTTTACATTGCAGGTGTATTTGCCGAAATGACGGTAGCAGGTACTGTGGTAGATACACTGCAAACATTTGGCGTAGTACTAATTGCAGCGCTTGTTATGCACTGGTTATGGTTAAGCGTTTTATATATAGCGACAGGTGTACTATTAAAACGTAATCCAATCGAATTAGTTAAAAATATGCTACCAGCTTACTTTACAGCGTTAGGTACTATGTCAAGTGCAGCAACGATTCCAGTATCGCTTCAATCAAGTAAAGCAAATAACGTTAAAGAAGATGTAGCAAACTTTACCGTACCACTGTGTGCAACCATTCATTTATCTGGCTCAACTATCACTATAGTAACCTGTGCAATGGCTGTTATGTTTTTATCGCCAAGCATGGAAGTCCCTTCATTAATGGGTATGCTACCGTTTATTATGATGTTAGGTGTAGTAATGATTGCAGCACCAGGTGCTCCAGGTGGCGCAGTTATGTCGGCGCTTGGTCTATTAACAAGCATGCTTGGGTTTAATGAAGGCGCGGTTGCATTAATGATTGCACTTTATTTGGCACAAGATAGCTTTGGTACTGCGTGTAATGTAACGGGTGATGGTATCATTGCGTTATGGGTTGACAGATTTAGCGAAAAATCGTCATCTTAAACTATTAGGGCGAGGCAATAATATTAGTTATTGTTTCGCTTTATGTATGTTACTGTGGCAAATTAATTTAATTAAATTGCATGTTGTTAGGTAAGTGAGGATGTTCCATTGATTAATGTACTTTTAGTTGATGACCATGAACTTGTACGAACAGGAATAAAGCGTATTCTTGATGATGTACGAGGGTTTAAAGTAATTGGTGAAGCTAAAACTGGCGAAGAGGCTGTACAGTTTTGTCGTCAGCATGCGCCAAACATAGTATTAATGGATATGAATATGCCAGGCATGGGCGGATTAGAAGCGACTAAAAAGATTTGTCGTTACTGCCCTGATGTAAAAATTATTGTGCTTACCGTTAACTGTGAAGACCCGTTTCCGAGTAAAGTAATGCAAATTGGTGCACATGGCTTTTTAACTAAAGGTGCAGGTTCTGACGAAATGGTGCGTGCCATTCGTTGTGTTCATGCCGGTCAGCGTTATATTGCCCCTGAAATTGCACAGCAAATAGCACTTGCGCAAGTGACAGGTCGCACAGACGAAAATCCTTTTCAGAGCTTATCTGAACGCGAACTGCAAATTATGCTTATGATCACTAAAGGTGAAAAAGCACAAAATATAGCTGAGCGTTTAAACCTAAGTTCAAAAACAGTAAATAGCTATCGCTACCGTATGTTTGAAAAGCTAAATGTAGGTGGTGATGTTGAGCTTACCCATTTAGCAATTCGTCATAAAATGATTGATATAGACGTTTCGTACTAACTATAATTTATGTCTGAATTTGATCACGTACATTTTCTCAAAACGCTATCAAGTGAGCCGGGTGTATACCGCATGCTTGATAGTGACAACCAAGTTATTTATGTTGGAAAAGCTAAGCATTTAAAAAAGCGTGTGAGCAGTTACTTTAGAAGTAACATTACCGATAGCAAAACACGCGTTTTAGTGAGTAATATTTGTGACATCGAAGTCACACTCACTAATACTGAAACAGAAGCGCTGCTGCTTGAAAATAATCTAATAAAAAAATACCAGCCTCGCTACAACATATTATTACGCGACGATAAGTCGTATCCCTATATTTTATTAACTAGCCATAAACACCCTCGTTTAGCGTTTCATCGTGGCAGCCGTAAAATTAAAGGTGAGTACTTTGGACCTTTTCCGAGCGCGGGAGCGGTATCTGAAAGCTTGCGGTTAATGCAAAAAATATTTCCTGTTCGTCAATGTGAAGATGCTTATTACCGCGCAAGAAGTCGCCCGTGTCTGCAATATCAGCTTAAGCGTTGCTCAGCTCCGTGTGTGAATAAAGTTACGGATGATGATTACAGCGAGCAAGTTGACTATGTCCGTAAGTTTTTAACGGGTAAATCTCACGAAGTTATTGCTGATTTAATAAAAAAAATGGAAGCAGCCAGCCTACAATTAAATTTTGAACTGGCGGCAAAAGTTCGCGACCAAATAATGCTACTTCGTAAAATGCAGGAGCAACAGTCTATATCAGGTAATTTTGCTGAAATGGACGTAGTTGGTTTTGCTCATTTAAATGGTTTAAATGGTATTCATTTATTAATGATCCGCGATCACAAAGTATTGGGTAGTAAAACGTATTTTCCAAAAGTACCTAAAGATTCAAGCGAGCAAGAAATATTGACCTCATTTTTAGGACAGTACTATTTAGCGCCAGGAGCAACAGGGCGTATTGCAAAAGAAATCATATTACCTTTTGAAATAGAAGAGAGCGGGGCACTCGGTGAAGCACTCACACAAATAAGTGAGCGCAAAGTAACACTTAAAGTAGTTACCCGTGGTGAGCGTGCTCAATACTTACAACTGGCCAATAAAAATGCATTAAACAGTATTGCAGTTAAGCAAAGTACCCAAGACTCTATTAATAAACGTTATGCACAATTAAAAGCAACACTGCGACTTGATGATATTACCCGAATGGAGTGTTTTGATATAAGCCACACCATGGGTGAGAACACTGTTGCAAGTTGTGTTGTATTTGACTCACAAGGCCCAAATACAAAAGAGTATAGGCGCTATAATGTAACGGGTATAACCGGTGGTGATGATTATGCTGCAATGGAGTTTGCACTTAATAAGCGTTACAACAAATTAGTAGATGAAGACAAAATTCCAGACGTTATCTTTATTGATGGTGGTAAGGGGCAACTGGGGCGCGCGGAGCAGTACTTTTCTAACTGGCCACATACAAAAATGCCTTTGTTAGTAGGTGTTGCTAAAGGTACTAGCCGTAAGCCTGGCCTTGAAACACTATTAATTGACGGTGGTCGAAAAACCATTCCTATGGATTCAGATGCACCTGCGCTACATTTAATACAGCATATACGTGATGAATCTCATCGTTTTGCAATTGCAGGGCATCGTAATAAACGCCAAAAACAACGTACGCAATCACTACTAGAAGAAATAAATGGAGTCGGTTCTAAGCGTCGGCAAACATTATTAAAATATTTAGGGGGCATGCAGGGAGTAAAAGCTGCTAATATAGAACAGTTAAAGAAAGTTCCTGGGATCAGCCCTGACATGGCTGAGAAGATATTTAACCATTTGCATGACAAGGGCTAGCCCTACATGCGAATATAGCAAAAAAGACATATCCAAGTAGTTATGTGGAATATTCCAAACACACTCACAACATTTAGACTTTTTCTTATCCCCGTTTTTTTGGTGATATTTTATTTGCCTTATAGCTGGGCTTTTTTTGCTGCCGCCTTTATTTTTTGGCTTGCATCAATCACCGATATACTAGACGGTTATTTAGCAAGAAAGCTTGAGCAATCAACCCCTTTTGGTGCTTTTTTAGATCCTGTTGCTGATAAAGTAATGGTATGTGCCGCACTTGTCGCGTTATCTGATCAGTACCAGTCAATGTACATGACAATACCTGCTCTTATTATAATAAGCCGTGAAATTATCATATCTGCACTTCGTGAATGGATGGCAGAGCAGGGTAAGCGTGGTAATGTCGCTGTATCAAACATGGGTAAAATTAAGACGGCTGCACAAATGTTAGCCATTATCGGTTTGATTTGGCAATATGATACATGGATGAACTATTTAAGTTTTGGACTACTGTACATTGCGACCTTTTTAACCTTGAGTTCTATGATGCAATATTTACGTGCAGCATGGGGTGAATTGACTAAAAATTAACTCTAAATGTATAATAACGCACCGTTTTAGATAAAAAACAAGCAAACAGTTCAAAACTAGCATTTTTTGTATTGACGCGTTTAATAATCTCTGTAGAATGCGTCCGTGTTGAGAGGGCATAGCCCCCGAGATAAACGAAACGGTAATTAATCAGTTACCTGAATGTTCACATAAATCATCATGTGCTAATTCAAATAACTGATAAATAAAATGCGGTACTAGCTCAGTTGGTAGAGCGCGACCTTGCCAAGGTCGAGGTCACGAGTTCGAGCCTCGTGTACCGCTCCAAGTTTATCTTAAGGTTAATACCCCGTACTGGGGCGGAATGGCAGAGTGGCCATGCACCGGATTGCAAATCCGTCTACCTCGGTTCGACTCCGGGTTCCGCCTCCATTTCAACACTCCACACGCTTTAATTAGCAAACTCGATGCCCGAGTGGTGGAATTGGTAGACACAAGGGATTTAAAATCCCTCGACTAACAAGTCGTGCCGGTTCAAGTCCGGCCTCGGGCACCACTTTGTGGTTTAATTGCATTACCAAGTGTAATTTATAAAATGGTTAATTTAGAATTAATATGATGCGGTACTAGCTCAGTTGGTAGAGCGCGACCTTGCCAAGGTCGAGGTCACGAGTTCGAGCCTCGTGTACCGCTCCATATTAGTTTTATCCACTTGCTTTAAATAGCAAACTCGATGCCCGAGTGGTGGAATTGGTAGACACAAGGGATTTAAAATCCCTCGACTAACAAGTCGTGCCGGTTCAAGTCCGGCCTCGGGCACCACTTTAAATTGTTTAACCAAGATAATTTAAAGTTGATAAAATAGTATTTTGCGGTACTAGCTCAGTTGGTAGAGCGCGACCTTGCCAAGGTCGAGGTCACGAGTTCGAGCCTCGTGTACCGCTCCAAATTATTTGGAAACATTTAGGCGGAATGGCAGAGTGGCCATGCACCGGATTGCAAATCCGTTTACCCCGGTTCGACTCCGGGTTCCGCCTCCATATAATTTACTCCACACGCTTTAATTAGCAAACTCGATGCCCGAGTGGTGGAATTGGTAGACACAAGGGATTTAAAATCCCTCGACTAACAAGTCGTGCCGGTTCAAGTCCGGCCTCGGGCACCATCTTTACTAAAATCCTCAGATAAAATTCACTTAAATTCTAAATTTCTTCTAATTTTAAAACATTCAAAAATTATTCTTACTTAAATTCTCTAATCTTATTTTTAATACCTACTTACCTTTAAAATCTATTTCTTTTTATTATCTTAGAGTTTCATCATCCTCAAAATAGATCACTTAATTAAGCGAATTGGTATAAGAGCACCTGTTTATAACAGAGCAAAAAATCAGAACGCTGGTTATTTAATTTTCATGGCAATTACTCCTGCACCTAAGTTTTAACGAGGGGTGGCATTAATGAATGTAATAGAAGTGCGGTGTCTAAAATAAATTTAAGGTGGGAGTATAGGGAATGTGTTAAGCACTTAGTTATACGAATTGCGAAGATTTTATAAGCGATCCTTGAGGATCGCTTATAAAGGATAAATTGTTATTGCAGTTTACTCTGAGCTTTGTAAATTGGATACTCGCTCAATAAGCCTTGAATAAGCGCAACACACATTAAAATAAGTACTATTGAAAACGGCAAAGCTGTAGTAACTACGCCCGACTGAAGCGCTTGCAATGCTTGCGAGCCACCAACCCAGAGCAATACTGCTGCAATCACGCCTTCGACTGTAGCCCAAAATATACGTTGTGGCACTGGTGCATCTATTTTACCGCCCGCAGTTATACCATCTATTACAAGCGATCCTGAATCAGACGACGTTATAAAAAACACCAAAACGAGTGCTATAGAAATAATAGAAATAAAACTAGAAAGAGGTAACTGCTCGTATACTTGAAATAAAGTCACTGAGATATCAGTTAAACCATTTTGTCCAAGTGGGCCAACTTTATCTATAACTTGTGTAATTGCCATATTTCCGAATACGCCCATCCAAACCAAACTAAGAAGCGTGGGTAGGCCAATGACGACGAGTAAAAACTCGCGTACAGTGCGCCCCTTTGAAACTCGGGCAATAAACATCCCAACAAACGGCGACCATGATATCCACCATGCCCAATAAAACACAGTCCAAGAGTGCATCCAATCTTCATCGGGTCTATTGAATGGATTGCTCAAAGGTACAAAGTGCTCTACGTACGCCCCAAGGGTAAACCAAATAGCAGTAACTGCATCAGAGAAAGTAAGGGCAATAACGGCTAATAATAAAATAAATGCACAAATTAAATTAACATTGCTCAGTACTTTAACACCCCCCTCAATACCTCTAATAACTGAGAAAATTGCAATGCACGTTACTAAACCAATAACAGATATTTGAAAAGCAGTCCCGTAATCAGTGCCTAACAGATAATTTATCCCGCTGGTAGCTTGTTGAGCGCCAAGGCCTAGCGATGTAGCTAAACCAAATAAAGTAGACAGTACAGCGAGTATATCTATGATATGACCGAGCCATCCCCAGGCGCGATCACCAAATAATGGATAAAAAACCGAACGTATAGATAAAGGAAGGCCTTTATTAAATGCAAAAAAAGCCAAGCTTAATCCAACAACAGCGTAAATCGCCCATCCATGTAAACCCCAGTGGTACATGGTTGCACCCAAAGCTAAAGAGTGTGCTTGCGGTGAGTTTGGCTCAACGCCCATAGGCATATGATACCAACCAGTATAATATGCAGTTGGCTCAGCAACTCCCCAAAACAGTAAGCCAATCCCCATTCCTGCTGCAAAGAGCATTGAAAGCCATGACATGTAACCATGTTCTGGACGAGCTTTTACGCCACCCAACCGAATTTTACCTAAAGGAGAAAATGCTAAAATAACGCAAAAGATCACAAAGGCATTGGCTAGTAACATAAAGTAACTATCAAATTGATTAATTATTGCGTCTTTAGTCGAGGTTAGTGCATCACGGGTAACGGTAGGGTCAAAAACTAGGGTAAGTATTACAAATAAAACAACTAAGAAGGAGCTTATACCAAATACTGGGTTATGGATATCAAATCCCCACTTTTGTACATTATCTTGCCCAACTTGGTAATCAGTAGTGTCTATACTGTATTTTTTTGTCATGTCATCCATCGGATCTCCTTTTTATAGATAACTTAATTCATACATCCTACGTAATTAAATATAAAATAGTTTTAAAATTAATATAACTTTTATTTATAAGAAATGAGATGATTAAGCGTAGTATTTGTTATTTTTAGAACTAAAAAAGCGAGCCGTAGCTCGCTGATTATTCTCTATTCCCAGGCCTCTGGGTCAACCTCTTTAGCAAGTTTAGGATGCTTACTTTTGTCAAAGGTGGGTATTAAGCCCTTTTTGCGTTGTTCGTTATAGTCTTTTGAAAGCCATACAACAACACCTGAAAGCATAAATAGCGCTATAACGTTTACAATGGCCATTAAACCCATTGATATATCTGCCAGCGTCCAGATTAAACCAAGCTCACCAACAGCACCAAACATCACCATACCTAAAACAACAAGTCTAAAGATAAACATACCTTTATTAGAGTTGTGCTCTAAAAACATTAAATTTGTTTCAGCGTAAGAGTAATTGGCCACAATAGAAGTAAAGGCAAAAAACAATATAGCAATAGCAATAAAGTAAGTACCCCAGTCGCCGACATGTTCTTGTAATGCTGCTTGTGTAAGTTCAATCCCCATAACACCAGATTCAGGTACTAATTGCTGCGATAGTAAAATAAGAGAAGCAGTCGCTGTACAAATAACAATAGTATCAATAAATACGCCTAACATTTGCACATAACCTTGTGACGCTGGGTGAGGAGGGTAAGGCGTCGCAGTAGCCGCGGCATTAGCTGCACTACCCATACCAGCTTCGTTTGAGAATAAACCACGCTTTATACCTTGGATCATCGCTTGTGTGACACCGTATCCAATAGCACCAGCACCAGCTTGTTCAATACCAAAAGCACTTTTTATAATAAGCACTAGCACATCTGGTAGTGCAGTAAAGTTAATGGCGCATACATAAAGTGCAACCAGCAGGTAAGCTAATGCCATAAATGGCACAACCATTTCAGCAAAGCGAGAAATTGTTTTTAGGCCACCAAAAATAATGATGCCAGAGCCAACAACCAAGCAAATGCCTACTATATACTTAGGTACATCAAACGCTACTTCAAATGCTGCAGCAATAGAGTTTGACTGTACTGCGTTAAATACTAAACCAAAGGCTAAAATTAAACATAACGAGAATAAAGTTCCCATCCAACGTTTGCCTAAACCGTTTTGCATATAATAAGCAGGGCCACCTCTAAAATTACCATCTGCATCTTTTGTTTTATAAGCCTGAGCTAAAGTACTCTCGGCAAAACTTGTAGCCATACCTATTAATGCAATAAGCCACATCCAGAAAATAGCACCTGGGCCACCTAGATATAAGGCAACAGCAACACCTGCCATATTACCAGTACCGACACGAGCTGCTAATGAAGTACAAAAAGCCTGAAAGGATGAAATTTCGTTATCGGCACATTTACGAGAACCAAACATAACTTTGAACATATGTGGGAATTGCACAAATTGAATAAAGCCTAGTCGAAAAGTAAAGAAGAGGCCCGCTGCTATTAATAAGTAGACGAGAACTTGCCCCCATAGAAGGGCACTTATACTATTTATTATGTCTGTCATGGATACTGCCTAAATACATGAGTTAAAAAAAGTGACCGCAACTTATCACATCAGGATAAAAGTGTTTAGTTTTAAAGTTCAAAAACAGACTTATCAACAGGGTTTTGTGGGTAACTTGTGTCTATCGTGTGCGCTTGCTTGGGGCTTAATTTTAATTACTATTTTATGCAAATAACGCTTGCGTAAAATCCGCCGCTCCCTATAATGCGACCCCACTGAGACGGGAAACGCCGAAGCATAGCGAGGCACGAACTACCCAGAGAGTTAAATAAAACTTCGGTTTTAAATCTTCCAAAAGAAAATTTAAAACAAAGTATTGACTCGAAAAATAAAGGGTGTATTATTCGCATCCCTTGAGACGCTAAAGCGACTCAAACGTTCTTTAACAATATAAAGCAATCATCTGTGTGGGCACTCGTACAGATTGAGTTCTAACAGCCAAACTACTTAGGTAGCGAGGCAAACAAATTAGAGTCTCAATTGAAACTGAGTGACCAT
>NZ_JACJDW010000002.1:0-262471 GCF_014163745.1 Pseudoalteromonas sp. SR44-2 | reverse complement strand
GTTCAAACTAGGGGCTATTTAATCGCGGCGCGAGATTTGTAACCTAGTGGGCTAAGTAAAAACCGAGCAAAGCTTCCGCGTCCTGCTCACGCCCCTTACCTACATCCATGTAGGCAACAAAGAGTAAGTAGTCCCTAGGAAGAACCCTTTGGGCAGCGCCTGTTTGGCATTAATGCTACGTTATCGCCCATTTATGGGGAATAACCACACTATATAGGCTCTGCCTTGCCTAAATACCAAACAGACTGCTGCAAATTTAACCTTGAAAGAACAACAGACCCTTATTGTTTAATTAAATAATTACTGTTAGTTTAGTTTCAAATTTACGAGTAGTACTTTTGGATTGGCAAATGGAGTTTTTAAGCAAAAATAAATACACGCTTTATGGAGTTGCTGCAATATTACTGTGGAGTTGCTTAGTGGCATTACTACGGGATATTTCTGAGTTGTTTAGCCCCATTGGTGGTGCTGCGGCTATGTACTCTGTCAGTGCGATATTTTTAATTTTGGTTATGGGAGTGCCCAAGTTTAGTGGGTTTTCAAGACGCTACCTGGTAATAGGTACTTTGTTATTTGTAGCGTACGAAATTTGCTTGGCGCTTTCTATTGGTATGGCAAATAGTCGTCATCAGGCAATGGAAATGGCGGTTATTAATTATTTATGGCCCACGCTGACTATACTGCTCTCTATTATTATTGGCCGTAAAAAAGTAAGTTACTGGGTTTACCCAAGCATGATTATTGCTTTTTTAGGCGTTGCTTGGTGTATTACGGGCGATCAAGAAATGTCACTCGATACGCTTGTGACTAACTTTTCTGATAATCCTGCTACTTATTTAATGGCATTAGCTGCAGCGTTTATATGGGCTATTTATTGCGTAGTAACGCAAAAGCTGAGTAATGGTAAAAATGCCATTACGTTATTTTTTACTGTTACGGCAATGAGTTTGTGGGCGCAATATGGTTTTAGTAATGAAGCGCCATTAACGTTTTCGCTCAGCTCAAGCATAACATTGCTATTAGCTGGTGTAGTCGTGGGGAGCGGTTATGCACTGTGGAATCAAGCTATTATTGGCGGTAACTTAATGCTTTTGGGAACGCTTTCGTACTTTACACCGGTGTTTTCTACTATTATTTCGGCGTTGTATTTATCTATTACGCTGAGTGCTTCGTTTTGGCAGGGGGTTGTGCTGGTAACAGTGGGCTCGCTAATTTGTTACTTTGTAACGCGAGAAAAGCCTAAACAACCTCAAATAGCGCCTGCAACATAAGACTAATTTTATTAAATATAAGCCCTATTATTTTAGGGCTTTTTGTTGCGTGCAGATTATTTTGCATTATTTACCTGCGCTAGTAACTCTATAACTTTTTGTTGACCAAATGTTTGTGCAAATTGCTCTGCTGTTTGACCGGCTTTGTTTTGATGCGCGTTGTCGCAATCAAGTGATACGAGTGTTTTAGCGATACTAAATTCACCTCTAAAAATAGCGGCCATTAGCGCTGTGTTGCCACGGTTATCTTCTAGACAGGCATTAGCGCCTAAGTGTAAAAGTGTATTAACCGTGTTTTTATTACCATGGTAAGTAGCAATCATTAACGCGGTGTAGCCTTTATTGTTGTAGCTGTCGATAGGAATACCGGCATCTACAAACTGCTCTATTACAGCTGTGTCGTTTGTGCGTGCTGCGGCAAAGTAATAAGCAAATAAGCTATCGTATTGAGTTTTTGCAGAATGTTGGCTTTCAACTTGCGTACTGGGTGTTTGTGTATCTGATGTATTTTGAGCGTAAACGCTACTGGTAAAGCTCAGAAATAGAGCGACTATAATTAATAAATTACGCATAACAATTGTCTCTTATAAAAGAGGAAGGGGTTTATTCCTTCCTCATGGTTGTGGTTTAAATAGCTATTTAGTTGGGACTAATTGCTTTTAACTAGTTGCTTATAAGTTAGCGGCTAGTTGTTTAACCATTTTAAGGTCGCCGTTTACAGCTTTAGTTAAGCGTGTACCGTACTCGCTATCAGCTTTGTAAAAGTGACTAAGCATTTTGTGTTTGACACTGCTGTTTTGCACTTTGCCTAAATCGCCTGCTAGGTTATTAATTAGGTTTGTACGTTCTTGCTTGCTAAAACCACGGTATATAACACCTGCTTGCGCGAAGTTTTGCTGCTTTTTAATCGCGGCTTGTTGTACAAAGCCTTTTAGCTCTGTGTTACTTCTACGTGCAATTGGGTTTTCAGCTACGTTTTCTTGGCTTGGCTGATAGTTCACATTGCTTGTTGTGTTACCAATATTCATTGCGCCGTCTTGGTTGTAGTTAACCACTTCAACTTTTGCACGGTTAATTGGCAATTGCTGGTGGTTAGCACCTAGGCGGTACATTTGTGTATCAGCGTAAGAAAACATACGACCTTGTAATAGTCTGTCTTCTGATGGCTCAATACCTGGAATAATGTTTGCCGGTGCCATTGCTACTTGTTCCGTAGATTGGAAGAAGTTAGTTGGCATACGGTTTAAGGTCATTGTTCCTACTTTAGTTTCTTTAATGTCTAACCACATTTTTGTTGCATCTAACGGGTTGTAATCAAAGTCATCAAGCTGCGACGGATCAAGTGTTTTAATGTATAGATCCCACTTAGGGAAGTTGCCTTTGCCAATTTCGCTGTAAAGGTCGCGTGTTAAGTGTTGGAAGTCTTGGCTTTGCACTTTAGCTACTTCTTTTGCGTCAAGGTTATCAATACCTTGTTGGCTTACCCAATGAAACTTAACGTATTTAACATCGCCCGATTTGTTAATCATTTTGTATGCATGTACACCCCAACCGTCCATTTTACGAAGACTTGCTGGTGTACCGTAGTCGCTGTAAACCCACGTTAGCATTTGTGTAGAACCTGGTTCGTGCGAGAAAAAATCGAATACACGGTTAGGATCTTGAATGTTATCAACCGGTGATGGCTTTAACGAGTGAACCATGTCTGGAAATTTAATCGCATCGCGAATAAAGAACACCGGTAAGTTGTTACCTACTAAATCCCAGTTACCTTGGTCTGTGTAAAACTTAGTTGCAAAGCCACGTGGGTCACGCAGTGTTTCTGGGCTGCCTTTTGAGTGAATTACCGATGAAAAACGAACAAATACGTCTGTTTCTTTACCAGCTTGTGCAAACGGTGCTGCAATTGTTAAATCATCTAGCTCTTTTGATGCTACAAACACACCGTGGGCGCCAGTACCACGAGCATGCACAACACGCTCAGGAATACGCTCACGTGCAAAGCGTTGCAGTTTTTGAATTAGTTGCACGTCTTCTAGTAATACACTGCCACGTTCGCCAGCAGTAATTGAATTTTGGTTGTCGCCAACAGCTGCGCCGTTATCTTTAGTAAGAGTTGTTGCTGCGCTTGCCGGTAATGCCATTGCAAGTGCCAGTGCAGTTAGTGTTAATTTTGTTTTGTTTATTTGAGTATTCATTGTCGACCTCATCTATTTAAAAGTGCCGGCAGTGGTGCAGGCTGTTAATCTGTTAACGATAGTATTAACTTTATTAACTTCGGTAAAACTGATTAATTAGATTGATGTGATTTGTAAAACAGATGAAATGAATTTGCAGATACACTTTTTACATTAATGTAATTTCTTTACTATGACCTTAGTCGCAATATGCTTTTATAAAATTTATTAAATACAAAGGTTTTTAGTTTTATCTGGCGGTATTTTCACCAAGCTGGTGCGTTTTATACTTACAGTGTGTTGACATATTCGCGCAATAAAGGGAATATGCTCAATCAGTGAGCTTATGCTCATTGATGAGTTGCACTAAAAAGTTGCACAATATTAATCGCGCTTAACTCGTTATATTTAAATTAGCTAAACCAAACAGTGTTAATAAGGTGACAAGATGAATACTAATATTGAGCTAGTGATATTTGATTGTGATGGCGTTGTTATTGATAGCGAAATTTTAAGCGCACAAGTACTCATTAATATGCTTGTTGAAAAAGGCGTTGAGATTGACCGCGCTTATGTACAGCAACACTTTTTAGGCTGCAACTTTAAAACAGTAAGCCAAAAAATAGCGGATGCATTTAATGTCACTCTTCCTGAAAGCTTTGAAGGTGACTACCGCGAGGCACTATTAAACGAATTTGAAACCGGACTAACCACGACTGACGGTATAAAAGACGTACTTAACAATTTAGCTGTGCCTATTTGTATTGCTACTAGCAGCAGCCCAGCACGCACCGCAAAAGCGTTGAGCGTAGTGAGTTTAAGTAAGTACTTTAGCGATACGGTTTTTACCAGCAGCGAAGTTAAGCGTGGTAAACCGGCGCCTGATTTATTTTTACATGCAGCTAAGCAAATGGGTGTAAAGCCAGAGCATTGCTTAGTAATTGAAGACAGTAAAGCCGGCGTAAATGCAGGGATTGACGCCAATATGCAAGTACTGCATTACAGCGGTGGGCAACATATGCAAGGCTCTGTTAATCATGTACACAGTGCTTACCCAAATGTTGATCATTTAACGCATTGGCAAGATTTTTTAAGTGCATACCCTGCACTTAAAAAGCAGTAAACACGCAGCTTTTTAAATAAACAAAGTTTTTAACGTGATTTGCTCGCCTTACACACTGACAGGCAAGCAAACGCAAAATATAAATGTAGATGGTTTTGCTTTACTAAAAATAAAACAAAACGTGGCAAAACATCATGCGTTTATAAGCCAAATTATAAAAGGCAAAGTATTTAGGTTCTATACCAATCTGCTTGAATATGGGGTTTATTTAACGATAAGAAAATTGCACTGTAACTAGGCAAAAATTTTTATATCTAGTTGTTCTAAATATAAAATTTTTAACGACGTTATGGGGTAATTTAACTCGTTAAATTATTCAAATAGTTATGCAGATTGGTATCAAATGCTTTGCTGTTAACAATAGGAAATACCATGGCAACGAGTCCACACACACAAACATTTAAAGATGTAAACGAAGAGCAACTTCCTGTTGCTAATAATAAGCTTCACGGCTGGAAGCATTTTGCAGGGCTATACGCCGGCGAACATGTTGCGGCTACTGAATTTGTTATTGGTGCAACGTTTGTTGCATTAGGCGCTTCAACCATCGACATTCTACTGGGTTTATTAATAGGTAACCTGTTAGCAATGTGTTCTTGGTGGCTGATTACTGCACCCATTGCAGTAGAAACCCGCTTAAGTTTATATAACTACTTAAACAAAATTGCTGGTAACTCTATGACCAAGCTCTATAACTGGGCTAACGTGGTTATTTTTAGTGTTATATCGGCCGCGATGATCACGGTATCCTCCACCGCCGTGCGGTTTTTGTTTGATATACCTGCGCAACTTGATTGGTATCCAAATAGCTTTTGGTTTGTAGCCATTGTTTTAGCTGTTGGCTCTATTGTTGTATTTGTTGCGATGTATGGCTTTTCTACGGTTGCTGACTTTTCAAAGCTGTGTGCGCCGTGGCTATTTGTTATATTTATTGCAGGCTCGTTCGCGTTATTTCCTGAGCTTTCAAATCACGTATTAGGTTCTACCTCTTTAACTAGCTTTAGCGACTTTATGACCATAGGCGACTCCTCTATATGGACGGGCACCAATGCCGATGGTGAAAAGGGCATTGGCCTATTAGAAGTGATTGGCTTTGCATGGGCTGCTAACTCAATAACTCACTTTGGTTTAATCGACATGGCTATTTTTAGATTTGCTAAACGCAAAAGCTATGGTTTGTTTTCAGGTGTGGGCATGTTTTTTGGTCATTACTTAGCGTGGATCTCTGCCGGTATTATGGGCGCAGGTGTTGCGGTATTACTTAAAACAACTATTTCATCACTTGATCCGGGCGATGTTGCATACCATGCATTAGGTTGGACTGGTTTTGTTATTGTAATTATTGCCGGTTGGACTACAGCTAACGCAAACCTTTACCGTGCAGGCCTTGCAGCACAATCTATATTTGTTAATCAATCACGTGAACGCACAACCGCTATTGTAGGTGTTGTAACCGTAATTATTGCGTGTTTCCCGTTTGTATTTTCTCAAATGCTTCCGCTACTTACATACGCAGGCTTATTAGTTGTACCAGTAGGCGGCATTGTGTTTGCTGAGCATGTGTTATTTCCTAAAATTGGCCTAACACGTTACTGGGCTAAATATAAAAATATTACCCGCAGCGTACCGGCTATAGCATCTTGGGCGTTAGCACTTGTGTTTGGCTTTGGCTTAAACGCAATTGATGTAATGTCGTTTTACTACTTGTTTATTCCTACATGGATTTTCACCATTGTTGTTTACACGCTTTTAGCTAAAAAATACGGCGCTGGTGACGATTACACACAAGAAATTGCAGCAGAAAAGCAAGAGCAACGTGATATTAAAGAATATCAAGCAGCTGAGGCTAAAGACATTCCAAAGCCAGTAATTGACAGCTCTGTATTTACAAAAGTACTTAACGCGGTTTCTACTGTTTCGTTGGTTATTATTTTTATATTTGCCAGCCAAGTGATGTTTTTCAGTGAAACTATGAGTATGTACAGCGCTAATAAATCGCAATTCGAAATAGCCTGTTTTATATGTACTGTTATTTATTTTGTTACTGCGTACTGGTCGTTAAAGCGCCATAAAGTACTCAATACAGCATCGTAATACAGTATCGTAATTTATATTTTATCTTTGTTTAGTAAGGTCACACCATGACACAATACCAACACACTGACGCTCTAGTTACAGGGCTAAACCAACAGAGCTTGGCTCAATTACCAAGCCATGTTGATACACCAACCTACGACCGTAGCGCAGTTAAAGCCGGTATTGTACATATTGGTGTGGGCGGTTTTCATCGTGCTCACCAAGCAGTGTATGTTAACGAGCTTTTAAAAACTCCGGGCTCTGAGCAATGGGGTATATGTGGTGTTGGCCTTTTAGAGGGTAACCGTGGTCTGCGTGATATTTTAAAGCAGCAAGATTACCTTTACACGCTTACTGTTAGACACCCAGACGGTACAATAGATAACAAAGTAATTGGCTCAATGATCGACTTTTTGTTTGCTCCAGAGGACAAACAAGCGGTAATTAATAAGCTAGCGCACAGCGATACTAAAATTGTGTCGCTTACTATTACCGAAGGCGGTTACAACTTTAACCCTGCAACGGGCGAGTTTGATTACAGTAATCCAGATATTATTAACGACATTAATAACCCAAACGACCCAATTACAGCGTTTGGTTACATTACTGCTGCGTTAAAACTTCGTAAAGAGCAAGGCCTAGGCGCGTTTACAGTACAGTCGTGCGATAACATTCAGCACAACGGTAACGTAACACGCAAAATGCTTTTAGCCTTTGCTACAGAGCAAGACAAAGACCTAAGTGAGTGGATTGAGCAAAACGTATCGTTTCCAAATGCGATGGTTGACCGTATTACACCGGTATCTAAAAAGAGTGATATTGATTACGTGGTTGATGCATATGGTGTTAGCGACGAGTGGCCAATTACCTGTGAGTCGTTTACACAATGGGTAATAGAGGACACATTTAGTGACTCTCGTCCAAAATGGGATGTTGTTGGTGCTCAGTTTGTTACTGATGTAACGCCTTATGAGACCATGAAAATACGTTTACTTAATGCAGGTCATTCTGTACTTGGTTTATTAGGTTCAATCCATGGCTATGGCACTATTGATGAAACGGTATCGGATGAATTATTTGCCACATACCTACGTGCTTTTATGGATAAAGAAGTAACCCCAAATCTTGAACCACTTGAAGGCATTGACCTTGAAAGCTACAAAGATACGTTAATAGAGCGTTTTGCTAATCCTAATATTAAAGACAGCCTAGCGCGTATCTGTAGTGAAAGCTCAGCTAAATTGCCTAAGTTTTTAATTGCCACAATTAACGAAAACCTAATACAAGGTCGAGATGTATCACTGGCAACGCTTGTTATTGCTACTTGGTGTTTATACAGCGATAAAGGTTTAAGTGAAAACGGCGAGCAACTTGAAATTCAAGATGCGATGCACAAAGAGCTTAATTCTTACGCGCAAGAGACTCAAACTAGCCCGATTGCATTTTTAAAGTTAACGAGCTTGTTTGGTAAACTTGAGCATAACGAAACGTTTACTGCTGAGTATAAAAAGTCGGTTGCTGCGCTGTATGCACCTAATAGTAAAATTAAAGCCATTATGCAGGCTGTACTTGATCAAAAGAGTAACTAATTATGAGCATTTTAATTAATCATAAATCAGGCGAAAACGTAAGTGTTAGCTGCTTTGGCGAAGTGCTGTGGGATTGTTTTGATTCAGGTAAACGCTTAGGTGGCGCGCCACTTAATATGTGTGTGCGTATTAACTCACTAGGCATTAAAGCCGACATGATCAGCGCTGTTGGTAACGACGAGTTAGGCGCTGAGTTACTAGGCGAAATTACTAGCAAAGGCGTAAGCTGCGAATACATTGCTATTAATAGTGACAAAAAAACTAGCACGGTTGAGGTAACGCTCGCCAGTGGTGGCTCTGCAAGTTATGAAATAGTGGCAGACACTGCGTGGGATAATATAGCGCTTACCGATGAGTTACTTAGTAAAGTTAAAAGTAGCGATGTATTTGTATTTGGCAGCCTAATTGGGCGAAGCGAAGCGTCTTTAGCAACATTAAATCAACTCGTTGATGTAGCAAACTTTAAAGTATTTGACGTAAATCTACGTGCACCGCATTACAAGCTAGAAACACTTGTAGATTTAATGAATAAAGCAGACTTTATTAAGTTAAACGATGAAGAGCTATACGAAATTGCAAAAGCGATGGGTTGTAAGTTTCATTCGCTTGAACAAAATTTAGCGTTTATAGCACAGCAAACAAATACCGATTACTTATGTGTAACCAAAGGTAGCCACGGTGCTTTATTAACAATCAAGGGCGAGAATTTTTATAATTCAGGTTATTTAATTAGTGTAATTGACACTGTTGGCGCAGGCGATTCGTTTTTAGGTTCGTTAATTTATCAGCTTTGTAGCAACGACGACGCGCAATATGCCGTTGACTTTGCATGTGCCGTTGGAGCAATGGTCGCCGAAAGTTCTGGTGCAACACCTACTTTAACGCATCAACAAATTAGTGAGTTTATGAACCCACTTTAAAAAAACATTGTGTGTGAAAGCGGTTATACGTAAAAGTTTAACCGCTTTTTTTGTGCCTAAAATAAGACATAGGCGATAAGTGAGTGTTAAGTGCGCAGGTTGCGTAAATAGTGGCTTATATCGATTATTGTATTAGCTAAACGTCTTATTGTTTGAGGGTTAAAGCTTTGTTATCGTTCGTCGATTATTCACGGATTGAAAAGGCGGGGCGACACACAATGCGCTCTATAACTAAAATACAAAAAGAGAAACGTGCTTTATGATCATCTTTTTTATCTGCCTCACTATTTTAATACTGGGCTATAAGTTTTACAGCCCATTTGTTGAAAAACAAGCCGGTTTGGATTCAACTGCTGACACACCACAAAAACGCTTTAGCGAAGGTGTTGATTACGTAGCTATTCACCCTGTACGAGCATTTTTAATTCAGTTTTTAAACATTGCTGGCGTAGGCCCAATATTTGGCCCAATTTTAGGTGCTTTATACGGACCAGTTGCACTAGTATGGATTGTACTTGGTAATGTTTTAGGTGGCGCTGTACACGACTTCTTCTCAGGTGTAATGAGTATAAAAGAAGACGGTAAAAGCCTACCAGAAATCGCAGGCCATTATTACAACGTGGTATTTAAAGGCTTTATGCTTGTATTTACTGCCATGCTACTGTTTTTTGTAGGTGTAGTATTTATTATGAGCCCTGCAGGTTTGCTAAGTAACCTTGATTTTTTTGAAGGTACAATACTGGCAAATAATACCTTTTGGGTACTTGCCATTTTAGCGTATTACTTTTTAGCTACCTTGCTACCAATTGATAAAATTATCACTAAGTTTTACCCAATTTTTGGTGCGCTAATGATTGTAATGACGGTGGCAATTGCTATTTCATTACTTATTAATGCGCCGCACTTACCTGTACCAAGTGACTTTTTAGCTTACTTTGAAGCTGACCACGCACATGACTTTTTAGAGCCAAACCCAGATGGATTACCAACATGGCCATTGTTATTTATAACAATTACCTGTGGTGCTATTAGTGGTTTTCACTCTACTCAAGCGCCTATTATTGCGCGTTGTTTAACTAACGAAAAATACGTACGTCCAGTTTATTACGGCGCTATGATGTGTGAAGGTATTGTAGGTTGTGTATGGGCACTTGCTGGTATTGCAGCGTTCCCAGAGGGTTACGCGGGCTTAAAAGCATTGCTTGACCAAGGTGGTCCAGGCTTAGTTGTTAACCATGTAGCTAACAGTTACTTGGGCGTATTTGGCGGTATAATGGCAATTATTGCAGTAGCCGTATTCCCAATTACTTCTGGTGATACAGCGTTCCGCTCACTACGTTTAACAGTTGTTGATGCGTTTAATATTCCACAAAGTTTACGTAATCGCTTATTAGTGGCGGTGCCTATACTTGCTATAGCGTACTTTATGACGAAGCTCGATTTCTCATTAATTTGGCGCTACTTTGCATTTTCAAACATGCTGCTTTCTACAAGCGTATTATGGCTTGCTACTAAGTACTTGTTTGACCGTGGTACATTCCATTGGATTGCCAGTGTTCCTGCTGTTATAGCAACAGCGGTAACGGTTTCTTATATTGGCACTGCAGCAATTGGTCTTAACTTATCAAGCGATTTAGGTAAACCTATTGGCGCTGTAGTAACAGTGATTGGCTTAATTGTTTTAGCAATTGTGCATTCTAAGCATAAAGTTAAACCAACAGCGGTTTAATAATAATCACATAAGTTATTTCAAGCATTAAAAAAGCGAGCTATTGATAATCAATAGCTCGCTTTTTTTGTGTACTAAATTTAGGTATTACTGAGTTGCAAGTTCAAAGTAACTATTATCGTCGAGCGTTTTGCTTATCATCATAGCGCCCTCAAGCAGGCTTACTGTTTGAATAGCTGCTTGAGCGGGGTTAGGCTCACCATTAGCTAAGTGTGCAGCGCTAAGCCATGTTAGGTTTTGATTAAAAAAGCGCTTTACTTCAAGGCGTACTTTATCTGGAAGGCTATCGCTTTCGGCTCCTAGCAACCCGCATAAACACATTTTTTTATCGGTTACTAATGCACGTCTAAAAAGCTGAGTGTACACATCAATAGGATTTTTACCGCTTGCTTTAAGTTCGTTTGGCTCGCCTAACGCTGCTAAAAAAGAATTAGTATATTGATGAGCAAGCTCTGCACCTAAATCGGCCTTAGTCGGAAAGTGATAGTGCACACTGGCGCTTTTAATGCCGACTTCGCTGGCGAGCTCTCTAAAACTAAAATTACTGTACCCGCCAAGTCGCACCTTGTTTTCAGCGGCTTTTAATAAAGCTTCTTTTTTACTCATTTTTAATATTTCCTATCTGCAGTAATACCAGTTTTATTAAAAACATGATCATTGTATCGCATTAAATAACACACTAACTGCGTTAAAAATTATTCATACAGAACAACTGCATGTCATGATTTTCGCCTTGTTATTGCGCTATTTTCTTAGCGTAATAATGGATCACTTATTTAATGCAAATGGTACAGCAAAATTATCGACCAGTAGGTAGTTATTTACAAGCGTTTTTACTATTAAGCAACCCCCTAATTTTATTATGAATTAAGTTAAATCCCATAAATCAGAAAAATTTAAACGTTGACTTAAATTTAGTTTAACATTATAAATTACCTATCAGTAGGTAGTCCGCGCCGTTAATCCACTTCTAAACAATAAAGATAGAGATTGCTATGAAAATTTATGATGTAGCAAACTTTCCAAATCCACTTCGTGTTCGTATCGCTTTAGCTGAAAAAAATGCCACTTCAAATGTTGAGTTTGTACCTGTTGATTTATTAAATGGTGAACACAGAACAAAAGCCTTTTTAGCTAAAAACCCATTAGCAGGTGTACCCGTATTAGAGCTAGATGACGGCACGTTTATATCAGAAAGTACCGCTATTACTGAGTATATTGATACCGCATTTGAAGGCCCATCTTTAATGGGTGAAACCGCAAAAGAGCGTGCAGTAATTAACATGATGCAAAAGCGTGCAGAATCTATGGTGCTTGACGCTGTGGCAACTTACTTTCATCATGCAACTGATGGCTTAGGACCTGAGCTTGAAACATATCAAAATGTGGCTTGGGGTGAAAAACAAGGCGAAAAAGCGCGCCAAGGGTTTAGCTATTTTAATGATGTACTAGCGCAATCGGCGTTTGTTGGCGGCGAGCAGTTTAGTATTGCTGATATTACATTGTATGCTGGGCTGGTATTTGCTGGATTTGCACAAATAGCAATCCCGAATGAGTTAACCCATTTAGTTGCATGGCAAGAAAAAGTAGCAAAACGCCCAAGTGTTGCGGCTTAATTAGGTTATTAGTTTAAAATTTAAGTGAAGTTACGCTTAGGAGCCAAATATGAAAATAGCTGCCGATTTTAGTAAACGAGTTGTGGTACATAGCGAATCGCTCCCGTGGGTTGCATCGCCGATGGCGGGCGTTGATAGGCGAGCGCTCGATAGAGTGGGCGACGAAGTTGCTCGCGCAACGACCATTGTTCGTTATGCACCTGGCAGTGAGTTTTCGCCGCATGTACATACAGGCGGTGAAGAGTTTGTTGTGCTTGAAGGGGTATTTCAAGATGAGCATGGTGACTTTGCGGCAGGTTCTTATATCCGTAATCCACCGCAATCAAAGCATAAGCCGGGGTCTGAAAATGGCTGCGTTATATTTGTAAAGTTATGGCAGTTTCAACCAGATGACCGAACGCACGTGCGTTTGCAAACAAACTTGATGCAAAGTACGGTGCATCCTAGTTTTAAAAATGTTGCCGTAACCCCTTTATACAAAGACGACTTTGAAGAGGTCAGCTTGTTGCACTTTAAGCCCAACGCCTGCATGGTTATAAGCGCAAAAGGTGGAGCTGAGTTGCTAGTACTTGAAGGCTCATTTGATGAGCAAGCCGATACCCTTGTAAAAAAAAGTTGGTTAAGAGTGCCTGTTAATAGCTCCGTTAACGTTAAAGCGGGAAGTAATGGTGCAAAAGTATGGCTTAAAACGGGTCATTTAACTGATGTAGAAAACCAGATATCTCGCGTACAAAATGCGTGATTGAGTCGTTTATTTGAGATTATTTATTAATTTAGTTCAGGACTAATTAATTTTAGAAGGTGTACTTTTACCACTCAGCCTATTTAAGGAGAGCAGTAATGGTACACACAACACATGGTTTATCTATTGGTCTTGAACGAGCAGGAAGAGAGTTTTTTTTAAAACTTAAAGCCGTTGGTACGCTTACTCACGACGACTACAAAATAATTACCCCAATGATAAACTCAGCTCTTGGCGAAGTTAAGCACCCAGTGGTGAATGCATTAATAGACGGTAGTGAACTTGAAGGTTGGGAGCTACGCGCAGCCTGGGATGACTTAAAGTTAGGTGTTAAACACTCTAAAGAATTTAAAAAAGTAGCTATATACGGTAATAAAGAGTGGCAAGCTCGAATGGCAAAAATAGGTAACTGGTTTATATCGGGTGAGGTTCAATATTTTGAAAATGCTACCGCTGCCATAGATTGGTTAGACGAATAATAAATCCCTTCTTTCAAAAAATAGCGCTTACAAAGCGCTATTTCAACTCTCAAATAAAGGACTTATAGCGAACGTTTAATAGTTTTCGCTTATTGTTAAGTATCAATCTTATCAAAATACGTTACTAAGCTATCAATAAATGAACGAAGTGCAAGAGACTGATGTTTCCTGGAGCGGTAAATACCGTATATGCTCAAAGTTTGTGGTTTAAGGTGTGGTAGTAAATGTATTAACTTTCCATTATTTATATATTTCTGCGCAGCAAACTTAGGTTGTAGAGTTATTCCTTGATTATTAAGAGCAGCTTTTAACAGTAAGCTCGAATCATTAGCACTGAAGTTACCAGCAATCGCTACAGATACGGGTTTTTCAGGGTGTGAAAAATGCCACATACTTTTTTCAAACCGTGAATAGTTTAAACAGTTATGGCGACTCAAATCATCCGTAGTTATAGGCTTAGAGTTTTTTTCTAAATATTCTGGGCTTGCACATAATACTGAATGGCATTTCCCAAGTGGGCGAGCAATTATATTAGGATCTAAGTCATTGGTAATTCTAATTGCTAAATCTATTCGCTCTTCTACCAAATTTGTAACGTGATTACTAATTTGTACATCAATACTGACTTCGGGATGAGCGTGTAAGAATTGTTGCAACATATCTGGTAGTACATCATGTGCTAAAAAAGGCGAGCACGACAACCTAATTTGCCCGTTTAATCTGTTATTACTTTCTATTGGCGCACTAATGTTTTGGGCGATGGCAATGAGCTCTCGGCTATGATTAAGTACTTTTTCACCCTCTGACGTGAGTGTTATTTTTCTTGTTGACCGATGGAGTAGTTGGGTATTTGCCCACTTTTCCATTTGATTCAAATACCGTGTAACCATAGATCTAGACATATCTAAAGCACGGGCAGCACCGGCTAGACTTTTCTGCTCTACAATTTTTATAAATACATCAGCTGCAATAATTCTATCCATTCACTTTGCCTATATGTTCGATTTATGCAACAGATAGTTGCATTCTGCCTAGTTTTTCATTCTTAAATTGCAACATACAATAGCCTCATCTTAACGAAATAACAAACAGGCTACTGAGAATGAAAAAAGTTAAACACGTATTAGCAGCAACAGCTTTATTAGCAAGCACATTAATGCAACCGGTATTAGCGCAAAGTGAATTAGATGTTGATGTATATAACCCACAAGACAAAAGTATTTTTGCTGTTTCATCAAGCATTATAAGTGGTGATAACGAAGTGTTATTAGTGGATGCCCAATTTCAGCGTAATGATGCACAAGCATTGGTTGAAAAAATAAAAGCGAGCGGTAAAACATTAACAGCTGTTTATATTAGTCACAGCGACCCTGATTTTTACTTTGGTTTAGATGTAATTAAAGCTGCTTTTCCAAAAGCAAAGTTATTAGCGACTAAATCAACAGTAGAGAATATTAAACGCTCAATGCAAGGAAAGTTAAATTATTGGGGGCCTATTTTAAAGAGCAATGCACCTAAAGAACTTATTTTGCCAGAAGTAATGCTATCAAATAGCCTAACTATAGATGGGAAAGAAATTATTATTAAAAATTTACAGCATGATCCAAAGCATACTTACCTTTGGATCCCTTCTATAAAAACAGTGCTGGGTGGGGTTGTAGTATTTGATCAAATGCATGTGTGGTTGGCCGATTCGAGCACTGCTGCAGAGCGTCAAACTTGGCAGTCAACATTAGATAACATCGAGAATTTAAAACCACAGACTGTTATTCCAGGTCATTTTTTACAGGGCAGTAAACAAGACCTTTCTGGTGTGTCATTCATGAAAGGATACTTAAATAAAGCGGATAGCGCTGCAAAAAATGCAAAAAACTCAACTGAATTTGTAGAGATAATGACTCAAGCTTACCCTGATTTAGGTGCAAGAAGCATCTTAGAGTTGGGCTCAAAAGTGGTTATGGGTGAGATGCAATGGCACTAAGTGCCCTTGCGTTAAGCAATTATTTAGATAGGAAATATTAATGAAAAACGTAACGTTACATATAATTGTTGACCCTTTATGTGGTTGGACTTACGGCAGCGTGCCCTTGATCACCGCTGCTGAAAATATTGATGGTTTAATTGTAAAAGTACACAGTGGAGGTATGCTAACAGGTGATAATGTAAAATTAGTGACTCCTGCATGGCGTGAATTTGCACTTAAAAACGACAGTGTCATAGCGAAGAAAACCGGTCAGGTATTTGGTAGTAACTATACTGATGGGCTTTTAAAAACCAACGATATTATACTCAACTCGGCTCCGGCTATTACTGCTATATTGGCAGCGCAAGAGCTTGGTATATCAGGTGGGGAAATGCTTAATAGTATTCAACATGCTTATTATGCTCAGGGTAAAAACATTATGCAGCTGCATGTACTGACTGATATTGCATTGGAGCTGGGTTTAAACAAGGCCTTATTTGAAACCCACTTTAATGCGCTAGAAGGCGATGCAACAGATCAACATATAGCACAAAGCCGAGGCTTATTGCACAATATTCATGGGCAAGGTTTTCCTAGTGCAGCATTTGAATTTGACACAGGTAAGTGGCAAAAAGCCGATATAGCCCATTATTATGGAAAAACTGAGCAGTGGGTTACCTACTTACAGCAATCAGTTGCGCTAGTATAGTGTGATGAAATTTCTAAATAATAAAGCTGTTTATATTACAGCTTTATTGAGCTTCCTTTTTATAGTGCAAGGGTGTGCAAAAATGAACAACATAGACACAATTAAAAGTACGTATGAAGGCAAAACATCACAAGAGAATGGGCAAAATTTAGTTGCTCATGCAAGTGATACTATTACTTGGAAAGAGGCTGACGGTTTTGCTTATGCTGGTACATACCATGGTATGAATGACATTACTGAACATGTTTTTCAAAAGCTTGCAAGCGAGTGGTATAACTACACGTTTACGCCACAAAACTACTTATCCCAAGATGATACTGTTGTAGTGTATGGCACGTACTCTGGTACTTATATTAAAACGGGTAAAAAAATGCAAGCTAGGGTCGCGCATATTTGGCAGCTTAAAAATCAAAAAATAACGCACTTTGAACAAATAGTGGATAGTAAAATGGTGTTTGATGCTATGCAGTAACTACGCGTTACTGCATATATTTGAACTTAAAAAACATTAGGTCTATTAAAGTACATCAGCCAGCACAGGTAATGCCGGAAATGCCCCTTTAGCTAAACACGCTTTAGAGCCACATTTAAGAGCAAAGTTCAGAGCGCCTTTTACGCTCGCTTTATCATTTAGTTTATCTGCTAGTGGTAAATCACTTCCTAAGTTATTTAAGTAGTATAAAACCCCCGCTATAAATGCATCACCTGCGCTTGTTGTATCTACGGCGTTTATTTTTGGTGCCGATTCGTTAAGTGTAAATGCGCTGTGGTAAACCGTGGCAGGCTCTGGTCCATCGGTTAAAAACACCAGTTTAACTCCGGTATTTAATAGCATTTGAATGTAATCATCGCTCGTTGTATCGCTATGCTGGGCTAAAAAATTAAGTTCATCACGCGAGAGTTTTACTATGTCACAATAGGTGTAACAGGCTTTTACATTGCTTGCTATATCGCTTGTGTTTTCCCACAAGCTGTAGCGTAAATTCACATCAAAACTGACGAGCTTATTATTCGCTTTTGCAAGTTCTAGCGCTTTAACCGTTGCGTTGGCAATTGCTGATTCGGTTAATGTGTTTGAACAAAAGTGTAGTGTGCTTATTTCTTGCCAATTTATATGCGCTAAATGCGCCTGGGTTAATAGTACATCGGCTGTATTATGGCGATAAAAGCCAAAACTACGCTCGCCGGTTTCATCAAGGCTTACTATAACCATGGCCGTTTGTGAGCCTGCAATGGTAAATAAATAGTCTGTATTTACATTGTATTGCGCTAATGCATTACTTAATTGATTGGCAAAATGATCGTCCCCTTTACCACCACAAAATGCAGCCTCTGCGCCGAGTTTTGCATAGCCAACAGCTACATTGGCAGGCGCGCCACCTGGTATAGGTAAATAGGCTGAGTTATTAGCATCTTGTGGCAGCATATCAATTAATAGCTCGCCTAAGCACAGGAGTTTAGTCATTTGGAATATCCTAAAAAGCCTAGCAAGGCTAGGCTAAAAAACGTGAAGGGTGTTATTTATTCATACTTTAAAAGGCGCTACAGTGACTACTCACCGCAGCGCAATACACACATTTAGTTAAAAGCGTATTTTAAAGTTACCGATGTTGTGCGGCCGTTAATAGTACGGGCACGAATAATGTTATTTTCAGGTACTGATCCTTCTTCTGCTTCTGTAATACCTACTGTATCAAATAGGTTATTCACATTAAGCGCAATATTAAGGTTTTCAGATAAGTCATAGCTTACAAAGCCATTTACCTGTGTGTAGCCGTCAAATTGTAGATCGTTATTATCTTGAGCGTATGCATCGGTAGTACCAATGAAACTTACCCCTGCAGCGCCTTTTTCATAGTTGTAACGTGCCATTAATGAGTAAATTAAATCGGCTTGACGACGTGGTGTATTACCTACAACATCTGGGTTAAGCGCATCTTTTGCTATTTCTGCATCGGTCCAGGTTAAATTACCGCGAAAATCCCATGCATCAATAAAGTAAGTAGATTCTATTTCAATCCCTTTTGCTTCGTATTCACGGTCAAAAAACGTTTGTGATGTTGCTTCAAAATTTTGCTCTTCAGTTTCGGCAAAAAACGCAGTAGCAAACACTGATAATGAATCAAAGCGCTTTTTAACACCAAACTCAAACTGGTTTACTTCATCAACAGCGTCTTCTTTTGCAACAGAGCCGTCGGCGCGTACTTTACCAAATAAAAGACGGTCAGCATTTGCACGCCCACCTTTACTAATACGTGCAAACGTAGCAAGGCTTGGATCAATTTGATAATTAGCACCAATTGAATAAGAAGAATAGTTCCAGTCGTAGTTTACTGGACTTGCGTTGGCAGTATCAATACCTGCAACGTTTTGTTCCGGGATTGATATTTCACCATCGCGGTTCATATCTACAGTTGATGTTACGGCACCTGCATAGTTACCGCGAGCTTCGCCACTGTCGTAACGGGCACTTGCATCAATGCTTACGTCGCCTAATTTAGTAGAGAATGCAACGTATGGTGCACGGGTGTCGTACTCTGTGTCGTAATCACGTTGGCAACAGTTTCCCCAGTAAGGTGTGCCATACGCATATAAACCATTTTCTGAAAATTCAGTACCGTCAGCTGCAGTAACATTTAATAATGCTGCATTGTCGCCTTTAAGCTCCATAAGGTATGAATTCCATAACCACGACATAGCAATGTTTTGTGTTGACGCGTAATAACCAAAGGTAATGCTGGTGTCATCATCAAACGATTTAGTTAGTTTAAAGTCGTTTACTAATGAATCGAAGTCGTTCATTGTTACGTCAAAGGTATGAATTCGCATAGCGAGGTCGTCGTTAAATGCAGCGCCCGTGTTTGCGTTACTGAGTGTTGCGCCTACACCACCAATGCTCTGTGCAATAGATGATGCGCTGCCAACCTCAGCAGGAATAAGCGAGTTAAAGTTGCCGCTTATTGATGATTTACGAAAACGGTTTTCGATACGCCAATCGTTATCTAAATCAAATACAGCTTCAAAACCAACAGAGTCAACCTTTGGATTCATACCATCGCGAATATCGCCGCTACTGATTTGGTTTTCACCATTTAAACGTACTGTTTTAGTAAATAACGCTGAGTGAGGTGTGTCTGATTGCGCATCAAAGCCAGCAATAGAGTCACCATTTGAGTACATTGGCATAGGAAGGTAGCCAACACTCTTATCGTCTAAGTGTTTGTAGTAAAGGCGAACGTAACCGTTGTCGAAATCTTTTGTAAGGTTAGCTTTTATTTGGCCACCTTTATTAGACGTGTAACCTGTTTCGCGCGGGCCTTCGCCTTGTCGAACAAAGCCACCAACATGAAAACGCACGCTATCGGTTAAGTAAGTGCCGTATTCAAAGTCTGTACGAACGCTGTCGTAATCTAAGCCAAGTGTTGTAGATACACTGCCAGATTCGTTTTCGCCATTTTTAGAGATAAAGTTAATAATGCCACCAGGTGCATTACTTGCTGCAGTAGATGCTGAGCCACCACGAATCGATTCGATAGTTTGCACAGTGTTATCTAATCGCATAAAAATATCTGAATTACCAAAAGCGATATCACCGTATTGCAGTACAGGTAAACCATCTTCTTGTAATTGTAAAAATTTTGCACCGCCTGAAGCAACTGGCAGGCCACGAACAGCAATATTTGCATTACCTTCGCCACCTGTCGATTCTGCACGAATACCAGGAATGATTCTAAAAGCCTCGGCTGTCGAGCGAGGAGTAGACACCTGAACTTGTTCAAGTGATACGCTACTAACTGAAACGCTTGAAGCCATGATTGTTGTTCGACGCGGTACGCCGGTTACAACTATTGTTTCAAGACCTTTGTTTTGTGATGCTTCAGGTGTTGCTTGGTCTGTTTCTTGTGCGTTAACGCCTTGACTTACGGCAAGTGCTAAAGCGCTGATTAAATATAAAGGTGTATTGTGTGTAGTCATGTGAACGCCTCGTTGTGTTGAACCCAGTAGGATTTGTTATTTTCACTTAATCGATTAAGTAAAAATAACAAATATTTTACAATAAGCAAATTATTTTGTGTTTAATTTGCTCTTTTATTATTCATATATTGATTTTAAAAGTATTTTTTATTGTATTGAGATACAAGTTTTTAAGCTGTTGGGTTATTTTCTTGTAAAGCACTCATTGATGGGTCGCGTAAATAATTGAACAACATAGCTACAAATAAAATCACGGCAAACCCTGTTGCTAAGTAAAAGCCATAGCGCACATGGCCAAAGTAATCGCTGATCATACCCATAAATAAAGGAGCTAAAGCAGCCGATAATGCGGTAAAAAATAATATAACGCCGGCTACGGCTCCATGGCGCTCAGCAGGAAAACACGATATACCTTTAGAGTTTAAAGTTGGGTAAACCATAGACATAAATAAACCTGAAAGAGGTAGTAACCCTACAGCCCAGTCAACGCCACCAATAAGTGTACCCACATAACAAAGCGCAATACCTAAGCTTAAATAAGCCATAACACCTTGCCAGCTATAACGATTTAGTAACCATACGGCAATAAAACGACCTGCAGCACGTAGTATAAAAAATATAGTAAGTGCATAAGTGGCAAGGAGTGGCCAAGAGCCTGTGTAGTCCTTTAATAGCGTTGGCATCCATACATAAATAGCCACTTCAGTCGCTACATAAAGTGCAATAGCTAAAGAAAAACCAAGTGCATAAGGGTTTTTTACCATTTTCATGGTGGTGGCCAAAGAGGCTGGCTTTTCTGTTGTTTTAACTACGTCAGGGTAGTCTGCGCGCCATGCTAATAAAGCAAGGATTAAACACATTACGCCCGCAGTAATATACAGGTATGTCCAACTAACGTTTTGCACTAATAAAACACCAACTAGGGCAGGGCCTACAATAGCGCCAATGCCAAAAAAGCCCTCAACCTTGTTCATGGTTTTAGTATGGTCGTCGTTACTATGTGAAATATCGCCAAGCAATGCCAGTGCGCCGGTTTTAAATAAACCAATGGCCAGGCCTATGCAGCAAAGCAATACTAAAAAGAAGGTAAAGCTGGTGCTAAATGCAAATAAAAAACAACTCGCAGAAAATATTAATAGACCTAGCATAATGGTTTTTTTACGGCCAAGGCTGTCAGCTAAAAAGCCTAAAAATAATCCACTAAAGGCAATGAGTGCCATAGGAGCGTAATGAAATGCACTAGCTTGAGTCATGCTCAAACCGAAATCTTTTATAAGTTCGGGGATTATCATGCCGACTGCGTCAGAGGTCATGGCAAACATAAAAAACATCATGTATGTAAGCCAGCGTATTTGTTGCAGTGGGTCGCTGCTTACGTGTGTGTGTGATTTTATCATGTGTTTATTCCTCGTTAAATTCTCTATTAATACTTCGTAAGTCAGTCAGTTGCTTACTGTAGTATTACGTGAGACACGAAATTTGTATGTAAAATTATTAAAAATTACTTGTAAATTCTTACTCGCTAGTTAAAGATATATCTTAATCGATTAAGTTTCAACATGGTAATCACACAATGATGAAGAATAAAGTTCAATTGATCACATATGCTGATCGAATCACTGGCCAAAATATAGGCGCGCTAACCACACTTTTAAACGGCCCTTTAAAAGGCGTATTTGGTGGTGTGCACTTATTGCCATTTTACAATCCTATTGATGGCAGCGATGCTGGCTTTGACCCTATTGATCATAGTGAAGTTGATTCTAGAATAGGCACTTGGGAAGACATACAAGTATTAGGTAAAGATCTCGACTTAATGGCTGATCTAATTGTTAACCATGTATCGGCACAGTCTTTTCAGTTTCAAGATGTATTAGCGAAAGGTAAGCAATCAGAATTTTGGGATTTGTTTTTAACCAAAGATGATGTATTTCCAAATGGTATGAGCGAAGCTGAGCAAAAAGCAATTTACCGCCCACGCCCTGGTAGTTGCTTTACCCCAATGAAATGTGGTGATGGTAAAACGTATGACTTTTGGACCACTTTTACCGATAACCAAATTGATATAAACGTAAAAGTAGAAGCCGGTGTTGCGTATTTAAATAACGTACTTACTAAATTTTCGGCTAACAATGTAAATATTATTCGTTTAGATGCGGCGGGTTACGCCATTAAGCAAGCTGGCACTAACTGCTTTATGCTTGATGAAACGTTTGGCTACCTAGATAACTTATCTAAGCAAGCAAACGATTTAGGCATGGAAACCATTGCAGAAATTCATAGCCATTATCAAACTCAGGTAGAAGTGGCAAAACGCGTAAATATGGTTTACGACTTTGCGTTACCACCGCTTATTTTACACAGCTTATTTAACAACGATGTAGATGCACTACTCAAATGGTTACAAATTTCGCCACGTAATTGCTTAACCGTACTTGATACACACGACGGTATTGGCATTATTGACGCAGGTCCAATGGGCGACAAACCAGGGCTATTAAATGCACAGCAGATTGATAACCTAGTAGAAACTATGCACGCTAACAGCAACAACCAAAGCCGCCAAGCTACTGGCGCTGCGGCGAGTAATGTCGACTTATATCAAGTTAACTGTACGTACTACAACGCATTAGGCGCTAAAGACTTTGATTACTTACTGTCGCGTGCAATTCAATTTTTTGCTCCAGGTGTACCACAAGTTTATTACGGCGGCCTATTTGCTTGCGAAAACGACATGGAATTACTGACAAATACAAATGTAGGCCGTGATATTAACCGCCCATATTTAGACGCAAATATAATCGACAAGGCCTTAAATAAGCCTGTAGTAAAAGGTTTAATTGAATTAATTAAAATTCGCAATTCACACCCCGCGTTTGCAGGTGAATTTAGTGCCCAAGGTGAAAGCAGTATGTGTTGTTTATCGTGGCAACTAGATGAGCAAACTATTTCACTCACTGTTGACTTTAAATTACGCCATGCACTTATTACGCAAGTAAACGGTGATGAAGAAACAACGATTAACTTAAATTCATTTTTAGCTTAATGTTATAAAAGTAATTTACAAGCGCCATGTAAAGCAAAAGCCAAGCTTAAGTAGCTTGGCTTTTTAACACATAAACTATTACAAGGTTTGTAAGCTAACTACTCGCACCAATCTCTAATTCGTAACTGACTTCCTGAGTTTTTTCTTCTTTATAAATAAATAATTCAGCGGCTATAACGCCTTTTTCTTGGCTGTTTTGATGAATGGTGGTGAGGCGAGGTACAAACCGGGCTGCTTCATCAATACCATCAAAGCCCACAATACGCAGTTCTTCACCTATTTTTATGCCTTGTTTTATTGCTTCTCGCATTGTGGCAAGGGCAATTAAATCACTCATACAAATAATAACGTTAGGGCGAGGGGAGGCACTTAAAACCTCTTTAGCAGCAATATTAGCAAAACGCTCGCTACTTTCAGGAATGTTCCAAATACGATCGTCAGCCACCGTAATATTTGCCTCGCTTAAAGCGCGTTGATATCCGCGTAAACGTTGATGCGAAATAGATTGTCCGGTTTCAAATTCGTGATGCTCATACACGCGGCATAATACGTTTTCATCAAGTAGCCTAAGCCCTAATATAGCCACTTTATCGCTTTGATTATGCAGTACGTGTTTAGCAATTTCGTAACTTGCTTGTTCGTTATTAATATTTACAGAGGCATTGCGAGCAATATCAAAATCAATTGTCACTACATGTTTAGACACTGTTTTTAACTGCTCAACTAACGCATTATTACGAGGGCGGCCATAACAAATAAAGCCATCTACAAAGTCGACCACGTTATTAAGGTTATCGCTATTACCTGAAAACAATAAAATATTAATGCCGTTTTTTTCAAGCACAGAGGTAACACCGCGCATAAAGCTACTAGCCACAGGGTCCGACACCATGTATTCCACACTATCGGGCAACACTAAAGCCACAATATTAAATGTGCCGTTACGCAATGATTGCGCGGCCTTATTAGGCCCGTAATAGCCCAAAGTTTTACACGCTGCAAGAATATCGTCTCGGCGTTTAGCCGATAGCTGATCAGGGCGATTAAACGCATTAGATACTGTCGCGTTAGAAACACCTAACTCTTTAGCAATACTTTTTAGGGTCCAGCGGGTTTGCTTACTCATACCAATTCTTTACTCAATACTCATGTTAATAAACTAACATATTCAGGGCGTTAGCAAAGTAAAAAAATAAGATTTTAGGGCTAATGTCGACACTCTTTAGGCGCAATGCCAAACGTTTGTTTAAATAAACGACTAAAGTGGCTCGCGCTATTAAATCCAACTTCAAAGCACACTTGGCTAATTGCATGGCCTTGTAGCAATTGAGTACGCGCTTTTTTAAGTCTTAATTGTTGCTGCCAAAGGGCTGGGCTAGTGCCAAATGCAAGTTTAAACTGCTGATAAAACTTACTGCGGCTCATGCAGGCTATTTTGCATAAGGTATTTATGTCGAGCGTTTCACTTAAGTGTTCTTCAATATAAAGCAGGGCATCGCTGACTTTTGTTTTAAGGCGTGGCTTATCGCAGCTAGCCAGCAATAGCTCGCGGCTTTGTTGTTGTAATAAACGGGTGATCAATTCGTTTAACGACAAATCAATCAAGTAATGTCGCTGTGCGCCTTGCTCGCTAAATAAATGCACCATGCGCTCTAATAATTGCTGCGTTTGAATATTATGTTGGGTATGCACTAACTGAGGTACATATTCAAATAAGCCATCGTGTGCAAAGTTTTGCTGCATGTTAAGTGCATTCGCCACGCTAGTTATTTTGTCGGTGCTAATTTCAATAGCTAAACAAGTAGTTGGGGCGTGCATTGATGCCTGTGGAAAATCAATTAAAACACCTTGCTCTGGCGCTAATACAAACGACTCGTGTGGTAAAAATGCTTTATGGTATTGGCTGCTTTCTACGTGCATTACCTTTTTGCCGCTAAGCATGGCGCAAAACAGCAGCTCGTTTGAGTGCAGTGCCACCTTTTGCGCGCTTTGATATGTGTCGTAAATACTCAATTCACTATTATCTGCCGCAAATGTCACTTTATTTTCTATTAAAACATCAAGTTGCTGGCGTTTTTTGTTTAACTGAGATGTGTGCATATCAATCCTTTAGTTTTTTATTAGTGTGGACCCACAGACAACTTTTGTGGACAGCTAATCAAGTTTTTAGGTGCTCGTTAGGCTAATGTCAAACAACACTGATTAAATATAAAGCATTTTGTTTTATATAAATGTTCGACCTTTAGCTAACAACAATAAAGAGAGCACACACATGATATATGCAAATCCAGGCAGCGACGGCGCACTCGTAAACTTTAAACAACAATACGGAAACTACATTGGCGGAGAGTGGGTAAAGCCTGTAAATGGCCAATATTTTGATAATATAAGCCCAGTAAACGGTAAGGTATTTTGCCAAATACCGCGTTCAGACAAAGACGACATAGAGCTGGCTCTCGACAAAGCGCATGCAGTGCGAGAGCAGTGGGGCACAACATCGGTGACCGACCGAAGTAACATACTGCTAAAAATAGCCGACCGAATTGAGCAAAACCTAGAGTTACTAGCTGTTGCCGAAACATGGGATAACGGTAAAGCAATTCGTGAAACACTCGCTGCAGATATTCCGCTAGCGGCAGATCACTTTCGCTACTTTGCAGGATGCCTACGATCGCAAGACGGCACTATAGGTGAAATAGACGCAACCACCGTTGCGTATCATTTTCACGAGCCACTAGGTGTTGTTGGGCAAATTATTCCGTGGAACTTCCCTATTTTAATGGCCGCCTGGAAACTCGCGCCAGCACTTGCTGCAGGTAACTGCGTAATTTTAAAACCGGCTGAGCAAACACCAGCTTCTATTTTAGTTTTAATGGAGATAATTGGCGATTTACTCCCTGCAGGCGTATTAAATATAGTAAACGGCTTCGGTAAAGAAGCAGGCGAAGCACTGGCCACAAGCAAACGCATCGCTAAAATTGCATTTACAGGTTCAACGCCTGTGGGCTCACATATTTTGAAATGCGCTGCTGAAAATATTATTCCTTCAACGGTCGAGCTCGGTGGTAAATCACCTAATATATTTTTTAATGATGTAATGGAAAAAGACGACGCGTTTTTATCCAAAGCAATAGAAGGCGCCGTGCTTGCTTACTTTAACCAAGGCGAGGTGTGTACGTGCCCATCAAGGCTGTTTATTCAAGAAGATATTTACGAGCAGTTTATTGAACGAATACTCGAGCGTACCCAAAAAATTAAGCGCGGTAACCCGCTCGATAGTGAAACAATGGTGGGCGCACAAGCTTCAAAAGCACAATTTGATAAAATACTGAGCTACATTGAAATAGGCAAAAAAGAAGGTGCAGAGGTACTTACAGGTGGCAATGTAGAGCAGCTAAGTGACGATTTAAATGGTGGTTATTACATACAGCCTACGTTATTAAAGGGCACGAACGATATGCGTGTGTTCCAAGAAGAGATTTTTGGCCCTGTTATTTCAATGTCGACCTTTAAAGATGAAGCCGAAGCACTCGAACTTGCCAACAGCTCTGAGTTTGGTTTAGGTGCAGGGGTGTGGAGTAGAAACATGAATCGTGCTTACACCATGGGACGTAAAATTGAAGCTGGTCGAGTGTGGACAAACTGTTACCACATGTACCCAGCACATGCTGCATTTGGTGGTTATAAAAAATCAGGAATAGGGCGAGAAACACACAAACTAGCACTTGATCACTACCAACAAACTAAAAACCTATTAGTGAGCTACAGCGAAGATCCGCTCGGCTTCTTTTAATAAAACAGTTCAAACTTGTACACAACAACCATTAAGTGATGAGGGCGCTGCATATTTGTAGCGCTTTTTTATTTAGAGTGTTTTTATTTTAAAGTGCTTTTATTTCACAGTGCTCACAACACTACTTTAAGCGTGTTGTAATATATAAGTACAATACCAGCTGTATTCAAAACGTTAAAACCTAAGCGTTTTAAATAACTCATTACCTGCACTAAAAACGATTTTATGATATTAACTTTTTATAAAAGTTGCTCTAAAAATTAGCAGTGATTTATGCATTGTCGGATATTACTGATCTCCACCATTTAGGTGTATTACAGCATTAATGGAAAATCCTTTATAGTTAACTAATTGTTTACAGGTGGTTATTTGCTGGCTAAGATAAATGCATTGTAATATGTGGACATTTGTCGGTTTATAAAGCGACAAGTGTCGTAGACAAAATTGTTAGGCATTTAAGGAAACTATGAGTCTACCGAAATATAATCCAACAAACTCCCAAGAAAGGTTTGGTGTGAATGCTGTAGCTGAAGCTATTGCAAGGTTAGGTCAAATCTGGCGAGAAACTTCTATTGCAGATGTAGGTATTGATGGTCAAATTGAATTTGTTAGTAGTGAGGGGTTTGCTACTGGAAAAATGGTTGCTGTGCAAATAAAGTCAGGCCCTTCTTTTTTCAAAGAAAGTGGAGATAACTGGGTCTTTTATCCGGAAGAAAAGCATAGATTTTATTGGGAAAGATATCCTTTACCCGTATTAATCATTATACATAACCCAGATGCGAACTTAAGTTATTGGGTTGATGCTCGACAGGCTATTAGGACTGCCAAGGCTTCTGATCCTAAAGGGATCAAAATACCCAAATCTAATATTCTACAAACAACAGACTCTAGCACTCTTTTTGAAGGTTTCGCAGCCTCAGAACAACACTTAATGTCACATGAAGAGCTATTAGATTTTTTAATAAAAAATGAATGTGACAATGCTTCTTTTCCAGTTTCATACTTTAATCTTTTTTGTTCTGGTCTAACAAATATTTGTCGTTCACTATATTTTGGTATGGATGTGGCTGCGACAGTTGCTGAAGAAACCTTAGTTAACCAAAACTCTGAATTTGGAATGGGAGTTGGACATTCGGAACATAGCTTTCTTTTTGATTACCTTAAATTTTTAGTTCACCAAAATATAGCAGATATTGATTTTTCAGATTGCATGATTGATTGGTATGATCGAGAAATGCAACCTTCGTTTTTGGCACCTTTGACTTCTAGAGGCAAAGCGCTAGTTAAATTAATTCATGAGCTAGAGAGTAAACTGAAATCTGAAGGTAAAATTGAAGATACTGGTAACTTACATGCCGCTCAAGAGTCTTTTGTACAAGTTTTATTTACTCACAGTGAAATCAATCGGATTGCTTTAATAAATAAAGTAAAAGATGAGTACCTAAATTCACAAATCAAAAATGCCTAGCAAGTGTTTTCAAGTCGGACAAATTACAGTTGGCTTTTTGTTCGTGCCTCACTTATTTTAGCCAACAGCAATTTGCCGCTTAAAACGGCGTTAGGTTCTCAGGAGGCTTCGTGATCAAATCTCAACTAATCAAGCGGTTTCCAAACATTAAAGAAAGCCAAGCTGAAGGTTTAGCTAATATATGGGAAAAAGTTTTAACGTTAATATTTGATGAAGTCAAACGAATCTCCGAACCAGAAATGACAGAGCTTCACGTTGATTTAAGAGAAGAGATGATTTTGGAACATGCTAAGTTACGTTCCCACATAGTTGATAAAGTAATTACTGCACAAACAGAGAAATCAAATCCTAATAAAATTGATTTAGAGAAAGAAGAAGAGCTCTGCTTTAATGTTAATGGTCTCGATAAAATCAGTAATACGGGTAAAATAATTGCTGAGAATATCTGGTTACGGAAATATCATGAGCGATGGAAGTTAAAAACCCGCTCAGCTTTAGCAAAAGAAAAGAACCCTAAAGCAAATAAATTGGTAATTAAAAAAGTTGGTGACAACCACTTTATTCCTAAGTCTTTTATACGAAAATATTGGTCTGAAAACGGGCGAATTAGAAAAAACAACATCAATGGAACTAAAATAACATCGAGAAATATTCCTTTTAGCCAATGGGGCTTTGTTAAAAACTTATATAGTGACAAATTAGAGGCTTATTTTGGACTTATAGAGGGCGATGCATCAATACCCCTTCAAAAGCTGTTGGATTTTGAACCGTTGAACGGACCTCAAAAGAAAGCAGTTATTGGTTTTATTGTTATACAACGTTTTAGAAACCCTAAATTCATCGATGATTATAATAAAAGGTTAAAACCCATAGTTATAGATCACTATGGTGAAGATAAGGCGAATGACCTATCTCACCAAAGAAAAATATATGAGAGTCTATATAGTAACAATGAAGCTTATAATAAAGTTGCTCAGCCCTTAAACCAGAACCAATGGGTAATAATTCGCTCACCAAATAGTAAAGTTCTGCTGCCAGATATATGTAATATATTATCAAAAACAAGCAGTGGGGTGTTTTTTGTTGTGCCTTTAACATATAAAGATTGTTTATTTGTCTTACCTAGCAAAGCTGATGAATACCCTTTCCCTAGGCATATCACTGCGACTAATGAGCTTGAAGAGATCCTGAGGAGCTTCATTCTTTATTATAGTGAGGCGGAATTTTTATCTTATGTAAATTATGAATTTAAAAATATCGACAGGAAATCTGTTGATGAGGAAAAACTAGTTAAATTAGTTACAGAGCTTTCTCAAAGAGAGCCTGCAATTTAAACGAACCTAACAAGGGTTTTCAAGTCGGACTCGTAACAGTTTGCTCGGTTCCGCTTCGCTTCACATTTTAGCAAACTATTACAAGTGTAACGGTCAACTAATTTTGGCCACAGTTTTAGAATCTTGATATCTAACCTCAGATTCATTTGGCGCTAAACCGTAATGGCTCTTTCTTTGGGTGAGAAGTCAAGCCTGACTTATCCTGTCAAAATAAATTCATTCCTATCAATTTCGCTGAGCAAATTTTGCCTGGCACATTTGAATATGCCCCTTGTTATATTGTCGAAAAAAGAAGAATTAATCAGACACCCATCTTAAACTTTGCACTTTTTGATGCCTAGATTTTAATAGGCTAAATAAAGTGGGTGTCATCATAATTTGGTGCCCTGAGATAAATAAAAATTATTCGTAAAAGTGACCTATTAATAAAAGATAGATGCTGTATCTGTATGGCAGATTTAGTTGCATAGTGTTGTTTGTTTATTAAGGTGACTGCCTAGTTTGTGTGATTCAGGTGGCTGTTTAGCTTATATGATTCTTAATTTATTCAGCACCTTAAGTAGAGGGAAATATGTTTTTTGAATCTTGGAGTGAAATAGCGCGCATTGTCACCACAACTTTGATTATTTATCCCTTTTTAATCCTAGCGACGCACTTAGTGGGTAAACGCTCATTTGCCAAAATGAACAACTTTGACTGGATAATCACCGTAGCAGCGGGCTCCATCTTAGGTTCAGCTATTTTATTGAAAGACGTAGTCATAGTTGAGGTTTTAGTTGCGGTTAGCCTGCTCCTCTTTTTACAGTATCTACTCACTTGGATAAGCGCCCATTTTTCGACCTTCGACAAAGTAGTAAAAACCTCTCCACAATTAGTTTTTTTCGACGGTGAATATGTAGAGGCCGCTATGAAAGATGCTCGACTCACAAGCACTGAAGTGGAAGCAAGTGTTAGAAAAGCCGGTTTTGGTGATTTAAGCACAGTTATGGCGGTGGTTTTCGAGGCCGACGGTGAGTTAAGTATTGTGCCGAAAAGTGAAAACTATGCTCAACTGATTATGAAGTTACGAAATCCTCGGGATTAATTGGACAATTTTTAGCGGCCGATGATTACCATAAATCGCGTAACTTAATTGGTATGGCTTTTTTACTGTATCAGACACATTGCTCACCTACTAAATAAGGTTGGACGATTCTTAAGTTTTTAACTTAGGTGCCAGGTATGTATTTACATATGTACCTTAAATCGCTTTTTTAGTATTGTTAATGAACAATAACGTAACCAGTAATTTATTTTTAGCTTAAACGGATTTTCATGACTATAAAAACAAAAATAACCAATCATGTATTGCTCTGCGCTTTACTACTATCACCATTTATAAATGCTGCACAAGAACCCATTCTACCTACTACACCTGAGCAGTGGCGCAGCATAACAGAGCGCGATATTAACGCGGCTTATAGCATTAGCGCACAAAATCACCCCGGTATGTTTGATGCCAACAACGCCGCGTTCCCTGATTTATTAAATCAAGCAAAAGCAGAGGCGCTTGCACTCTCGTCACAAGCGAGCGGTCCGCAAGTTCATGTAGCGGCAATTGCACGCTTTAGCACTGTGTTACAAGATGGTCATGCTGGTGCGTTTTCAAGCGTAGAGAGACCCGCGCGCCGCTGGCCCGGCTTTACTGCTTTATGGCGAGGTGATGCGCTAAAAGTGTATTACAGTGAAAACAAAAATATTAGCAAAGGCGACGTTGTAAGCCAATGTGATGGGCAAAGCACTGATACCTTAATGCGCAAGAGAATATTTAAGTTTCATGGTGAAGTTGCACAACCTGGGCACTGGTGGCAGCAAGGTTGGCGGTTACTAATTGACGAGGGTAATCCATTTTTAACTCCCCTAAAAGAATGCGAATTTGTTAAAGCCAATGGTGATACCTATACACACGTATTAAATTGGTCAGTAAAGCCTAAGTCAGCAAGCAAGCATTTAGAAAATGCTTATAACGGTGATGAACTCTCCATTGATTTAACGTGGCCTGAAAAAAACATTGGTTGGATTGCTATGCCTAGCTTTTCATCAACCGATCAACAAACTGCTGCCTACAATAAAGTGTTTGAAAAAATACAGCAGCAACGTAGCAAGTTACTTACTGCAAAAGCCGTGGTATTAGATTTGCGCCATAACCAAGGTGGCTCATCTTATTGGAGCTCACAAATAGCAAAAGGATTATGGGGCCAAAAAGTAGTAGAGCAAAAAGCAAATAATACTTCTCAAAACACGCAAGTATGGTGGAGAGCATCAAAAGATAATACTGACTATGTAGAGTCTTTATTTAGCGTTGTAAAAGATCAACCCGGAGTACTGAAAACTCTTAAAACCGTCGCTGCTGGCATGGCTCTATCACTTGAAAATGATGCCCCGTTTTATGTAGAAGAAAAGACTAATACGCTAAATAACATACCACAAAAGCCTTTAGTGAGTGACTTTAAAACCAAGGTGTTTGTTATTGTTCCGCCGCAATGTGCGAGTGCTTGTTTAGATGCACTTGATAAGTTTAAGCTTTTTGAAAATACAACGTTATTTGGTGCACCAAGTAGCGCTGATTCTATGTATATGGAGGTACGCTTAGCCGACTTACCTTCAGGCTTAGGTAAAGTTGTAGTGCCAAATAAAGTATATGTGAATAGAGCGCGAGGGGCTGGGGCTTACTACAAGCCAGATATTGCATATAACGGCATTGATTGGACAACTAATGTGTTGCTTGAGCAAATAAAAACGCTATAAAAAAAGCCGCTTGTTGTAACAAGCGGCTTAACCTTCTAACTAGGAAATAGTTTAGAACGTGTAACGAGCACCAATTGAGTAACGAGGACCGTATTGATTAGCAAATAAGAACTGCTCTTCGTAACGTCCGTAACCTTCTTCGGTTGCATTATTTAAGTTTATGCCATCAAAAAATACCGTTACGTTTTCGTTTACATCGTAGTTAACGCTCATATCCCATTGGCCATACGCTTTAGCATATTGCGGAGGCGCATCAGCTGAGCCTTGAGCTTGGCCAACACCAATTAGGTATGAGTCGCGCCATGCGTAAGTAATTTTAACTGATAGGCCGTCTTTTTCGTAAAAACCTTGAAAGTTAGCTGAGTCACTTAAGCCTGTAAGAGGTGCTTGTTGATCAAGGCTTTCGCTATCAAATTCAACGTCGCCATCTACAAACGTCGCGTTTACACCAATACCAAAACCGGTTTCACCAATTAGATGTTGTACAGCAACTTCAAAACCATCTACCGATTTACTATCGGTGTTTTGTGGTTGACTAATATTCCATGTAATTAGCGGATCGTCGCTGCTTGGCTCAATAACGCCATTTGCATTGCCGTAACCGCTGGCAATCATTTGTGCAAAAATAGCGTCGGTTGTTGCTTGCTCACCACGTGATTCAATATTGCTTACGGCTTGTAAGTAACGAGGGCCGTTTAAAATATCGTGCAAGCCATCAATAGTAGTTTGCGTAATGGTGGTTTGAATAAAGTTATCAACGTCTTTTTTAAAGTAACCAACAGATGCGTAGCTGCCTTCCGCGTAGTAATACTCAAGTGATAAATCAAGGTTTGTTGATTCAAACGGCAATAAGTTTGTATTACCTTGGCTACCTGTGCGAGAACCTGGTTTTGGACTGCCTGTTAAGCTGCGGCCACCGGCTAAATTACCCAGTGGTGCACGCGACATTGTTTTACCCCAAGATACGCGGGCTACTACGTCTTCAGTTAAATCAACACTTACGTCGATTGAAGGCAGTAAAACATCGTAATCACCTTGTTGCTCTAAGAAGTTATCATCGCCGCCAGCAGCGTATTGCATGATCCACTCTGAAGCGCTGATCCAATTAACTTGATCTTCAACGCGTTGACGTACAGTACTGGTTACGTCTGTTTGCTCATAGCGTAGGCCTGCATTTACTTTTACGTAGTAGTTACTTACGTCAAATTCCCAGCTTGATTGTACATAAAAGCTATCAGTGATTTCTTCTACGTAGCTTTCGCTATCTATTCCGTCTGCGTATGCATTAGCAGCATATGCATCGCCACCTGTTACATCTGCCGTTAAGTAAGCAATTTGGCGTGCAACAGCTTCGTCAAAATCGTAGGTATAGTAGTAACCAGGTTGTAAGTTGCTGCCGCCCCCTTCAAATTGATCTAAAAGGCCCGATGTATCGTGACGGGTAAACATGCTATCTGGGAATATTTCTGTATACGATGGGTTAAAGCCTGGACCACCTACTAAACCACTCCACGCGGTGTAACCACCGGTGTTTTGTTCTGTACGTGATGCACCAAATTTTACTTTAACTAAACCAATGTCATAACTTTCGTTATACCATGTTGTATGTAGCTGTAATTGTTCAATGTTTGATTCACCCGGTGAGTGAGTAAACTGACTAAAGTTTGAATCAATTTCGCCAGGCGTTAATTCACTTGTGCCATTTAACCAATTAACTTGTGCACTGGGTACTTCGCCCGTGCGGTAATCATAAATTTTATTAGCTAGCTGATCAGAACCTAAAATTACTTGGCCGGCACTTCCCAGACCATTGTCGGCGCCGTTATCAGTTTCGTTTTTAGAGTCGTGGTAATCAAGCTCTACGTGCCACGTGTCACTAATTTCCCAATCTAGGTTTAAACCAAGTGAGCGTGCTTTTACTTCTGTAGTGCCTTTATTAGCAGTGAATGACGCATCGTTACCGCTAATATCAGCATAAACAGCTGTACCATTTTCATCTAGTTCGTAGCCATTTATATTGCTACCAAAGTCGTTCCAAATACCCCAACCAATACTCTGTGAACCTGTAACAGCTTTACTTGCTGTGTAATCAAGTGTTGCTACAAAGCCATCTACCGGTGCGTATTGAAAGGTAACTTGTCCGTTTGTACGTTCACGTTCTACATCTTCAATAGAGTAGTTCATGTCTTTAGGGAAATAGTAGTTACCTGCAGGGTCTGTGCGGTTATCAACGACGTTGCTGCTATCTAATTCAGGTAAGTCTACGTTTGCCTGCCAGCCTTGAATATTTGCACTTTGTTTTTGAAAGTCACGCTCTTGGTGCGAAAATGAAAAACCAAAGCCAAAAGTGTCATCTACAAAAGTATTGCTGTAAACAGTAGAAAACTCTGGTGTTACGTCATCGCCAGCTTCGTTTGACGAATCGTGGTTTGCTTTAACGGTAGCTGAAAAGTTTTGACCCAGCTTTTGAAAAGGGCGTGCAGTAGAAATATTTACAGTTGCACCTAAGCCACCGCTTGGCACGTCTGCACGTGCTGTTTTAAACACTTCAAGGGCACTTACTCCCTCAGAGGCGATGTTTTCAAGGTTATACGAGCGTGTATAACCTGTGCCCGGCATTTGGCGGCCATTTAAGGTTATTAAGTTAAACTCAGGGCCAAAACCACGTACTGTAATTTGGCTACCTTCACCGTTTGCACGGCTCACCGATACGCCGGTAATACGTTGTAATGATTCTGCTAAGTTGGTATCTGGGAATTTACCCATTTCTTCAGATGAAATGGCATCTACAATACCAGAAGAGTCGCGTTTCATATCCATAGAACGAATAAGTGAACCACGAATACCTTTTACTTCAATAACTTCTACATCAGATGAAACGCTTGTTTCTGCTTCTGCCGCAATAGCTGTGTTTAATGTGCTCGCAGCAATGATGAGAGACACAGAAGCCGCAAGTTGGCTCTTTTTAAAATTGAATGTGTTCATAATAGCTCTGCTTTATAAAATGTTGTTGTGTAGCAATAGGCGCTAAGCGCCTATTGGTGTGTGTTTTATGGATTTGCAATAATCACGTTGTCTATACGGTAAAGCGCGCCATCGCCCATGTCCCAGCTAGGAAAAACCATAATTACGTTTAATGCGCTAATGTCTAAGCCTGCATCAAACAATTGCTGAAGAGGGAAGGTGTATGTTTGCCATTCGCCCGTTACAGGTGCCTGGCCTTCAACACTGCTTGATAAAGCAAGCTCTACGGCACTCGATGTACCAATTGATTCAATTTTAAATAGCCACTGAGCGTCAATATCTGAAGGGGCTGATACAACTTTCATATCAAATTGAACTACACCATTTTCAAGTATTGCAGAGGCATCAAACGATACGTCTTCATCAGCAATAAAGCCCATTACTGTAGCAGTAGAACCAATGCTAAATTGCGCTACTGCGCCATGCGCGTCATCATCGGTTTCTGTTGTTGGTGTAGAGCCACCACAACAATCCCAAATACTCCACTGATCGGCAGCTGCATCTTTAAATACAGTAAGCTCACCCGTTGCAGCTGGCGCTGCATTTGGATTATAAATCTTAACGTTATCTACACGGTAAACAGAGCCTTCACCTGCCCCCCACGCTGGGAAAATCATTAATACATCTATAGTACTTACATCTAAGCCAGCAGCTGCAAGATCAGACAGCTTAAATGTATATGTTTGCCACTCGCCAGTAACTGGCGCTACGCCTTCAACACTTGTCGTTAATTCAAGCTCTACTGCAGAGTCGCCGCCATTTGACTCAACTTTAAATAACCACGGTGTAGCTGGATCGCTAGGAGTAGAGGTTACTTTTAAATCAAATTGAATAATGCCTTCATTTAAAATGCTACTAGCGTCAAACGATTCGCCTGCGCCTCCTGACGATGTGCGGCTATTAAAGCCCATCACAGTAGGCTCTGCACCAATGCTAAACTCTGCAGTTAGACCATGTTCTTCATCATCCATAGCTTCAACAGGGGTTGAGCCACCACAACAATCCCACATTGGCCATGCTAGATTTTGCTCATCAGTAAAAATAGTAAGTTCAGGTGATACGCCTAAGTTATCTTGAGTAATCTCAACATCGTCAATTAAATAAACAGCGCCTTCACCTGCGCCCCATGTTGGAAACACCATGATCACATCAATTGCACTGATATCTAAATCTGCAGCATCTAAATCTTTTAGTAAAAATGTATAAGTTTGCCATTGGCCAACAACAGGGCTTACGCCTTCAACACTGTCTGTAATCGGCATTTCTACTGCGCTAGAACCTTCATTACTTTCAAGTTTTACAAGCCAAGCTGCATCAGCTGTGCCTGGTGCATTTGTTACTTTCATTTTAAAGCGAACGTAACCTTCATCCAGCATTGGAGATGCATCAAACGGGCTGGCTTTTCCTGCTTCGTCAGTAATAAAAATTTCTCGGCTAATAAAGCCCATTACAGTGGGTTCTGCACCTACTACAAATTCAACTACATCACCTTGGGTTTCATCTGCAACAATAGCGGGAGTAGAACCACCACAACAATCCCATGCAGGCCAATTTGGATTAAATGATTCACCAAAAATAGTTAGTGGTGTTGCAATGCCTGTCGAAGGTGGGCTAGGAATTGGTGCATCGCCTTCAAGCAAAGCATCGTCTAAGCTATTGTAACCTGGGCGAATAGTTTCACAGCCTTTACCTGTTTCAGGGTTTGATGCACATTGATAAACACGTACGTAATCAATAGCAAAGGTTTGGCCGTTTTCAAATGCGCTAGCGTCTACACCTAAATCATTTACGTTTTCAGGCCAGTCACCGCCTACTGCTAGGTTTAGCAATAAGTGAAAGTCTTTATCAAATGGTGCGCTATCCCAATGCGTTGTAAGTTCGCCAGAACCTTGTTCAAAGTATTCTGCAAACCAACCACGATGTTTTAGGCCTACAGCCTCACCACTTGCATTAGTACGAACTTCTGATTGACGCTGAGTTGCATAAAGGTAACCGTCTACGTACCAGCGAATTTCACCTTCTTGCCATTCAACAGCATACGTGTGGAAATCATCTGCCGGGTTAGTATCTTCAGGGAATTTGTATTCTTGCCCTGTGTAGCTGTTATCTGGCCACGCACGTCCGTAATGAAGTGTGCCGTGGATACTAGACTCTATACCGCCATCTTCATCTGGTGTTTTAAGGTTTACTGATTCTAAAACATCTATTTCGCCAGAACGAGGCCAAGTGCCGTAAACTTCATCAGTTGGCAGCATCCAAAATGCTGGCCAGCTACCTTGTCCTGATGGAAGTTTGGCGCGCACTTCAAAGCGACCATATGTAAAGTCGGCGTTGTAACGCGTATTTAATCGCGCTGAAGTGTATGGCTTTTCAGCACCTTCTGTCGCTGGTAGGGCAACAATGTTTAACACACCGTCTGCAATAAATGCATTTTGCTCGCTGTCGGTGTAACACTGTTTCTCGTTGTTACCACCGCCATCGCAGTTTAATTCATAGTTCCATTTGTTTGTATCAATGGCTGAGCCTTCAAACTCGTCGCTCCAAACCATTTGCCAATCTGATACTGGCTCAGAGGCATCTACATTTTCAAAATTTGATTTAGTGGCAGAGTCACCACCACAGCCAGCTAACGTAACTAAAGAGATAGCGGCAAGTAAACGTGTAATGTGCGTTGTTTCAATGTTCATAACTGAACCCCGGTTTCAACAGATTATTGTCAGATTAATTGTTTTTTGAGCTTGGTTTTCATGCTGTAAGCGCTTACATTTTAGATTGTGTTTTGTAAGCGCTTACAAATGATATTGTGGAGTACGCAAATGGTCAACATATTTGTTTATTTTATTTACAATTAGTTTACGGTAAGAGGCGTTTTAGTGTTACTTAATTGATAATAGGCTCTTTAATAAGAGCCTATTAAATATAGGACTAATCCGAGAATGTACGCGGTTTACTTATTTTTAAATGGCATGAGCAATAAACCCCAAAGCGAGGCATTTTGCTTTTGGCTTGCGTATTCTTTTAAGCCAATATTTATATCTGCATCAGTTTTTTTAGCTTTATCTTTATAGCTACCAAATAATTTATCCCACCAAATTACACTAAAACCATAGTTTGAGTTGGTTTCACTAACCACTTGGCTATGGTGAATTCGATGCAATATTTGCGTCATTAGTATTAAACGCAGCGGTTTTTCAATAGCATTAGGTAGGCGTATATTTGCATGATTAAATAATGCTAAACCATTAAGTGCTATTTCAAATATAAGTACCGCAATGGCAGGTACGCCAAGAGCAGTTACTGCAATGAGTTTTATAAGTATGCTCAGTACAATTTCGATAGGGTGAAAGCGCAAGCCCGTACTTGTATCTACGTGTGCATCGGCGTGGTGAACGCGGTGCAAACGCCATAATATAGGCACTTGATGAAATAATCTATGCTGCCAATAAATTAATATATCGAGTAAAAGTATGCTCAATATAATAATTAAACTGCTTGGTAGGGCTATTTGATTAAATAAGCCAATGCCGTGCTCTTGATTGTAAAGTGCAACAGCGGTTAACCCAATAGGGACCACTAAGCGCGCAATAACTGATGATGCAAACACTAATCCAAAATTAGCAAACCAACGTGTACTGCTTTTAATAGGTGCTTGGCGAGCAGGCTTTTGCCATTCAAGCAGCATCATTATAATTAAAATGCTAAAAAAGCAGCCGAGTCGCCACCATACTTCATTAGTCATTTATTACCTCAGAATTTGCACTGTTAGGCACGTTTTCAGCTGCTTTGTTAGCATCGGCTTCTTGTTGCTTAAGCGTGTGATAACCGCCATGTATACGGGTAAAAATAGTTATGCCACACGCAATAGCAAAAATGCTCGCCATAACTGCAAAGTGCTGCGGCCAAATACAAAAGGCAATAAACAGCGCTATGGTTTCTGTGCCTTCGGTTAAACCATTTAAATAGTAAAAGCTTTTGTATTTAAACTGGGGTTTTTCGAGCCTAAATTTTTCGGCGGCTATGGCAAAGGCTAAAAAGCTTGAGCCTGTGCCTATAAAAGTGGCCAGTAATACCGCACCGGCAATGGCGTTTTGCTCGGGGTTTGCCAAAATAAAGCCAAGCGGAATAGCCGCGTAAAATAAAAAGTCGAGTGTGATATCTAAAAAGCCACCCGCGCTTGAACTTTGGTTTGCATAGCGTGCTAATGCGCCATCAAGTCCATCTAAAATTCGATTTAAAGCAATGGCAACTAATGCCCCGTACCACATTTCAAACGCCAGTAATGGCACGGCTAATAAGCCAGCTAAAAAGCCTACCACGGTTAGCTGATCGGCAGTTATGCCGCGTTTATGCATAAGCATAACCACAGGTGTTAAAAGTGGCTTAATTACAGGGGTGATAAATTTGTCTAGCATGTTTATTGCCTTATGCGTATTAAAGCCACGAATTAAAGTGTGCTATTTAAAGTTATGAGTTTGCCATTTGCAGCGTCGGCGTCGCTATGGTCATGAGTTACCATAATTGCAGGTAGTTTATGATCGCGTATTTGGCTAAACACGAGTTCGCGTGTGTCAACACGCAGTTGGGTGTCGAGTTTGCTAAAGGGTTCGTCAAGTAAAATGGCTTTAGGTTCGCTCAGCAGCATACGTAATAATGCAACACGGGCTTGTTGCCCGCCCGATAAGTTATCGGGGTGACGATTGCCCATATCTTTAAGACCTACTTGCTCAAGTGCGTGTTCTATTTTTTCAAGGCGTTGTTTTTTATTACTTTTTGGCATTGCAAAGGCAATGTTACCAGCAACAGTTAAATGCGAAAACAATAAAGCGTCTTGATAAAGCACTCCAATATGGCGCAAGTGTGGAGGGCTGTTATCGATATTTTGACCATTAAGCCACACCTCTCCATTGGCCTTAAAGCTACTTGGTAAAGTACCCGTAAGCCAATTTAATAAGCTTGATTTACCACTGCCTGATGGCCCCATAATGGTAAGTATGTCACCGCCATTAACTTGCTCGTTTAAGCTAAGTAGCAGCTCATTTTGGCGATAAAGCTGACAATTTTTAATTTGTAACGATGACTGCATTAAAAAACCTTAACCCTGATAGTGTTAAACATGGGGGCTTTAAATATGTGCACTTTTAAGCACGTGCACTTTTGAAAAAATATTTAGGTAAAACCCATGCCAGTATAAATCCAATAAGTGGCAACGCCATTTGCATAATAGCGTACACGGCACTGGTGCGTCTGCTTGCGCCATTGGCAAGCGTAACGGCTTCGGTTGTTATTGTGGCTATGCGCCCGCCGCCAGCTAAAAGCGTGGGGAGGTATTGTCCAAAACTAATTGCTAAGCCCAGTGCGGCTGCAATTAAAATAGGGGCAAACAACTGAGGTAGTTTTACTTTAAAAAACACCTTGCATGGCGCTGCGCCTAGGCTTGCTGCAACATGAGCAAAACGAGGGTCTAAGCGCCTATAACTGCTCGCCAGTGACAAAAACACGTAAGGCAACACAAACAGTAAATGCGTAAGTACCACATTAAAAAATGCGGCTTGGTTATTTACCAATTGTTGTATCCATACTAACCCAAACAAAAAGGCAATACTGGGTACTAATAACGGTAAGTAAATAATTAAACTGGTAAAACGAGAAATCGGTTTATCACTCAATTGCTCTGATTCTAAACACAATAAAGTAAGAATAATGGCAAATAGTGTGGTTACTAAACCGATTGCTAGGGTATTAAAAAGCGGGCTGCTCATTTGCATTAGCGCACTTTTAAAATGCAGTAGTGTAAATTGCTCAGGCATTGCATCTGGAAAGCGCCAAAAGCCTGCAACCGACCACATAACTAAACCAATAAGTGACAACAATATGAAGCTAATTACTAATGTGGTGAGTACGACCGTTATTTTTTGCCAATAAAATCCGCCGTATTCGCGCACTCCATTAGTGAGAGAGTCGCTAAATAGCACTTTTACGGCCTTTTCTGCGCCAAGCCAAAGGGCTAATAACCCGCCTGTAACAGCCAGTTGTAATAAAGCGCCCGCTGAGGCTTTAATGCGCAGGTTTAAATCAATATCGTTAAACCAATGCATTATTGCAACGGCCAATGTGGGTGGTGTATTTGGGCCTAAAATGAGTGGCATTTCTACACTGGCACTTGCATAGGCAAGCACGGCTAAAAGGGGCAAACGCAGCAGCGGATAAAGGCTTGGCAGTATTACTTTAAAAAAGGCGGTCATTGGGCAATAACCCAAGTTAAGCGCAACCTTATGTTGTTGGCGTAATTTTTTGCCAAGCTCAGGTTGAGCAAGTACGCCCAGTGCCATTAATAATAAAAAGGGAAGCTCTTTTAGTGTTAAGCCTAAAATAATACTAATACCGAATGAATCATGCGGAAACATGCCGTTTGGCGCAAGTTCCCAGCTGCTTAACCAAGGCGACGCTAAGCGTGAAATCATACCTGAAGGGGCAATTAAAAACCCTACCGCAATAGCCGCGGCGGCATGAGGTATAACTAATATAGGGCTCAATAAACGCTGAATTCGGTTAAGCCACGGGCTATTAAAAAACGCAGCTAAAATCATTAAGGTAATAATAAATGCAAGCAAAGTACTTATTAAGCCCGTTGCAACGCTTAAGGTAACCATTTGGGTGAGGCCGGGTGTTTGCCAAAGGGCATTAAAACCTTGCAAGCTAAACGTTGTTTGCTCAAGTACGGGCGCATAACCAAAGGCAGGCAGCAATACGCTAATTAAGCCACCAAGTACGGGTAGTATAAGTAAAGCGAGTAAAAATCGCGGGCTAAATTTTACAATGCGCGTAAACATATCGGTGCTGCACTGCGTTGTTGCTTTGGTATTAATCGGTACACTTTTTGAAATAACACTCATTGGCTTACTCCATAACGAGTTTGCCAACCTTGCATAATGGCGTTTACCCAGCTTGGATGAGGTTCGCTCAATGTGCGTTTAATACTGTTTAAAGGCAGTGCACTTGGATGCGGTTTAGCTGTTTTAAATAAAGCTTGCTGATCAGGCGTTAACGTTGATTGAATAAGTACGCTTTTATCGCCCCATATATGCGCTTTTTGTTTTTGAGCTTGCGCCTCAGGGCTGAGTAAAAAATTAGCCACTAATTGCGCACTTTGCTGGTGGCTTGCATTGTAAGGGATTGCCACAAAATGGGTATTACTTAAACTGCCATCACTCATTGCGTAACTGCGAATGCTGTTTGGTAAATCATAGCGTTTTACAGCTGCGGGTACTTCAGGTGCAGAAAAAGTAAAGGCTAAACTCAACTCTGTATCGTCTACTAAGCGGCGCATTTGAGCACCACTTTGCATAAAATGAGTGCCACCACGCCAAAGAGTTGGGTGTAATTTATCTAAAAAGTCCCACAGTGGGTTTAACACTTGCGCTGTATTTTTAGTTGTAGCTGGTTGGTTTAGCTGCGCTTTAATATTTTCGCTGCTTTGCTGATGCAGTACAACTAAGGCGTATTTTAAAAAGCTCATACCTAAAAAGTCAGGCGGCTTTGGGTAACTAAAGCGACCAGGGTTTTGCGCGCTCCAGTTTAATAATTCGTTTAATGTAGTAGGCAATTTATTGTTTGCCTTACCATTTATTGCAATGCTGTCGTAATAAAATGTAAGTGACGCTTGCCCCCATGGAGCCTCCATCCCATTGGTAGGTAAACCAAAGTCAAAGGTTACAGCAGGGTTGTTAGCCGGATCGGTTAATGCAAAGTAGGGGAGTTTATTTGCCCATTGCTTTAAAAGCAGAGAGTGCTCACTCATGGTGGCAAAGTTAGCCCCGTTGATCCACATTAAATCTACGCTGCCTTGGTTGTTATTGTTTGCTGATTTTTCGGCAAGTACACGACTTACTGCTTCGCTGGTATCACTTAATTTTACATGCACTAGGTTAATGTTGTACTTAGTTTTAACTTGCTGCGCTGCCCATTGAATATAGGCATTTATTTGCGCGTCGCCGCCCCATGCATAAAAGTAAACATCTTGATTACTACCAAGTGTTTGAACTTGTTGCCAGCGAGCTCCCTGTTGTGTGTTTATTACTAAATTACTTTCACTCTTTGAGTTGATAACGGGATTAGCAAACGCAGTGCTCGAAAAAACAGCTAAATTTGCGATTACACAAACGCAAAACGCGACACAGCAAAAGCTGTATCGCGCCAGTGTTTGCCAAAACTTAATGGCGAACATTTAAATCCCAGTTGTAGTCTAAAAATTTAACTTTCATGTCATCATTTTTAAGTGCTTTTTGCTGAGCGGGTATCAGTTTAAGTGCATCGCTATATTGCAGGAAAAACTGCTGTAGCGTGTTTGCACCTCTAAAACCGTTTTCAAAGTCATCGCCGTACCATTTAAATATTGAAGACACGCCTAGCGTATTTTCTTGAGCCATATTGCGTGTCATATCTGATAAAAAGCGTACTGTTTGCTCTTGCAATTGGCTCTCTAAATCAGTGGCTGTATAGGCTTCTTCTCGAAGCGCTGGGCAACCAATACTCGCGCAATTTACTGCAAAGTGAATACGTGGGTCGTTGTATTTACCGCTGCCACGTATTAAACCATGCTCTATATCATCAAGGCTGCGAGTTTTGCCAAGTAATGGCACAAACTCTTTACTCCATGGTGAGCTAAAAAAGCTCCCTAAGTCTTTAATTGACTTAATATCAGGGTACTTAGTCAATATAAGTTCAACAGTCCACGCATTATAAGCATTGATTAAAAAAGCGAGTTGCTTAGGCTTTTCCCATGCGTCAAATTCGCTTTGCGTTACAGCCGTTAACGAATCTAAATACGTTTTTAGCTGTGCATGCTCACGTTTTATAGCAGCGTAATCAACCTCAGTACTGTGATTATGATTAATAGCGACAACATGCTTATTTAATAATGCATTCCAGCTATCGTGCATGTTTTGGGCTTGGGTCGAAAATGATGTTGCAAACGATGTTACAACTAAAGCCGAACCAAGTAGCAATGCTTTTAGAGGTGTTTTAAACATAATTAACCTCGACGCCAAGTGTGGTATTTTTCAAGCAAGTTAAGCACTTTTTCAGGTGCATGAGCGCGTTTCCACTCACCTGCTGCGTATTTGTTTCCTTCAGCCCAAGTAGGGTAGCTGTGTATAGTACCGAGTATTTTGTTAAGACCTAAGCCGTGTTTCATTGCCAGTACAAACTCAGCAATTAAATCGCCTGCGTGTTCAGATACTACAGTAACACCCAATATTTTGTCTTTGCCTTTGGGTGTAATCACTTTAATAAAGCCTTTTGTAGCGCTGTCGGTAATTGCACGGTCTAGCTCTTCAAATTCAAAGCGAGTAATTTCGTAATCTATGCCTTTGTCTTTTGCGTCTTGCTCGTTTAAGCCAACACGTGCTACTTCTGGGTCAATAAACGTAGTCCACGGAATAACACGGTAATCTACTTTAAACTTTTTAAGGTGACCAAATAAGCCATTTACCGCTGCGTACCAACCCTGATGAGCTGCCACATGTGTAAATTGGTATGGACCTACAATATCGCCTGCTGCAAAAATATTAGGGTACAGTGTTTCTAGGTATTCGTTAGTTACTACTGTGCGGTTTGTTTCAATGCCAAGCTCTTCAAGGCCATAACCTTTAAGGCGTGCACTTCTACCAACGGCACATAATAGCTCGTCGTATTCAATATCTATTTCTTTGTCGTTATGTTTAACAACAATATATTTTTTACCATCGCGAGCTTCACAGCGAAGTGCTTGGTGTGATGTTAAAATATTAACGCCACTTTCGGTTAACGCTTCGTGAGCAAAAGTAGACACTTCAAGATCTTCTTTGATCATGATGCGCTCCGCCATTTCAATTTGCGTAACGCTTGAACCTAAACGTGCAAAGCTTTGTGCTAATTCGCTACCAATTGGACCACCACCAAGTACTACAAGTTTCTTAGGTGCCTCATCTAGCTCTGCAAATTTATTCCACAACGTATCGCTTGTTACATAGCCAGTTTCTTCAATACCAGGTAGTGGCGGTACAAATGGGCGCGCGCCAGTGGCAATCACAATAGTACGAGCGGTGAGTGTTTGCGTGCCACCGTCGTTAAGTTTAATTTCTACAGTCCACGGGTCAATTAATTTACCGTAACCTTTTACAACATCTACGCCTAGGTTGGTGTAACGCTCAACGCTGTCGTGCGGTGCTACATCGGCAATAACTTTATGTACACGTGCCATTACTTTTTTGAACGAAAACTGCGGTGTCGCATTTTCTAGGCCGTAGTTTTCACCATGGCGAATTTGTTCTGCAATTTTAGCGCTTTTAATGACTGCTTTACTTGGAACACAACCATAGTTTAAACAGTCACCGCCCATTTCGCCCGCTTCAATAAGGGTTACTTTTGCTTTAACAGCAGCGGCTATATAACTTGTTACCAAACCACCTGCGCCTGCGCCAATAACAATCATGTTACGGTCGAATTTTTTAGGCTTAGTGTAGTTTTTGTATACGCGACGCTTTTTAAACACGTTTAAGATTCCTTTTGCAATGAATGGGAATATACCTAATAAAGCGAATGATAAGATTAAGTTGAATGATAAAATTCCAGATAAGCTTTCTATTTGCGCCAGTTGTGTACCTGCGTTAACAAATACAAATGTACCGGCGAGCATACCTGCTTGGCTTACCCAGTAATAAGTCCAAGACTTTATTGAAGTAACACCCATTAGTAAGTTGATTAAAAAGAACGGAAACACCGGCACTAATCTAAGCGTAAATAAGTAAAATCCACCTTCTTTTTCAACGCCTGCATCAATGGCGGCTAATCGCTCAGGAAAACGTTGTTTAATAGTGTCACGTAGTAAGTAACGCGATACTAAAAAGGCAAGTGTTGCGCCAATAGTTGAGGCAAAAGATGCAACCAATAAGCCTTCAACTAAGCCAAACAATGCACCTGCGGCAAGTGTTAAAATAGCGGCGCCTGGTAAAGAGAGAGCAGTTACTACTACGTATAGTAAAAAGAACCCACCAATAACTAGTAACGGTGACTGCTCTTTGTATTGGTTAAACTGATCCATCGATCCTTTTAAGCCATCAAGCGTAAGTAGTTGGTGTAAGTCAAAATGAAAGAACAGGCCGACGGCGGCCGCTGCAATCAATAATAGAAATATTTTTTTAATCATGTTCTCTCTCTTAAAAACTATGCGTAAGGGTTAACTTGGCGTTAATTGGCAACTCAGGAAAAGCTAAAGTTGCACCAAAGTAACCGCCTTCAAATACTGGGCGCCAGTTTTTTTGATTCGTCACGTTGTTCACATCTAATCGTAACTTGGTATTAGGCGTAAAAGCATAGCTAGTATTTACGTTTAGGGTGTACTGATCACGAATTTTTACTGTCGCCAAAAAGTCTAATGGGTAACTCTTTGTATATAGACCTGAAAAACCCGTTTGCCATTTCGAATTAATTGAATAATTTCCGTTAAAGCTGAAAGATTGCTCAGGGATGCCCTGAACTTGGCGGTTTGAAGGTGCAAACGCGGTAAAGCTAGGTGCGCCAACACTGGTACCTGAAATAATATCTGGACGTGAGTTGTCAAATGCATCAGCGACTTGTGCTGAATCTTGGCTACTTGCAGAATTATCGTAGCGAGCATCAATATAGCTGTAGCCAGCACTTAGCCAATAAGGGTAAGCATCATAAAATACTTGGCTTTCAAAGCCGGTAGTACGAATGCCGGTATTACTACCATCACGATTACGTAAACTACGACGTTGGCTAAACACTGCACCATCGGCGTACCAATCACTGTCGGTTGGTGCGTATTTTAAACCGAATTCAACTAAGGTATTTTCGGTTGAAAAGTTTTGCGCGCTAATCGTGTTATCACCACCAAGAGACGTACCGCCAGCCATACTATTTGATGTGGCTTCGTTGTAACTTGCTGCACCATAAGTGGTGTAATCACCGTTTAATCGGTAATTAAAGCTTATTTGCCCCGAATGTAGCTTATCGTTAATGCTATCGCTCGCTGCAATTTCACCCTCTGGTGCTATTGGGTCGTGCGCGTCTACGTCATAAAAATCTATGCGGTAGCCAACACTTGTATGAAACTTATCTGTCCAATCTGAATCTTGCTGAATAGCAAAACCCGTTTGCCATGAGCGCGAATCGGTAGTGTCTGATAAGTTAAAGTCGCCGCTGCCATCGTTATTAATATCGTACTGACCACCAGGGGATACAAATACACCTGGACTAATTTCAATTAAACGCGCTTGTTGTGCATCAGTTAAAGGAATGCGGCGATTTGAAATTGGGCCAGTTAAATCAATCGGTAAGTCGGCTTCTGTTGTAAATTGGCTGTAGCCTAGCACGCGGTTGTAACGCACATCAAAAGCAAAAATTGTTTGCTGTTCGTTGCTCCATTGGTAAGTCAATTCGGTACGGTTTTGCGCGGTATCGGCACCATCTATAATTTCAACAAAGCTATTTTGTGCAATTTCTTCGCGTTGTAAGTGCTGAAAATACGTAATGTTTTTTATTGATGCATTGTTTGAAAGTTCACGCTTATAAATGCTGTGTAGTAAATAAGTAGTGGCTTCGTTTTGATTGTCAGGGTCGGTAAGTACTGTACTACGGTCTATTTTTACTTGCCCAGTAGGTGAAACAATAGAACCTGCCGCTGGAACTGTGCTGCCATTTACTTGCACGCCTTGGCCGGTAATATAAAGGCCATTATCTATTAGCGCTTGAGTAGGGCGGTTAATACCTGCGTTATCGGTAAATTCAACATGGTATAACTCAAAGTTAATATCCCAGCTGCTCTTGTCATCAGGTAACACCCTAAGTGCTGCAAATAAGCTGTCGCTTTTCGTGCCCGAAAAGTCGTAGTAACTGCCGTTATCAATGTGTTCAGCGCTTACTCTAAAACCTACTTTGTCTTTTACTATAGGTGCACTGTAATCAACTAAAACGCTGTACTGATCCCATCGTCCTGCCGATACCGTTGCTTTGCCTTTACTGTCGTCAGTTGATGCTTTTTTAGAATGTAAGTTTACAAAACCACCGTTGCGTTGGCTTGAACCAAATAATACCGGTGGCGCGCCTTTTACTACATCTATTTGTTCTATAGAGTTGAACGATAACGGCACGCCAAAGCCATTATTACCTGCTTGGCGGCGTGTACCATCTTGGAAAAGCTCACCTAGTTGCCCACGAATAGTAGGTAAACTTGGTGCCCCAAAACCACTGGCTGAATAGGTATTAGGGCTTACTGCAAGTACATCTTGTAAAGTCGTAATATTGAGTTGTTCTATTAACTCGCTTGAAATTGGTGTTACTGATCGGGCTATATCTCGTAGAGCTAAGTTGTCGCCAAAAGGGCCGTCTACAGTGGCATTTTTAACCGAAAGATCTTGAGATTTAATAACTTGGCCTGCCACCTCAATACGCTCAATTGCGCCTTTTTTTGCTGTTTTTGATTCTTCGGCTGCAAAAGCATTAAGTGGTGTATTTAATATGGTGGCTAGGGAAAGTGCTAAATATGCGTGTTTCAAACGTTTTCTCTCTACGGTTAAAATGTTGTTGGCGATAAAGACCGAAAGGATTAAAAATAACTTTCAGTAAAATTTTGATTCTTTTTGTTTTTTAGAACATAACAAAACAGATGCATTACAAAGTTGGTAATTAAGTACTATTGTTTTATTAGTCGATAAAATATTAATAGGGCGATTGTATTAGAGTGAAAGTAAATGTTTGCTTTTAATAGGATTTATTAATTATAGACTACTTTCAACCTGCTAACATTTTAAAAGAGTTAACTTTTATGCAGCATTTTTAAATTACTTAAATAAGCTTCACTTTTAGTACTGCATGGCTTAATTAATGAATTTAATTAAAAATTTTTGAAATAAAAAATAACTTATACGGTCTAGCTTACTTCTACGTTTATTAATATTCATTTAAGGAAATTTTATGACAGGTTCAATGAATTCTGATGTGCAAAACCGTTTGCAGTGGTCACTTTTATCTTTGCGTTTAGGCGTGTTTATTGTAATGGTTATGTGGACATTCGATAAGTTTGTTAATCCTGGGCATAGCGCACGTATTTTTGAACATTTTTACGGTATTAGTGGCTCTACAGATATAGTGGCTTACATTATTGGTGCGGTGCAGTTAGTGCTTGTTTTAGCATTTTTAGCAGGTATTAAAAAGCGTATAACGTACGGTATCATTTTTGTAATGCATGGCTTATCTACGCTTTCTTCTTACAACCAGTACATAGATGGCTTTAATAACTTATTATTCTTTACTGCATGGCCAATGTGGGCTGCGTGTTTTGCACTTTACTTATTACGCGACCAAGACGTGAAATTTACTGTAAAGTAATAAAGTACATGTAAAAAATTGGTTATAAGCCATAAGGCTTATAACCAATAAGTACACAGGGAGTGTGTGGAAGTCGGTTTGCGTGTTATGCAACTAATGCATTGCGTCGTTGTATTGCTCAGCAAGGCTCTCTTTTTGCCCTTCGGTAAGTGCTTTACCCGCTAATTGAAACACTTCGTGTTCTTCTTCACTTAAATGATGATGTACCAGATGGTGTAGCTTTTTAGCTGCAACTAACCATGCAGACGAGCTCATTTCGGTATCTTCAAGTTGTTCAATTAATTCATCAATTTCGTGATGTTCAGCTACGCTGTGGCGCGCTTTTTCATGAGTTAAGTCATCAAACATAAGTGGGTTATAAAAGTAACGTTCTTCAAATTTTGCGTGATTTTCTAATTCTGTTTTTAGCTCATCCATTAGCTTGTGGCGCTGCTCTGTGTCGCCGTGTGTTTGAATAAGCGCATCTACCAATTCTCGTTGTTTGTCATGGTCATGACGTAGTGCTTCAAAAATATTCATAACTAGTCCTTTTACAATTTATTTGCTTATATTATTAACTAGCAAACTAAATGCCAAATATTAAGTTATTGTATTTTAATAAATTTAATTTAATTTTTTATTCTTTGGCTGCGATCACTGTAAATTTTACAGTGATATGAATGCAATAATTTCAGGCTTTTGCGTAGTTCAATTATAAAAGTGAGTATAAATTCCTACAGAACCTTACAAATATTTACTGGTTGTTTATTTTATAGCAGTGATAAAGTGTCAGTGTTATTTGGGTACAACCTATATATTACTCTCACACATAAATGCAGGTAGCACGTTAACTTAATAAGATAGTTTAAGGATGAACATAAAAAGCCCCGTCGCCGCATTACTACTGTGCGCTTTACTGAGTGCATGTAGTACAGCCCCGCGTTCTAACCCTAACTTATGTATTGAAGAGGCTGAAATGGTTGATCGAAATGGCGCTCAAACAAGCTCACAGGTTGATAATCAATGCATTAGCGCACAAATTAAAAAGGATGAAAAAAATAACACTTTTTTTGATGCCATCGGTACGTTCTTTTTTGAATTTTTTGTAATGGTGGTAGAAAAGTAAATAGGCTAACTTGCAACTGTAATTTAAAGTAAATAAGTTGCGTAAAAATAGGATTAGTTATGAAGCAATTATTGATAGCAATTTCACTTTTTTTATTACTAAGCGCTTGTGCGGCGCAGCCTTACGCAGGCTCAGCAAAATGTATGGAACAAGCAGATATTGCATACGAAACCGATACACTTAAAAATGAGACATTAGATAATGAATGCAAAGCTACAAAAGTAAATACGCCTAATAAAGAGCTTGAGAATCATGGCTTGGTTGATAGAAGCCTTTTACAGCTAATCGTTAGCTTTTTAAATGGCGTATTTTAATAGTAAAAATATAATTAAATAAGGTATGTATGAGGGAAGAACTAAGAGCAAAAATAATTACTGTGTGCGATAAAAAAATAGCAGCTAAAGGCGAAAATGTAGGGCTTTCTTTTTATGCATTTTTTGCCAATAAAAACGACGACCCAGAGCTACTTATGGAGGCCGCTACTTGGTGGATACACACTCATAAATTAGATCATTTTGTAAAAGCACATAAAATTAAACAGATGGTTTTAGATGGACTTTAGTCAATTAACTGAGCAAGTACTTTTAGCTGTATTTATCTAATCAACAACGACTTGGTTTCTTCCGTTTTCTTTTGCTTTATAAAGTAATTTATCTGCATGCTTAATAAGAACATCTAGTGTGCTTTTTAAGGGGCTACTTACAGAGGCTCCCACACTAAAAGTGATTTTTGTATTACTAGGAAGGTCTTTTATATTACTACAATGCTCGGTAAACCTAGTGGCTAGCTGGTCAAATATATCGCGAATAGCTAGTTCGTCAACCGAATTTAGTGCAAACAACCATTCTTCGCCGCCGTAGCGGCCAAACTGATGATCACCACTTAGTGTTTCTTTTGCAGCCTTTGCAAAGGCAATAAGAACTAAATCTCCAACATCGTGACCAAATTGGTCGTTAACTTTTTTAAAGTAGTCTAAGTCAACAATTGCTATCGTCATTTTACCTTCATCAAGCTTTGCTTCTGCGGCGCGCATTATTCCTCTGCGATTAGGGCTATTTGTTAGATAATCTGTTAATGAAATATCGTGATATTTTTGACGTTGTCGAGCTTGCCGATAAAATAAAAATAATGAAGCAATCACTAAAATAAACGCAATAGCAGCGCTGAGTCGCCAAATTATTTTTTGTTGGTACTCTTCTTTAGCTTGTAGTTCACTAATATCTTTTGCGTACTCTAGTTGCTGTATTTTTTCTTCTTTTTCTTTTACTTCAAACTGTACCTGTAGTGTTTTTATATTACTTTCACTGGTAGCTTCGTAGTGTTTTTTTGTATAAAGGAGCTTTTGTTCAATTGCTTCAAAAGCCTCGTTAGTGTAGTTGAGGCGTCGCTTTAGCTCATAGCGTTTACTTAAAAAATCGGCTTTATAAATACTGCGGCTGAATTTATCTAAGTTTAAAAATACCTCATCGTTTGCTTCATTTGCTTGATCAAGTAAATCTAGTTTTATATATATGTCAGCTAACAAAATGAGCGATGCGAGTTGCATGTCGTGTACACCTGCAGAACGCGCAAGCTCAATGTTCTCTTTAGTTAAAGTTAAAGCTTTATCGTAGTTTGCTTGTAAGTACTCAATGCTAGCAATTGAGTATTGGGCAAAGGTTAAGCCTTTTTGCATATTAGCTTTTTTAAAATAGAGCAATGCTTTGTCTAGGTATATTAAGGCATCTTTAGGTTTTTTTATCTCGAGCAATATATTGCCTAAACTCCAATATGCTTTTGCAGTAAAAAGCCCATCTTGTGTTTGCTCATATGCTGCAACCGCTTTTTTTGCATAATATATGGCTTTATCTTTTTCGTTTAGATAATTATATGCATCGGCTATTTTTCTAAAAAAGTATCCCTGAGATGCTGAGTCGTCATCTTTTAATGCTAATTCTAGCCCTTCTAGTGCAACATTTAGGGTCTTTTTCAATGCGTCTGTATCTGTGTAATAGTAAGCAAGTGCTCGTAAAATAATAATTTTTTCTTTAGATGAATGCTGTTGCAAGCTCTCTTCTAATTTTGTGGCTAGCGTGTGTGCTGGAGCTGGGTTTGCATCCCTCGCTAGAGACTTGAGTTGTGATTCGAGAAATAATAAATACACACTTTTTTGGTTTGGTAACTCTTTGTTCTTTAAGTAATAGGATAAGTGAGTATTTAATGCTGCGTATTTTTCTTGTCTAAAAAGTAACTCCGCATACAAAGCGGCCGCTTCTAGATGAAGCTTTTCCCAATTTTGATCTTTGCTTATTTTAAACGCTTGAGTGAGTTTGTCTTCATTTTGAAGATAGTCTAATTCATTTAGTTTTATGTTATTGATGAGAGTTTGAGTCGTGTCAAAGTCTAGCGCATGTGAAGTTGCATTTAATGAATCGCCGTTAGCAGAGGCAAGTTTACTAAAAAGTAAAAATAAAAGGAGAACAATATACTTTGCCCATAAAGTATTACCTAAAATCTTTATTTGTGTATTGTTAGCCATGTTAATCCTTTGCTGATTTATTTTTATTATTGAAATACTTATTCACAGTGCTTAATAAACTTGGGTTTGAACAGTTTTTTATACTCATCATTGAAGAAAAAGACCACAAACAATATCAATTAAATTTAATAAAAACCAACACATTGAATAATATAGCTGTTATAGCAAAGTGTTTTATTAAAAATCAGCGGCTACTTCAAACTCTAATCGTTTAAGCGTAATAGGGTGAGTAAATGCTAAGTATTCTGCATGTAAATGTAATCTATCGGCCTTTTGCCCGTAATGTGTGTCGCCTATAATTGGCATGTTTAAACCTAAGCTGTGCGCACAATGCACTCTTAATTGATGAGTTCGCCCTGTTTTAGGGTATAACTGTAATCGGGTAATATTGTTGTTACGCTCTAAAACCTGCCAGGTAGTAAGTGATGGCTTACCGTGTGTGTAACACACCATTTGGCGCGGTTTATCATCAAAGTCGAGCACTAAGGGCAAATCAATTACTCCGCTATCCTCAGCTACGTTACCATTAACTAATGCGACATAACGTTTATCTATGGTGCGTTCAATAAACTGCTTTTGCAGTGCTTTGTGCACGCGTTTATTAAGCGCAATCATCAATAACCCAGAAGTCGACATATCTAATCTGTGTACAATTAGTGGCCCTGATGCCTCTGGAAACTGCGTTTTGATTCGCATATAAACTGAGTCACCAATATTAACGCCAGGTACCGATAAAAACTCAGCGGGCTTATTTACCACAAGTAAGTCGTCATCTTTATAAACAATACTTAAATCTTTACCCTGAGCAGGGTTGGTAAGTAGTGGGTTATCTTCAACATCTAAACCCTTTAGCATATGCCCAAGTATTGGTTGGCATTTACTGTAACAAGAAGGGTAGTAATTCTTATGCTGCCTAATTGCTGATTTAGGTGCTGCTCCCCACCAAAACTCTGCCATAGCAAGTGGCTTTAAGTCATGTTTATAGGCGTATTGTAATAATTTAGGCGCTGCACAATCGCCAGCACCCGAAGGAGGAGTGTGCTCAGGTAGTGCTGCAAAAATAGCATTTAAATCTGTAGTTTCACCATTTGCATTTAAAAATTGGTACTGTGCAAATAGCTTTTTTTGTAAGCTTTTAGAAAGCGTTTTACGGCGCTTTTTTAAATGAGCAATTTCATCAGAAATATTGATGTGTGTTTGCTGCAGTGACTCGATTATATTTTGCCAATAGGCTTTAAGTGCCAGCAGTTGCTTTTTTTCTACGATGCTTTGCCCTGCAAGCTTATTTTTTAACTGCTCAAAATCACTTTCGCTAAGTTCTAATTCACCTTCGGTACGTTGTATTTTTCGTTGCTGACGACCGGCTTGCATTACTGCCTGTTGAGCTAATAGCGCTTGCTGGTAGCTCTTTGTTGCATCATCAAGTTTGCTATTAACTTCAAGCAGTTGTTCACTATTTTCTAATTGCTCAATTTGAGCATTAATATCGTTAATTATTTTACTTTGAGCCAAATAGGTATCGTCTTGAAGTTGCATGCTAGAAACAGGCGGCACAAAGCTAATATTGGCTTTATCACCTTCAATTTGTCCCGAATAAGCACTTAAAAAGCCTAATTGTTGCTTAGCATTTTGCACCACTAAAACCCCAAACATTTTACCTGCATTTTCTGCTTTTAAATGCGTTAACGCTTCAAGTTGTTGCTGTAATTGTTTAGTGGCTGCTACAGCTAATGGTTGCGGCTCGTAATAAAAAGGGAAAGTAAACTTTTCAGGAAGCGCGAGAGCATCAATGTTTTGAGAAAATAATGTAAAGCAAGAAGCAGAATTTGGCATAGAAGTAAGAGAAAAGCATTCAGTAAAATAATTGAGCGCATAATAACATATTCATAGTTAAGCCACTAAAAATCTCGCACCCGCATATTCATAAACACTTTAAAGCGGACATTCATGTTTTATGTATCAGTATGGGGCGCAGCAGACTTAGGCGTTTGTTAGTAAAGTCTCAGTAGTAATATATCTATCATTATCAAAATATTTAAGCTTATCGATTCTCAATAATTGAGCGCATTTCGAAACGATGACTTACCTGATAGATCAGAGACGAAAAATCAATTTACAGAATAACTGAATATTTAGGAGTTCTATATTATGAGTCGAAATATCGCAAGTTTTATTACTAAAACCCTTGAACAAGCTGGCGTAAAACGTATTTGGGGAGTAACTGGCGATTCACTTAACGGCATTAGTGAAAGTCTGCGAAAAATGGGAACAATTGAATGGCTAGGAACGCGACATGAAGAAGTTGCCGCATTTGCAGCTGGTGGCGAAGCCCATTTATCAGGCGAGCTTGCGGTATGTGCGGGTTCTTGCGGGCCAGGTAATCTTCATTTAATTAATGGCTTATTTGATTGTCAGCGCAATAATGTACCAGTATTAGCAATTGCCGCACATATTCCTTCATCTGAAATTGGTAGTAGTTATTTTCAAGAAACCCATCCGCAAGAATTATTTAAAGAATGCAGTGTGTATTGTGAAATGGTGTCGAGCCCTGAGCAAATGCCATACCTGCTAGAAACCGCAATGCGACAAGCAATATTAAACAAAGGCGTGAGTGTACTTGTGCTACCTGGTGATATTGCATTAAAAGATATGCCTAAAGCTATCAAACCAAAATGGAACGTGCCAAAGCCAGCAACGTATACCCCCGCTTTATCTGATATTGAAGCAATGGCGACTCATCTTAATAAAAGTAAAAAAGTAACCTTATTGTGTGGTGCTGGTTGTAAGGATGCCCACGACGAAATTGTTGCGTTAGCCGAAAAATTACAAGCACCGATAGTGCATGCCATGCGCGGTAAAGAATTTATTGAATACGATAATCCTTATGATGTTGGTATGACCGGATTTATTGGCTTTGCATCGGGCTATCATGCAATGCAAGAAGCCGATACGTTATTAATGATTGGTACTAGTTTTCCTTATCGTGCTTTTTATCCTGAAAATACCACCATATTGCAAATTGATAATCAGGCTGCGTCACTCGGGCGACACGTTCAAATTGATTGTGGCGTATTAGGGGATACTAAAAATTCAGTGACCACACTGCTTGATTATATTAAAGGTGAACGGAGCAGTTCGCACTTACAAAAATGTGTTAAAAACTACAAAGAGTCTCGACAAGATCTCGATGAACTTGCCAGTGGTAAAACCTCGCAAAATTTAATTCACCCGCAATACTTAACGCGTTTACTCAACGAGCAAGCAGCTGACGATGCTGTTTTTACTTGTGATGTAGGTACGCCAACAGTGTGGGCTGCGCGTTATTTATCAATGAATGGTAAGCGTCGCTTAATTGGCTCGTTTAATCATGGCTCTATGGCAAATGCGATGTCGCAGGCAATGGGGGTTCAATCTGTTGATAGAGACCGCCAAGTCATTACAATGTGTGGTGATGGTGGCTTTTCGATGTTAATGGGGGATTTAATCTCACTTAAGCAGCTTAATTTACCAATAAAGATTGTTGTTTATAATAATCGCTCACTTAGTTTTGTGGCTATGGAAATGAAAGCCAGTGGGTTTTTATCAAGCGATACCGATTTAGAAAACCCAAGTTTTGCTAACATTGCACAGGCCTGCGGCTTAAAAGGGATTCATGTGGATGACCCTGAAAAATTACCATCGGCAATGAACGAGATGATGAACCACTCAGGACCTGTTGTTTTAGAAGTCGATACTGCAAAACAAGAGCTTTCAATGCCACCGCAAATCAAATTAGAGCAAGCAAAAGGCTTTAGTGTTTACATGATGAAGGCGTTAATAAATGGCAAAGGAAACGAGATTGTAGAGCTTGCCAAAACTAACTGGTCACGCTAAGTGAGTTACTTCCCTATTGAGTACTTTTGCTCAATAGGGAAGTATAAAGCAATAATGTCCTCTATTATTTGCTTATTGAAAATGTATACCTTTCACGTAATGTAAAAAACGTCTGACATACTTTCTTAAATATTAATAAACCATAGTGATCTCTTGTAACTTGTTGAACTAAAAGTAAAATAACATGAAGTTTGTATAGAGTAGGTAATAGTAATAACCTATAAGGTCAATTACGTGTTTATAAAAGTAGGTATAGAGCGTTGATTAAAATTGAAGACTTTTCTTTAGCATGGTGCTGGATTAGCTCATCCTATGGTGATTTTTCTAAAGATACACTAAATAAACTTATTCCGTTGAACGAAGATCAAGCAAGAGCATTAATTGCTACTACACCTATTAACTTTCCGGTCGGAGCAAAAAGATTCGACTCCACACAAGGGAGTGAGTTAACACGCCAATGGTTAAAGGGCTTAGTAAATGATTCGCAAACAGTAACAATTTGCTGGGATCAAGAAACAGCGCTTACCCTACCTTGGCTAGTTTTTTTGATTACTATGAGGTTTTTGAGTTTGACTCAAGTGCAATGTAATGAGCTAAAACACTTAGCATTGGCCTCAATTGCTACTTGGTAGTTGTTTTTAGTTTAACGTTTTACTCGCTTTACTCAATTAAAGTAAAGCGAGCGCTCAGTATCACTTACAAACTCTTTTTAGGCGGAAGAGCTACGTTTGCAAATATTAGCCCTGCAACAAGTGACATAAATATTAAAAACGTTTGCTGGCCTATATGCTCTGCGTATATAAAGTCTTGGCCTTCAATGAGTGAGTTTAAGCCAATATAGGTTTTGCTACCTGGTACTAATACAATTAAGCCTTGCATGGCCACAATAGAGGCTGGCGCATTAGCAACGCGGTTAAACAAGTTACTAAATATACCCACCGATAAAGCACCTACAAACGTACCTAACGTGTAATCAAGGTACATAGCCGAGCCAATACTGGTGCCATAGGCTATAAACCCTGATGCAATAGACCAAACAGCGTGCTTAAGTTTGGTTCTAAAAATAACGATTAAGCTGCTACAAAGTAAAAATATAGCCAGCCATGCGGTCCACTTTGGTAATGGTTCAGGTTGTACAAAGTCAGCTTGCCCAAAGAGTGCAAAGCCAATACCTATGCCTATAAAACCGCCAAAATAAAGTTTAAATAACAGCATAAACGAGTCCATGACTCTTGCTGTACCCGACACTAAATGCCGCGCTGCAAGCTCTGCTAAGCCAAGCGCAAGTGCTAAACCTGGTATAAATACAATAATGGCCGAAAGTACCACCAAGCGTATGTTTATTTCAGGTGTTATATACACGCTTACTGCACAGGCAAGTATTGCTGATATTATGGCCACTAATGGCTCAAGCATATGGGCTACGCGTTTTGAGCGTCCCGACCAAAGCACAAACAAATAAACAACTAAAGTAAGAAGCGATGACCAAATAACATCAGTCCAGCTAGTACCCATTAACATTGCAAACGCACCACCAGAAGTTGCAAAGGCAACGCCCGTAACAAGTTTATTGTATGGGTTTGGCATGTCGTAGATAGCATCTAGCTGGGCGTCAACTTCTTGTAAAGTTAGCTTGTCGTCAAGCATTTGGTTTACAAGGTCGTCGGTGTCGGCAAGTGAGCCTAAATCGTGATCGCCAGGGTCTACACGAGCAACATGAGTGTACTCGTCTTCGTGGCCATCAGTCCAAATAACAAACGTTACCGAAGTTGGCGACATAACAAACGACGATTTAAGTCCTAAATATGTAGCCACTTCCATTAGGTGGGCTTCTAGTCGGTAAGCAGGCGTACCATACTTGTGAAGCATTTTACCCAATTTAACGATAAATTTGCGTTTTTCTGTAAAGGTTGCAGTTTTCAAATCTTTTTGGACCAAATATTGCGATAACTAAGCTAAAAATATAGACAATACAGCTAAAACTGCCCACGTTTGATGGGCGCGATTTTAAACACTAATTGGTGTGTGTCTAGTCATTTTTAATCTAATTTTTTATTTTTTTCAGCTATCCATTGCGACATGTATTGAGTGCTGCGCATTGTATGATGTTTGAGCATTTGGCCTGTAAAGTTTTTTTCGCGATGAGCCTCTAAATCACTACTTATTGAATCAATTTTTTTAATTAACACCGCGCTCAATTGAGCTTTATCGTAAAGCGTATTAAGGAGCGTGTTGCCATCTTGCTGCGCTTGCTCAAAGTCATTTTGATTGGTGTACATTTCAACAGCAGCATTGGCAAAATCGTCGGCGGTGTTGGCTATTTTACCAGGCCATGGTAAATCGTTATGCATGCCCTCTGCGCCAATATTAGTGGTAACGCTGGGTGTTTGCATGTTCATGGCTTCAAGTAATTTACCTTTAATGCCTGCACCAAAACGAAGTGGTGCTAAACATACGCGTGCGCTTTGCATTACATCAAACGCATTATCGGCCCAGCCTTTTATTAAAAACCCTGTTTTAGGGTTATTTAGTGCCGTGGCTTTTGGTGGTGGGTAAGAGCCATAAATATGTAGTTCTGCTTTTGGGAGTTGCTTTCGAATAAGTGGCCATATTTTTTGCAAATAAAGTACAGCATCCCAGTTTGGTGCGTGTCTAAAGTTACCTATGGTCATAAAGTGCTGGCGCTGCTCAAACGTTTTTGTACTTGTAGGCAGTGAGCTTAAATCGACCATAAATGGTAAATGGTGTAATAAGCTTGGCTCTATTTTAAATACGCTGTTTAGCAGGCTCATTTCATAACTTGAAATAATTAAGCTTAGGTCGCAGCGTAAAATAGCGGCAATTTCGCGTTTTGCTATGTCTGAGTGTAAATCGCTGGTTGTAAACTCGCGCTCACCTTTAAACGCTTCGTGACGAGCGTTACGCAAACATTGTAAATCTTCGGTATCTAATATTTTAATGGCATTTGGGCAATGCTTATCGACGCGCCAGCCAAATTGTTCTTCCATCATAAAACGGTCAAACATGACCATATCTGGGTTATAAGCTTTAACGTATTCGTCAAAGCTATCGCAGTTTAGTGCAATGCTTTGGCTGGTTATACCGAAGTCGTCAAGGTTTACCATGTGGTCGGTGCGCTGCGCGGGCGTTGCAAATTCAACGTCCCAGTTTTGCGCTCTAAATGCATTTAATAACGACATCATGTGCGTTCCCGCAGCAGACGAATTTGGCTCTGGCCATACGTAGCCAATTACCAGCACTTTTTTCATTGGCTAGAATCTCTAATTTGTAAGTTTACATTTACCAGTGTTTTTACTGGCGGGGCTGTATTTTGTAGTAGCTCTTGCAGTATTAAAAGGCACCGCTTAGCTATATCAGTTGTACTAATAGCCACAGTGGTTAATTGATTATTTATAACCGCGCTATTAGGAATGTGGTGGCAACTCACTACTTTTATAGAGTGATGAGTTAATGAGTTAATAGCGGCAATAACACCTTGAGCAATAATATCGTTTGCACACACCACTGCGTTTAATGTGGGGTTGTGTTTATATGCTTCTATAAATGCATTTTTAGCGCTAAGGGCTGTGTTTACTGCGCAGTCAATGGGTGCTAATGGTGTAATGCTGTGCTGCGCGCATGCGGTATTAAAGCCACTTTGCAGTGCTTGTGAATCACTTAAAGTAAGTTCATTGCCTATAAATGCTATGTTTGTCACGCCTTGTGCGAGTATATGCATACTGGCTACGTGGCTGGCTTTTTTATAATCGGGAAGTACGCATGGCGCTGCGCTAAAGGGCACTTCACTCATTAAGGTAATTACTTTGTGCTGCGCGCTGAGCGCATCAAGCCATTTGGGGCAAATATTAGCAACGGGGCAAATAATAAATGCAGCCGCGTTGTATTCTTTTAAGCTTTTAACTGCGTTTGCTTGTAGCTCAAGACTATTATTACTGCTTACAATCATGGCTTGTAAGCCATTGTCGTTTAACAAAAGTTGTAAGCTGGTAGCAAGGTGTGCCATAGCTGGGTTAGTTAAATCATTTATTACTATGGCCACTAAGTTAGAGCGTTTTGAGCGCATAGCAGCGGCATCACGATTATAAACGTATCCTAGCTCATCTATCGCTTTTAGTATTTTTTGTTTACTTTTATTGCCCACTTTATCGCTGTGGGTAAGTACCAAGGATACGGTTGATTTTGATACACCAGCACGCTCTGCAACATCAAAAATGGTGACTGATTTGGCTTTGTTATGCATTGTATTTTAAGTACCGCAGTGGTGAATAAATAGCGCTGTAGTTTAGCTTAATCAGCACTATTAAGTCATCTTTTAGAGGTGTTTAACTTACCTTAATACTTTATGAACAAAGCAAAACGTGCTTATATACGCCTATAAGAGTAAAAAATAACAAAAGGATAAAAACATGAGCGCTTTTAGGCTGTTAGTTGCCTTTATTTGTTGTGTGGCATTGGTGCCAACAAGTTACGCCGAGCAGGGCTATCAAACCCCATCACCTGAACTTGCAGCATTGGTTGACGCTAAGTTAGCACCCACTAGTTACTTATCGAGCGATGGCCAGTGGCTAGCGCTTTTTGAACGCAAACGTGTAGTAACCCTTTATGAACTTGCAAAAGAAGAGCTTAAGCTTGCTGGTATTAAGCTAAACCCCGCTAATTTTTCGCGCTCTCGTGTGAGTGCCAAATTTAGTGCCGTGGAGCTAAAGCATGTTCAAAGCGGGTCGGTTATTAGCATTAACAACTTACCTAATGGCATTATCCGCTCACCTAAATGGTCATCTAATAGTAAATATTTAGCCTTTGTTGTTGAGCAACCAACCCAAGCCAACTTATGGCTTTACAGCGTTGAAACCAAACAATCAAAAGAGTTAACTAGTGCTGTGTTAAATTCGGTACTAACTGCATCGCCATATAAATGGCTGCCAGATAGCAGCGCCATTATTGCAAATCTTGCTGTTAATTTTGGTAAACCAAGGCTTGAAAATAACAGCCAAAATGTAGTGCCTGTTATTCAACAAAGTACTGGCGAAAAAGCACCAGCACGTACTTACCAAAATTTATTAACCAGCCCGTTTGATGAATCACAGTTTAAGTTTTACGGCCAAGGGCAATTGGCTTACATAACGCTTGATGGCAATACTCAAACAATAGGTAGCCCTTCTTTATTTAAATCGTTTTCGGTATCACCTGATTCTACCAATATTTTAGTTGCCGGTATTAATGAGCCGTTTTCGTATCAAGTGCCTTACAGCCGCTTTGCAAGCACGTGGCAAATATGGGGCATGCGCGGCTATGCATTAGCAGAGCTGGCAAAACAGCCACTTGCCGATAATATTCCACAAGGCTACGACAGCGTACGCACTGGCCGCCGCGATTTTGAATGGCGAGCCGATCAAGGCGCTGAAGTTATTTGGGCAGAAGCACAAGATGGCGGTGACATGAAAACCGACGTTGAACATCATGATTATGTTTACAGCTTACGTGCACCATTTAAACGCGAGCCTAAATTATTTGCCAAAGTAGAGCGCCGTTATGCGGGAATGGAGTGGGGCAACGAAAACGTAGCAATGCTGACAGACTGGCGCTTTAGCGATCGCCAAGTACGCACCTTTGTTGTACAACCACGAGATGCCGACAAAAACCGCGTGCTATTTTCAGAGCGTAGTTACAACGATGCGTACAAAGACCCGGGTAATGCAATTTACGAGCGCAACGATTTAGGCGCAAACGTAATTAAAATTGTAGGCGGGCGTTATATTTACCTGCGCGGTAATGGTGCTTCAGAGCAAGGTAATGTGCCGTTTTTAGATAGGTACGATGTTAAAACAAATAGCAGCAAGCGTTTATGGCAATCAGAAGCGCCGTATTACGAGCGTGTTCGCGCACTGCTTGATGACGAAGGTGAGCGCTTTATTACTATTCGCGAATCTAAAACTGAGCAACCTAACTTTTTTATACGTGATTTAGATAACGACACGTTAACGCAACTAACGACATTTGAGCATCCGTACCCTGCATTTAAAGGCGTAACTAAAGAGCAATTACGTTATAAACGCGATGACGGTGTTGAGCTTTCGGGCACGCTTTATTTACCACCAGGGTACGATAAAACACAAGGCCCGTTACCGGTACTTATGTGGGCTTATCCACTTGAATACAAAGATAAAGCCGTAGCATCACAAGTACGCGAATCGCCTTATGCATTTACTTACATTGGTTATTGGGGCCCAATGCCTTACCTTGCCAAAGGGATTGCCGTGTTTGACGACCCTAAAATGCCAATTGTAGGTATTGATGGCAGCGAGCCAAACGATAACTTTAGAAAGCAATTAGTATCAAGTGCGCAAGCAGCTGTTGATGTATTAGTTAAAAAAGGTATTGCCGATAAAAACAATATTGTCATAGCAGGGCACTCATACGGTGCATTTATGGTTGCTAACTTATTGGCTCATAGCGATTTATTTAAAACAGGTATTGCCCGCAGTGGCGCGTATAACCGCACATTAACGCCGTTTGGTTTTCAAGGAGAAGAGCGTGATTTTTGGCAAGCACAAAGTGTGTACGCTAATATGTCGCCGTTTTTCCATGCTGAAAAAATTAACGAGCCAATGCTAATGATCCACGGTCAAGAAGACCCTAATTCTGGCACTTTCCCAATGCAAAGTGAGCGCATGTACGCAGCTCTAAAAGGTTTAGGTAAAGATGCTCGCTTAGTAATGCTCCCTTATGAAGCACATGGTTACCGTGCGCGTAAAAGCTTATTACATGTGTTGTGGGAACAAGAACAATGGTTAGATAAGTATTTGTTAAATGATACAGCAGAGCCAGTAGAGGTTATTACTGAACCCGTGGTAAGTGCTGGGCAATAGATGCTTTTACATATGCGGTGGGGTGCAAGAAGACCCACCCTCAATCTCACGGAACCTTCCCAATGCAAAGTGAGCGCATGTACGCAGCTCTAAAAGGTTTAGGTAAAGATGCTCGCTTAGTAATGCTCCCTTACGAAGCACATGGTTACCGTGCGCGTAAAAGCTTATTACATGTGTTGTGGGAACAAGAACAGTGGTTAGATAAGTATTTGTTAAATGATACAGCAGAGCCAGTAAAAGTAATTACCGAACCAGTGGTAAGTGCTGGGCAATAGTAATAAAAATGAGTAAGTAACAGCGCGGCTACTTATAGCCGCGTTTTTGCTTTTAATATGAGAGTAAATTAATGATTGATGTAGCAGCACTTGCGGTTTTTATTCCTACGTTCTTTTTTGTGTCGATAACGCCTGGTATGTGTATGACCCTTGCCATGACACTCGGTATGAGCATTGGCGTGCGCCGCACATTATGGATGATGATAGGCGAGCTGTTAGGTGTTGCAAGTGTTGCCATAGCTGCGGTATTAGGTGTTGCAAGCGTAATGCTAAATTACCCTGAAGCGTTCGCTATTTTAAAGTGGGTAGGCGGTGCGTACCTAATTTATATTGGCGTTAACATGTGGCGAGCCAAAGGAAAAATGTCGGTCGATACCTCAAAACCAAGTGACGTAAGTAGGAAGTCGTTATTTACGCAAGGTTTTGTAACCGCAATTGCTAACCCTAAAGGGTGGGCGTTTATGATTTCACTACTGCCACCCTTTATAAGTGTTGAGCATGCTGTAGCCCCTCAGCTTTTAGTATTGCTTGGCGTTATAATGACCACCGAGTTTTTAAGTATGTTAGCTTACGCAACAGGCGGTAAAAGCTTACGTTTATTTTTAAGCCGTGGTGATAATATAAAATGGATGAACCGTATCGCTGGTAGCTTAATGGGGTTAGTTGGAATTTGGCTTATTTTTGGTTAGTTCAAAAAGTAGTTGATATTATCAATTAATTTGATATAGTTGACTTTATCATCTATTTAACGCTTAAGGCATGCCCAAAAATGAGTACACCCGTATCAGCAAATCCAGTAATGGTTGAGCCTAAAAAAACACCTGTAATTTATAAAATACTGGTTATGGTAAGTATTATTACCTTAATTGGCGGTACTCTAACTGGCATTATGACTTATGTGAATGTGGGTGTTACAGAGCATTTTTATGCAGATTGGTTTACCTCATTTATAAGTGCAGTATTGGTTATGGCGCCTGTTGGTTTTGTAATGATGACCTTAATGCATAAGCTAGTTAATAAGTTATTACTTAGGGCGTATTGACCTTTGGTGGTTGAATTTGCAGCAGTGTGTTTGGTTTTTAGGCAAGGCAGAGCCTATGTAGTGTGGTTACTCCCCATAAATAGGCGATAAAGCAGCATAAATACCAAACATGCGCTGCCCTTTGGGTTCTTTCTAGGGACGATTAACTCTTTGTTGCTCGGTTTTTACTTAGCCCACTAGGTTACAAACCTCGCGCCGTGATTTAATAGCCCCTAGATTGAACAAATTTCAATCCACAAAGATAAACACGCCCTAGTAACGAGCTAAAACGTAATTTAGTGATTAGTGTTTTTATGGCGCTGATCATGGAGTCGGTTATGGCGTTTGTTACCGCTACTAATAATATTGGCTATGCAGATATGCGTGTATTTGTAACTGGATGGGCTGAAGGATTATTAGCTGCATTACCAATAGGTTTAACTATAATGCTGATAATGTCGGTTACGGTAAAACCTAAAATAGAACGCTTTTTAAAAAGCTAATAACAAAAAAGAGCCATTGGCTCTTTTTTGTTATTTAGTGTTTACCTGCTCTTTAAATTGCGTCATTCAAAAAAGGTGCTGTTCGGCTTATTTTAGATTGAGCTACCTCTGTAGGTTTACCTTGCGCTACAATTAAGCCGCCTTCTTCGCCAGCACCGGGTCCTACATCTATAACCCAGTCACTATTGCGGGCTACTTGCATATCGTGTTCAACCATAATGACGGTATTGCCAGCATCTACTAATTTATTTAACTGCGACATTAACATTGATACATCCGATGGATGCAGGCCTGTCGTTGGCTCATCAAGAATATAAAGGGTGTTGCCGCGCTGTGTACGCTGTAGTTCAGTTGCTAATTTAATACGCTGCGCTTCACCGCCAGAAAGCTCAGTGGCAGGTTGCCCTAAACGTAAATACCCAAGACCAACTTGCATAAGTGCATCGAGTGCTCGCAGTATTGCAGGTTCATTTTCAAAAAAGGTATGCGCCGATTCAACCGTTAAATTGAGGATATCGCTTATGTTTTTATCACGATATGTAACCTCAAGTGTTTGCTCGTTATAACGTTTGCCATGACACACTTGGCAAGGTGAATAAACACTAGGTAAAAACAGCAGTTCTATACTTACAAAGCCAACGCCTTCACAGTTTTTACAGCGACCTTTAGCAACATTAAACGAAAAGCGACCAGCATCGTAACGGCGCTCTTTTGCTTTCTGTGTTGAAGCAAATAGTTTACGCACGTGATCAAACAAACCCGTATAGGTAGCTAAGTTTGAACGAGGGGTACGGCCAATCGCTTTTTGATTGACGGTAATCAGGCGGCTTATATTGCTTATACCTTCAATGACTTTTCCGCTGGTGTGTGTTTGCAGCTCTTGTTCGAGTAAGTCGGCTTCGTCGGTTGGCGCTTGTGTTATTACTTTTTGCCCGAGCGCTTCGTAAACAAGCTCTACTAACGCTTGGCTTACTAAGCTTGATTTACCAGATCCCGAAACCCCAGTAACGGTTGTCATAACACCCAGTGGAAATTCTGCATTGAGTTTTTTAAGGTTGTTACGCTCAATATCAGCTAATTTTAACCACGCTTTTGGCTGCCTTTGCTCCTTTTTTTGAGCGCTATTTTGAGTAGATTTTTGACTGGTGTTTTTAGCAAAAAGGTGGCGGCCGGTGTGCGAATTTTGTATTTTTCTTAACCCTTCAACAGGGCCGCTGTAAATAATGTCGCCACCATGCACACCTGCATCAGGGCCTACATCAACAATCCAATCGGCATGTTTAACAACACTAACATCGTGCTCAACAACAAATACAGAATTGCCAGCCGCTATTAACTCATCAAGCGCTTTTAAAAGTGCTTGTGTGTCTGCAGGGTGTAAACCCGCTGAAGGTTCATCTAGCACGTAAACCACCCCAAATAATTTAGAGCGAATCTGTGTGGCAAGTCGTAATCGTTGTAGCTCTCCGGGTGAGAGCGTTGGCGTTGTACGCTCTAGCGACAAGTACCCTAAACCAAGCATGGTTAGTGCTTCAATACGGGTAAGAATATCGCTGGCAATGCGCTGCGTAACAATGGCTTGCTCTGGATTTTTTGTATTTTTATTTACTTTGGTATTGGCGGCGTTACTTAGTTTTTTAGCAAGCTCGTTTAATGTAAGTTGAGATAGCTCGCCAATATCGAGCCCTGCAAATTTAACACTTAACGATGCTTGTTTTAATTTTTTACCTTGGCAAGTAGGGCACTGCGATATTTGCATAAACTGCGATACGCGCTTTTTTGTACGCGGGCTTTGGGTAGTAGCAAAAGACTGTAAAACAAAGCGTTTAGCGCTTGAAAAAGTTCCCATGTAGCTTGGATCTTCGTTATTTTTTATCGCATTTTGTGTTTGCTCATAAGTGTAATCTGGGTATACCGGCACGGTAGGTGTTTCGTCGGTAAATAAAATCCAATCGCGTGCTTTTTTAGAAAGTTTGTTCCAAGGTGTGTCTATGTTATATCCGAGGGAAGTAAGAATTCGGCTTAAATTTTTACCTTGCCATGCTGGTGGCCACGCTTCAATGGCGCGCTGGCGAATAGTTTTTGTATCGTCTGGCACAAGTAGCTTTTCGGTTACTTCAAACACTCGGCCTATTCCTGAGCATTCTGGGCACGCACCTTGTGGCGTATTGGGCGAAAACGCATCAGCATAAAGTATACCTTGCCCTTTGGGGTATTCGCCTGCGCGTGAGTAAAGCATGCGTAGCGCGTTAGAAATAGTTGTTATGCTGCCAACGGATGAGCGAACCGACGGTGCCCCGCGTTGCTGCTGCAAAGCAACAGCAGGCGGTAGCCCTTCAATAGAATCAACATCGGGCTCATCAACTTGATCTATCAACCTGCGGGCGTATGGCGATATTGAATCAAGATAACGGTGCTGCGACTCAGCAAACAGCGTTCCAAACGCAAGCGACGATTTTCCAGATCCAGATATTCCTGTAAAAACCACCAATGCGTTACGAGGTAAATCAACGTCTACATTTTTTAAGTTGTGAACGCGTGCCCCTCTTACTTGAATGCTGTTACTGGGATCAGATAAATCCATTGTTGAGTTTTTATGTGTGCTTGCCATACGTTTATACTCCTGTTTAATCGCGTTTTTTACTTTAAGTTAGCTTTGAATTATTTACTCTTATCACTCGTTATTACCCTAAAGTAGCGCAAGCACACTGAATGAGCGCTTAGTCTGCAGCGGCGCAGCCAAAGCGCTGGGTAAATAACGATGATTGTTTGTTTACACAATAGGTATGGAATGCGAATATAATTTAAACAGTTATTGTTATGTAGTTTGTTACGTAATTTACTAGGTATTTTACTAGGTAATAAAAAGGAACTCACAATGAAGAAAGCCTTAGTGATCATTTTATTGGTGCTTTCGTGGGCAACCCAAGCCGACACAATCAAAGCGCTAAATGTTGACCGTGCAGTACCAAATAGCATGCACTTATCGTTTGCAAACGATAGCAACATAACCCCTAAAAAAGGGGATTTTAAAATCGTTAATTATGTATTAATGAGCAATGAAGAGGGCGAACGCTGGGCTGTTATAACGCTAACTAACTTATCGTCGGGCAATCGCGAATTAGGCGAGGAGCACTTACTTGCGCTTTTTGCTGATGGCAGCCGATTCATGCCAATGGAATTTAAACTCGGTTTTAAAGGCAACGAAACACAATCGGTAACTGTATCGTTTACCGATTATAAATTCCCTATTTTAAGTGTGTATTCGAGTAACGATTTGTAACTAATATTAGTGCAATTATGCTGCCATAGGCATGTTGTATATTGTATTAAATGGCAATTTTGTAATTGCAAAAATAGTATGCTGTTGGAGTTACTCTTCAGCTTGGTAATATAGCAAAGGCTTTTTAGAGTATTGAGTATCTGCAAATTGCATGTAACTACTAGTTGGCTTAGAGCGATAACCAGTCATTGAGATTAACCCAACATAATAGTTAAAATATCAGTCAAACGGTTTCGTTTTCGCATGTATTAAAGAAAACGAGCGTCGCGCGTATCTTGTTCCATTTAACTTTATTCAAAAGTTTAGAAATCTCAGAGATAGTAATACTTTAGGTTATTTGTTAAAACTATATAATGTAGAAAATAAGCTTACTTTCGGCATAAGTATGCGTGATTAGTACTCTATTTAATTAAGAGTACTCAAGGAGGTTTAATGTACACGGAAGACGATAAGGTTCTTTTAAAATACTTGGCAGAGCACTTTATTAACAAAGGGGACGACATGATGACTTCTGATTTAGAAGCACTTGATTGTTATTCTGAAGAGTCTGTAAATAAATTACGTACTCTAAACCTTGTTAAATATGATACAGACATCACATTAAAAATTTATCCGAGTGTTGTTTTTGAGAAAAGTAAACTTGAAGTTCTCCCTGACCACTACCAGGATCTCAAAAAGTGGTGGTTTAGTAAAAAATGGGCAGTAATTTTTACAGTCATATTCTTAGTTTTACCTGCGATAAAAACATACATTGATTTAGTTGGGCTTATATTGAAATGAATACTAGCAAGTGATTAAGCTTATTACTCCCCGGAAACGGTACTGAGCCGAACCTCGGCAAAGAGCTAGATATAGTCATTCAGGGTTAGTTGGTATTAGCTAAGCGGTACTAATTAGTAACTTTTCCTAAAGCCACCTTTGCGAAGCATAATATTCAATGCTGGCAATGATTTACACTTTTTTATAATAATAGAAGCTAGTAAAATAAGGACGTTTTCACGCTAAAATAGGAAAATTCCCCTCTTAAGTGCTCTTATAGTTATGAGTATTAATGAGGATTGATATAAGTAAAATGGATATAAATGAATTTAGAAAAACTATTGATAGCGATGAAGGTTTAAAGTCTAAACGAAAGATATTAATTAGTTTATGTGTGATTTTAATCGGGTTAAATTTTTCAGGGGCAACTCTTCACGAAGCTAATACTTTTATATTTAAACTTAAATTCACAAACCATGAAAATATACTTTATTTATTCGCAATATCTATTCTGTACCTAACACTCAGGTATTACGGATATGCTAAGTCATATCATGATCAACTATACTTGTTTTGGACAAAACGAATGCTTAGCGATTATAGAGTATTTTGTTACACCCCTAAGGAAGAAGAGATTAATGGGTTATTAGGCAAGCGAATTGATATATGGCCTGGAGATGAACCTGGTATCCAATCACCAAATTATAAAATTAAAGGTATATTTCAACGAAATTTAACTTATGAAGCTACAGAACATGATGAACATGACGGCGGATATTATTATCAAAACGATATTGAGTTAAATACTTACAAAGATGAGTGGGGTCGAAAGGATTACTTTAAATTATTATCATATGAGGCAAAGTATCAATTAGAGGCTCTTTTTAAGTATAGAGAAACACTAGATCTGTTATTTCCATACATAATAAGTTTTATTGCATTATCTAGCTTTTTTGTAAGAAGTATATTGATAAGCAGCACATAACAAAATCTAAAGGAGTCTGATCTAGACTTCAGACATTATAACTCCTGACTGTCTGCTGATGGCACTTTGCCGAAGTTCAGCTTTGAGCTTAAAAGGTCATTTAGAGTAACGCGGTAAGTTGGGTTGTCTCTGGTGAATTCATCATTTTGTCAGATGGCGTGGCTTTGCCACTTATCCGACCTACGTATAAAGGTAGGTTGCTTAAGCCGAAGGCGCCACCGAACAGATTTCAGATGTACGCCTTGAATGTTTTTTTGCCACTTTTTACGGAGTTCAACTGCTAACAATGAGTAGACCGTAAAAACTTATGATAGCTGGCGTCGATATTTGCTCTTGATGACTTTGCGGCTAACACTTAGCCGATTAAAGTGAGGCAGTAAAGTCGGTTATAGCGCTTGTGAGCTCTTGCTCTTTTTCAACATTTAATTGTCCATCTACAAAGTAGTCGTAGAAACTACCTAAACTAAATGAACCTCTAATATCAGCTCCCCAAAATGGCATTATTTGACTTAATGTTTGTATATTGGTCGCGCCCCCTCGAGGACCTGGTGATGTACTTAATAAAAACACAGGCTTATTTGTTGCAAACATTGGGTTTTGTAAGTCACCTAAACGAGATACCCAATCAAATAAATTTTTAAACTCTGCAGGTATTGCACCGTTATGCTCCGGAGATGAAATAATAAAAGCATCGTGTTGCGCAAATAAAGTACGTATTTGCTTAGCGGCATCTGGATGGCCTTCACTTTCTTCTCTGTCTAAACTAAAAAAAGGCATTGGGTAATCTCTAATATCTAGCGTGGTCACTTCATGACCTTCAATTTTGCTTGATGCCAACTCTAATAATGTTCTATTGATAGAGTTTTTACTATTACTTCCCGATACGGTTAGTATTTTTTTCATTATTTAAATTCCTATATATCAAGGTTGCTTACTTAATTTAAGGGCCACCTTGTTGGTATGCTAAGTTATTTTGAACGCTGCGCTAAATTAAACGTAGCTTCGGTTTTGTTTATTGCTATTAATATTAGTCGTGATAAAGCTTTTAGCTTGCTTTATTTAAGTAAATTAATGATAAATGAACCTCATCGCTAAGCGCTGTAAAATCTAATTTATCGTCACGAATTAAATCACCGTCTTTTACTTCAACACCATTTACAATAGCTTCACCACCGGTAACATAAGCAATAAATTCGCCTTCGTGAGTGATATTTTGGTTTTTACTGATTAGACCAATTTCGATTATAGTCTGACTATCTAGTGTGTCTTGTTGAGATTTGGCACCACCGTACACTCGCACCATTTCGTCTCTTTTTAAGTCAAAAAAGCTATAACTTGCAGGCTCACCTGATTTTTCAGGTAAAACCCATAATTGCAGCATTCTGTTTTCTACATCGTCTGGGTTAATCTCGTTATGAACAAAGCCTTCGCCGCCTGCTCGCTGTGCTTGCACTTGATTAGCATGCATCGATTTCCCATTTTCCATAGAGCCTTTATGTTCTATGCGTCCCTCAAGCATAACCGAAATAACATCTAATTCTTGATGAGGATGCATACCTGTTTCGCCTTTAGGTGAAAAGCGTGCATCAGCTAAATATATAAAGTTACCAAGTCCATTCCATGTATCATTTCGTCCGCCAATTTTATTATCAACGACAAGGCGTGTTTCTTTTAACCCTGCAAATCCGCCTCTATGTAATGAATCTTTGTGTAATACTTGCATTTTAAGCTCCTGATCTATTATTAATTGAAATAAAAGAATCGAAATGTTCTGAATTTTTAAACTATGAATCTATTATAGACAATATAATTTGTAGTTAAATTGAGTTACATTGATAAATAGGTTCGAATATACTGAACAATTAAATTTGATGGTGAGCTAATGAAATTATCCTTAGATGCGTGTGAAGTACTAGACGCAATAGATAGAAAAGGCAGCTTTGCAGCCGCTGCGGCTACTTTATATCGTGTGCCATCAACAATTACCTATACGGTGCAAAAGTTAGAAGAAGATTTAGGTATTATTGTTTACCGACGCGAGGGAAGAAGAGCTATTTTAACGCCTGCGGGTAAGGTATTACTTGAGCAAGGTAGAGAGTTATTAAAAGCAGCTCAGAACATTGTTGAAGTAGCTAAACAAGTAGACAGGGGCTGGGAGTCCCGCATTACCATTGCCATTGATACTATTTACGATATAAATGAACTATACGAGGTTGTTGCAGAGTTTTATAAACTTAACACAGATGTTGAAGTAAACATTATAGAAGAAGTATTAGGGGGTAGCTGGGACGCGATTATTGAAAATAGAGCTGATTTGGTTATCGGTGCACCTTTTCCAGATGTGAATACTCAAGGGATTAAATTTGAAGAAATTAAGCGCGCAGATTGGCAGTTTGTAGTCGGTAAAAGCCACCCTTTGCTAAAATATAAGCTTCCTCTATCTGAGGAGGATATAAAACCATATCATTCAATTGTGATCAGGGACTCTTCAAAAAAGTTGCCTCCGATGACGCACAGGATATTCGAAAAACAAACAGTGATGCGTGTTGCCACATTAGAGCAAAAAATAACAGCGCAGGTAAAAGGTTTGGGCGTTGGTTTTTTACCAACACATCGAATTATAAATCAACTGGAGGTAGGAAATTTAATCCCTTTACCAATTAATAAAGATGCACCGGTAACACCTTTGTTCCTTGGTTGGCGGACAAACAATAAAGGGAAAGCTACAAGATGGTTTATTAATAAACTGCGTAAGAGTCTGTAATTTGGGGACTGTTGATCTTTGCGGATTAAAATTTGTTCAAACTAGGGGCTATTTAATCGCGGCGCGAGATTTGTAACCTAGTGGGCTCGGTAACTGCTCCTGCGTTACCCTACTGGCTTACATCCATGTAAGAATAAGTAAAAACCGAGCAAAGCTTCCGCGTCCTGCTCACGCCCCCTTACTTACATCCATGTAGGCAACAAAGAGTAAATAGCCCCTAGGAAGAACCCTTCGGGCTGAGGGATCCCCATTTTATCCAGCGGCCTCTTTTTCGTAATTCAAAATAAAGTTTTTTAAACTTTTTTCTATATAGCTTTGTGTAATACGTCTCTTACATAGCTTTATGACTTGCTTGGCTAAGGTTAAAAATGAAAGAACTCGGCGATTCTTAACGCTATTTGCTTGAAATTTTATATGCCACTTTCTTTTTTCTGCTTCACACCCTATAAACCATAACGCAGTGCTCGCTATTGTGGCTATCAAGCATAATATTCCTATTCTATTTATGCCGGTGCTTTTACTAAAACGCCACGAAAAACCATATCTCAAACTTTTGTCATCGCGGAAATTTTGCTCTATTTGCATTCTTTTACTATATAAACCAACTACTCGCTTACTCGTCATTGTATTGTCTGATGTCGCGAGTAACCATGGCTCTTTAGCTAAGTTTTGATACATTTTTGTATCTTTCGTAAATCTGCTTTTTCCTTTTCTTCCTTTATTTTTTCCATGATATACGTGTAAAAATGCATCGCATGCTGTCGGGCTGGACTGAGTTAGTCGTGCTTGACCTAACGCCTTAGGTATATCGCTGGCACCAGCCCTAAGTTGTTGTAATGTATGCCATTGTGATTGCATGGCTAGTTTACACTTCATTGAGCCTCTTAATCGACCTATCATATGCCAACCAAGTTCGCGTACTTTACTATACCAAGGCGTAAGAAAGCCGCCGTCTGTTACAATATAGACACTAGGATGTCGTCCAAGCACTTCATAAAGTTCATCTAAAAACAGGCTATTGGTTGCTGGGCTATCAAAATCCTTCTGCTCAACAATCATGTTATAAATCACGATAGAGCGCCCATCCACAAGTAAGCTTGCTCGCAGTAAGTGATAGTCGTGACCACAGGCACCGCTCCAGTCAAGAAACAATAGAATGGACACCCACTCTAAATTTTGCACTTTATGAAAAGAAGTACTAGGCTTTATTTAGTGTAAAAAACAAGCAGAGTGTCTCATGGCTATCGCAAGAAAGCGTCAAATAAGTTTGGTTGATACAAAATATTACCATTGTATTTCACGCTGTGTTCGTCGTGCATTTTTATGTGGCGAAGACTGTTTTACAGGCAAATCTTACGAGCACCGCAGAGGCTGGGTTGAAGATAAGCTGCTTGAATTAGCGAAGGTATTTTGTATTGATGTATGTGCTTACGCTGTTATGAGTAATCACACCCACTTAGTACTGTATGTTGATGATAAAAAAGCGAATCGATTAAACGATAAAGCGATTATCATTCGCTGGCATAAGCTCTGTAAAGGCACTGTACTTACGCAAAAATATGTACAAGGTGAAAAGCTAAGTAAAGCCGAACTTATCTTTTTCAATCAAACAGTAAACGACTACCGCGAGCGCCTATCCAGTATTAGCTGGTTTATGCGATTACTAAATGAAGATATTGCCCGCAGAGCGAACAAAGAAGATAATTGCACAGGTAGGTTTTGGGAGGGACGTTTTACGTCCCAAGCACTTCTGGATGAAGCGGCACTTGCTGCTTGTATGGCGTATGTCGATTTAAACCCAATTAGAGCCAAAATGGCTAACACCCCAGAGGAGTCAGACCATACCAGCATCAAACAGCGTTTAACGTATGTAAAGGATGGCAAGCAACCAAAACAACTACTGCGCTTTGCAGGTATGCCACGTCAAATTATGCCAAAAGGGCTGCCGTTTAAGCTTAAATCGTACCTTGAACTTGTTGAGTTAACTGGACATTGTATACGAGAAGACAAACGAGGTTATATTGAAAGTTCGCACCTACCCTTACTCGAAAGAGTGAATATATCCCCCGAAAACTGGTTAAAACTCACCACACAATTTACGCGTGTATTTCATGGTGCAGTAGGCAGGCCAAGTTCACAAGCAAGTTACTGTGAAAATTTAAACAGAAAGCGACGGGCGAATATCAGTAACTGCGAAAAGCTACTTGCATAAAACTTAAGCTACTCAGTAAAACTATTCAGTAATAAATCACAACTGCACCATGCAGCCATTTTTATGCGTGTGATTTAGGTTTAATAGAGTTAATGACTTATTTAATAGGTGAAATGAAAGTAATCCAGTAGGAAAGGTAAATTTTTAACCTAAAAGATAAATTTTATGACACAGTTTGGTATGTATAATTAAAGTGGCTGTCTAGTTTCGCCGGTCGCTTTTTTTGAGGAGGTTTAACTATGGATGCCCTAGTTATGCTATAGGTGATTTTAGCAATTAAACACTAAACTCTTCCCTAAGCGAGTGACAAAATTGGATCAAACGGGCACCTTTAAAGCTTTTGGGCTGGAAGACCTGCCTGATGGGGAAATTTTGCCATAGATTGACAGCTTAGTTATATTTAGGATGTCTAATTTGGTTCGACTCTCAAAATGAAAAACTAACTTGCTAGCACCAAATAAAATGTTTAAATTTAGCTGTTTAACCTAATTGCAACCGCTGGTTGACAAATTAACAACTTGACTTGCTAGTCTGCAACTACCTGACTTTCTATGCTTACCGCTCAACAACAAATGAAGGAATGAACTTTATGATTTTAGCAGAAAAGATTGTTAGATTAAGAAAACAAGTTGGTTGGTCGCAGGAAGAATTGGCTGAAAAGATGAATGTTTCTAGGCAGTCAGTGTCTAAGTGGGAAAGCACTAATAGCATACCTGATTTAAATAGGATAATTATGTTGGCGGAGCTTTTTGACGTGTCTACTGACTTTCTACTAAGAGATGAGAATGAAGCTTTTGATTCTCATGATGAAAATAAAAAGCCTGATATCATTCAAATTAGTTTAGAACAAGCAGCAAAATATATTGAAAATAAGATGGAAGTGTCAGCCTTAATCACTAAAGGAGTTATACTTTGTTTATGCTCAGTAGTACCTTTGTTTTTCTTCTTGGCAATGGCTGAAACCAATCGATTGAACCTGACAGGCAATATCGCAGCAGCGATAGGAGTTGTGTGTATTGTAGTTATGGTCTCTATGGGAATAAATTTTTTTCTCAGAGCCAACCAATATAAAAGCGATATAGCGGTAATAGATAATGAAGCATTTGAATTAGCCTATGGTGTACACGGTGTTTTCAATGAAAAATTAACAAAGTTCAGACCTACCTATAATCGAAGATTATCGTTGGGTATATTTATGTTCATTATCAGTTTTGCACCTCTTATGTTTGCTAGTATGCTTTTCAGAGGCCCAAGTATAACTCTAATGATGCTAATTGTGCTTATGCTCATCATAGCCGCTGGGATATACATTGTGTCTCCTGTTGCGGCTAAATACGAGGCTTATAACAATATTCTAAAAGATGGGCCTCTAGGTACCGTAAAGAGTAGACGTGTAAAACGTGCTGAAAAACTCGCTGCATTCTACTGGCCTTTGCTAATCGCTATCTTTCTTGGTTGGAGCTTATGGACTATGGATTGGGGCGTAACTTGGATAATTTGGCCTGTAGGGGCTGTATTTTTCGCTGCACTGGTTGGATTAATGGAGTTGCTGGATAAAGAAGAGTGATGAACATGATATGCATCTTTATCAGCGATACAAAAACCTAATCTTAACCAGTAACTTTCTAATATGGCAGAGATTAGGGGGATACAAATAAGTCATCTAAATATAAATACTTGAACAACCGCTATGCTGGCATTTACGATCATCAATCTAGACCTAAATTCAAATACTATAAATGGCACTTTAGCGAAGTTCGGCTGTGAGCGTGAGGCAGACTGTGAGAAATTATGATGTATGAAGTCAATACTCGTCTCCTTGGTTATTACATTTTATGAACGTTCGTTACGAGCGTTCATGTTTTTTACTTTATATAAATGAATTATACCCTATGGTAAGCTTTTAAAAGCATTGTCAATGCTCTTAAGCTACATAGATTTAATAGGTACTCTTAATTGCTTTTGAGGTTTGATGGTTTGCATTAATAGGCATAGTGATACCAAAGCCACACCTATCCAACCAATTATCTTAAACCTTTCACCAATAACGAAAACGGCTAAAACAGTTGCAACTAATGGTTCTATTAAGGTAATTAATGTCGCTTTACTTGCATTTATATAATTCAAGCCAAAACCAAATAGTAAGTATCCTAAAAACATTGGAATTACTGCCATATACAAAGATACCAATGCATTGGTTGCGCTTGAAAATAAGTTATCACCTGTAAACCATAATGAAGGGAGTAACAATAAAGCAGCACAACCGAACAGTCCTGACATTGACGATTTCGAATGAACTCCACTTTCAATTAAACTCCTTGCTGCCCATGAATAACCTGCATAGGTTAATCCTGCAATACACCCCAAAAGAATACCCAGGCTCTGTTGATTAATACTGTATGAAGGATCATTACTCTGATCTCTACCTAACGTTAATAAAGTAATACCTATAGCTCCAATAACAAAACTCAGTACCCATTCCAGTGATATATTTTTTTTACTAATTAGGCTTTCAAGGATTGCAGCAAAAAAAGGTGCCGTAGCAATTGAAACTACAGTGCCAATTGCAACACCTGATAAACGCATTGAAGTATAAAATGCTAATGGATAAATAGCGACAGAAGCGGCACCTAAAAGTAATACCTTAGGCTGTGAAATCATGAGCTTATAATCTATAAACAACGTTTTTCGTGCTGTAATAACAAGTAGCACTCCCCCTGTTCCCATAGAGAATGCACCAATTGCAAACGAACTCACATCAGGGGAATAGCTTGCTGCGGTGCCTGTTGTTCCCCACAAAAAACTAGCAATAATGATAGCAATTACACCTTTAAAACTTCCGTGATGACTTTGCATAGTGAAACCTGTTTTTTATTATTTCAATCCAGAAATTGTATGCTAATGATGAAAGGAGTTTTTAACAATTAAGACGCTATCGTTGACAATAAAGACTAAGTTTACTTTTTGAATTTATTAGGTGGTAGGCCAAAGTATTGTGAAAACTTTCGGCTAAAGGCTGACGGCTCTTTGCAGCCTACTTTTTCACCAATGATTGATAGTGGATAATCTGTGTGTGTTAGTAAAGCTTGCGCTTTTTCCATACGAAGTTTGGTTACGTATTTCATCACAGTCATATTTGTTTGTTGCTTAAATAGTTTCTTAAACTGCGTTTCGCTTAGAAAAGCAGATTCAGCCAGGCGTTTAATGTGAAGTTGCTCTGCAATATTTTGCTCTATGAAGGATATTGCTGTACCAATACGGTTATCTACTTTTGGCAATAAAGGTTGCTCTGCAAGCAGTAAACTGAACATTTCAAACATCGCCTGTTCTAATTGAGCATTAACTTTATTTTCTAATTGGTTTTCGATAAAGGTTAAGTAACTTTTAAGGGATGAGTTAATTGCAAAAACAATACAGTGAGAAGATGAAATATTTAGGGGTAGGTTTTTCATGTCCACAACTACAAATCTAGCTTCAGTATCTGCAGTGAACAAGTGCTCTTCATTGGCTTTAACTACAACACATCCACTTGGCGCAACTTTACCATTGAAATCACCAACGCATATATTTATGACACCACGTAAAGGTAAAACCAATTGATTAAAGTGATGTGAGTGACGGGTTGGTTTTGTGCTATAAGAACGAATGGATAATAGATTTTTCATAATAACAGAAATGTATGGCCTTATTTCATCCTGATTTTGGTTATACATAGTAGAGCAATGGATGACAAAGTGAAGTGTTAGTTTTATTGGCTCTTTAACTTAAACCTCAATGACTGCAATGGTGTGTGAATTCACATGGCTTAGCAGTCCCACTCAAAGGCTTTGAAAGGTAATATCTGCTGTTGGCATTCTCCGCCACTCCACAACATAAAATATAGATAATAATTGGCAAGGTATTTTACTGTGTCGGATGGCGCTTCGCTTAACCGATCTACACTTACACAAAGCCTCTTATTTGGCGTCTCTTACCGGTAAAATAAAGCGTTTACTCAATACTAATACCTTGCTTTAAAAGGTACTCCACTGCTTTATTAGTATGTGGCTTAAATGCTTTCCAACGGCCGATTGCTTTATTGTTAAGTGGTTGGCGTACTTGTACTTTACTGGCGGTAGAAACTGGTGCGGTGTTTAAGTGAAAATCTATACATTGCTCCTGCCACTCTAAGTTACAAAAGCTGACTAACTCTTTAATTTGTTGCTCGGGCTGTGCGACTAATTCTTCGTATTTTACTAATTTTATATTGCTGTGCAGGGTACTAAAGTGCTGCATTAGTTTGTAAAAACGGCTGTAAAATTTTGCTGTGTCGAGTAAATCGAGCGAGTACGCGTAGTAGGGGTTATTAATGGTAAATAATTGGCGATAGTTGCCAATACAGGTGTCCATTGGATCGCGCAGCATACAAATTATTTTGGCGTTTGGCAGTGCTTTGGCTATTAAATCGATATAAAAAAAGTTAAACGGGAGCTTATCAATAAAGTGTTTATGGCTGCCTGTTATTACGCGTGTTGCGTTTAAATAGGTTGACCCAAGCTGATTAAAATCAAGCTCGTAGGCTTTACTGAGCGTTTGAGTGTCGAGCACATGGGGTGTTTGTGTTTGGCTCAGCTTTTTAACACTTAGGCCAAAGTCTTGTAATTCACCGGCTGATTGCACGTCGCTGTGGCTCGATAAAATACGCTCAACCAATGTGGTGCCAGAGCGGGGCATGCCTAATACAAAAATAGGTTCGGCCGTTGGGTTACCTTGTGTTAGCGCTTGTGTGTGCTGCTCACTTAAGAGTTTAATGTGTTCAAATAACTCAGTTGAGCTTTTATGATCAAACGGCTGTACAGCACGTTTTGCTACTTTACCTTGCTCTAACGCGTTAAAAGCCTGAGTAAACTCACCAAGGTCTTGATACTCTTTTGCGAGTGCATGGCCAATATGCAGTTTTGCATCGGGGTGTGTTACTTGCTCAAATACATTTTTTAAGCCCTCAATATGATTGTTTTGTGTACTTACTTTAGTTAAATCACTTAATGCAAAATGACTTTGGTGGTGCAGCGGGTTAAGCGCTATGGCATTTTCAAAAGCGTGTTGGGCTTTATCAAATAGCCCTAAAAACTTAGCGCTTACACCGTAGTTATAATAAAACGGGGGCTGAGCTTTGTTAGCTGCTGTAGACAGTGTAATAGCGTGCTCAAAGTAGTTAAGTGCTTGCTCGTGAATACCTGCTTGAGTAAGTGCAACGCCGAGTGTGTCGGCATCAAGTGCTTTAGTTATTTGCTTTAATGGCACCGATAGTGCGGTGTTTTTTGATTTTTGTAATTCGCCAGTAAGTGCGTAACATTTAGCAAGTTGCGCGGTGTATTCAATACTTTGGCCAAGGGTGAGGGCTTTTTCGATGAGCTTTATTGCTTTGTGTATTTGCCCAACAGTTAAATTAACCATTGCCAGCAAAAAATACCCATCAGCAAAGTCTGGTTTGAGTGTAACTAACTCCACTAGGGCTTTGTGTGCTTGCTCTATTTTACCTTGGTTTAGGGAGTGTATTGCGCTTTGATGAAGTTGCTTTAAATTTGGCTGCATGGTTTTTGGTAATTATTTTGTGAAAGAAAATAAAAAGGCTCAAATAAATTTGAGCCTTAAAACATTGTTTAAAAATTACTATAAATTATATTTCAAATTTGTAGTTAAATTTAACACCTACCGTAAGCGGGCGATTAATGTAATGGCCGTAGTTACGTTGTATGTCGGCACCATTTGCTGATGTTATATCGGCATCTGAACGACGAACGGATGTAACCGCGTATTTGTTGAATAGATTATCAACATATAGGGTAGTTGACCATGCATCAGCTGTTAATTTAGCTGATATATTACTTAAGCTGTAACCGGGTAGTGTTTCACCGTTATCACGAAGCCCTACTCTTGAAAGCACGTCGCTTTGCGCAGTTAAACCGTAGTTAATATCAAGCGTTTTGTCGTTAAACACGTCTGTTTGATAGTTTACACCCATCGAAAATTGATTTTCAGGTGAGCCTGGTAAACGGTCGCCGTCTTCTGCGCCATCGGTACCATCGGCATTAAACAAAAATGGTGCGTCTGATGTTAGCTCTGCTTTTGTGTAGGCATAAGTTGCGTAAACTGAAAACGAGTCAGATAAAATGGCACGGGTCGAAATTTCTACCCCTTTTGCATTAGCGCTGCCTGCGTTTGAAAGGTACGTTAATTGACCTATATCTGTAGCGCCTGTAATTTGTGCATCATCCCAATCTACGTTAAATAATGCGGCGTTAAAGTGTAGCTGGCTTCTAAACCATGTACTTTTAAAGCCTAGCTCGTAGTTTGTTGTGGTGTCGGCTTCATATAATAATTCGTCAGGTTTACCACAACCTGTTTGTTGATCCTCAACAATAGGATCAGGACAAGACACTAAACCGTTTGAACCGCCAATTCTGAAACCTTCACTTACGGTTACATAACCCATTACAGAGTCAGTGAACTGGTATTTAGCATTAAATTTAAATAAGTTACCGTTATCGCCTGCTTCGTCTTTTTCGTATGCAACGGTGATTTTGTCAGGATCTACTCCACCATACAATGTATTTGCTAGCGGGAAGTCAAAAGCCGCTTGCGACTCTATATCGTACTTGTAAAAACGGGCACCAATGGTCACATCTAATTTGTCGGTTACTTGGTAGCCAACTTCACCAAATAGTGCAGACTCAGTGACTTTACTTTTTGTAAGCTCTAAGTATTCTAATGAGTCAGGTCTTAGCTGCTCGCCACCAAAGTTATCAATAGCGAATTGGTCAAACCCAGGGGTAAACTCTCTGCTTGACGCTTCGGTTTCTGTTTTGTTGTAAAAACCACCCACAATCCAGTTAAAGTCGCTGTCGCTTTGCGATACTAAACGCAGCTCTTGAGTGAAGGTATCTTCTTCGTCTATTTCACGGGTAAACGTTGAAAACGAAGGGAATTCTTCATAGCCGTAATCAAGGCGAATAAGTAAATCTGTTTGATCGCGTTGACCGTCGGCATCAAAGCTCGAAATACCAGTAGCCGATACTAGCTCTGCAAAACCTAGGTCGGCTTTTAGTTCAAGGCTTAGTAATTGGTCTTTTTTCTCGCGCGGCTCTTCAAAGCGATAAGCCGATTCGTATTTACCTATTACGTCGCTTAAACCGTTGTTTGAATTAAGGCTGTTGTAATGAACAATCGAGCGGCCTTCGCTATCTTGGTTTTGGTAAAAGTAGTTAAGCGTACCTTCAAACGATTCGTTTGGTTTAAAGCGAACAGAAATGCGACCTGTAGTGGTGGTTTCGCCGTTGGCGTCTTTTACATTTTTAAGGTTGTTATTAACTGCTGAGCTGTCGCTCCAATCAGGATCTGGTAACGATACGCCAGGCTCGCGCACTACGTAACCGTAATCGATAAAACCCGGATCTTCATATACGTTTAAGCTGGCGCGTACTGCAAGTTTGTCTTCAATGAGTGGAAGGTTAAATATAAAGCCGCCTTCGCCACCTAGAGAGTCACTTTCTTTTGTTTGAAACAGGTCGCCGTAAATTTCAAGCGATGTAAAATCGAGCTCAGGTTGTTTAAGCATGTAACGAATTGCACCGCCTAATGTGCCTGCACCATAAAGGGTGCCTTGTGGCCCAATTAATACTTCAACACGCTCAATATCTACTAGGCGCATATCTACCGAAACCGGAATTTCGTTAATGTAAGTAGATACCGTGCCGCCATCTGATGATGGACCAGACGAGTTTGTATTTAAACCACGAACAATAATAGGCGAGCCTGAGCGACCACCTTGATCGGTAATTGTTAAACCAGGCACCCAGCGGGCTACATCGGCAAGCTCATTGATATTTTGATCTTTCATAATATCTGCATCAAGGGCTGTAATATTTAGCGGTGCATTTTGCACAGAGCCGCTGCGCCTTGTTGCTGTAACTTCGATTACTTCGAGTGATTTGTTTTTAGCTGCAACTTCTTCTTGAGCAAGTGCGGCATTAGGCAATAAAAATACGCTGGAAACAGCGCTCGAAATAGCCAAGGTTAACAAGCTTGGTTTAAACATAAAAAGTGATCCCCAGTTCAAATGTTTTACATTAGTAAATTAAGTTGAGCAGTTTATCAGGGAGTGAAGTAGCTTGGAATATTTAAATTGAATTTTAATTCACTTATATAGAATAAATATGGCTTATTTGTGTAGGTTTTATTTATTTAATAGGCAATATAAGCAATAGCTTAGTCCTATTAGGTACAGCTAGGTTAAAAATTATACTCTTGTTTAAAGGTAAATAGTCATTCATTTTTTAAAAATGGCTTTATGATGTGCTCGTTAAACAAATTATTACATTAAAATTGATAGTTTATAATGTCATTAGTTATGCTTTTATCAGCACTATTAAAGTATGTTTTTATCCCCATTAAGAGTGTTAAGTCGGAATTATAAATAACTGTGTAAGTTATTGAGTGAGCGTGTTTGATTGCCGCTTCGTATTCTTTTTTTTGTTTTGTCCGCACTTTTTTGTGCGTGTTTTTAAGGATTAACAATGAGCCAACTATTTTCGCCTTTATCACTTGGGAAAGTAACGTTAGATAACCGTATTATTATTGCACCCATGTGCCAGTATTCAGCAAACAATGGCGCTGCTAGCGATTGGCATACTATTCATTTGGGCCAATTGAGTTTAAGTGGTGCAGGATTACTTATTTTAGAAGCAACAGCTGTTAACCCAGAAGGGCGTATTAGCTACGGCGATTTAGGGCTTTGGAATAACGAAACTCAACAAGCACTAGACAAAAGCCTAAAAGCAGTAAGGCAATACAGCCCTATGCCTATTGGTATTCAGTTAGCGCATGCTGGGCGCAAAGCATCAACTGAAAAACCATGGGACGGTGGTGATGCCATTGCACCTGATGATGTAAATGGCTGGCAAACGCTTGCACCTTCGGCAATTGCGTACGACGCTAACAGCCCAGTGCCAAAAGCAATGAGCCAATCTGACATAGATTCACTAATTAAAGATTTTGTAAGTGCAGCTAAACGCGCTGATGAACTCGGCCTTGATTTAATCGAGCTACATGGTGCGCACGGTTACCTGTTACATCAATTTTTGTCGCCACTTTCAAACAAGCGCGATGACAACTACGGTGGCAGCCTAGAAAACAGAATGCGCTTATTGCTTGATGTGTTTAAAGCGGTAAGAGCGGTATTCCCCAGTAATAAAGCGGTAGGTGTGCGTATTTCGGCAACCGATTGGGTTGAAGGCGGTTGGGATTTAGAGCAATCGATAGTGCTTAGTAAAGCGCTTGATGAACTAGGTTGTGATTTTATTCATGTAAGTACGGCGGGTTTAAGCCCTGAGCAACAAATACCAGTAAAACCTAATTTTCAGGTACCGTTTGCAACAGCCATCAAAGAAGCGGTTAAAATGCCTGTTATAGCGGTGGGTTTAATTACACAGGCGCAACAAGCCGAAGATATTATTAGTGAGCAGCAAGCCGATGGCGTAGCACTAGCGCGTGGTATTTTATATAACCCGCACTGGCCGTGGCATGCAGCTGCAGAGCTTGGCGCTACAGTAACTGCACCTAAACAGTATTTACGCTCAAGCCCACATGGGCAGCCATCACCAATAAAATAAAGTTTAGTTTTTTTGTAGAAACCCAACCCGCGTTTGCGGGTTGGGTTTTATTATTTTTATAAAGTAGAGACACACATGACCCAAACAGGCGTTTCAGCGCAACCTCTTAGCAATACACTCGTTACTATTATTGCTTTGTGTTGCGGTCTTATTGTTGCCAATATTTATTACGCTCAACCTATTATTGAGTTACTTGCCCCAGAAGTTGGATTAAGTTCACGCAGTGCTAGCCTTATCGTATCGCTTACACAAATAGGCTACGCTTTGGGGTTGTTTTTTTTAGTACCACTAGCTGATTTAGTTGAAAATAAAAAGCTTATGTTGGTCACTCTTGGTGTGTCGTTTTTGAGTTTAGTGGGTACGGCACTTGCTGATTCACCTAATGTAATGCTTATTTTGTGTTTGATGATAGGTATAAGTTCGGTTTCTGTTCAGGTGCTTATTCCACTTGCTGCGCATTTATCGTCTGACGAAAAACGCGGACAAGTTCTTGGTAATATTATGGCGGGTTTGTTGTTAGGTATTTTGCTAGCAAGACCTATATCGAGCTTAATAGCCGATCACTTTGGTTGGCGCGCTGTATTTTACTTTGCAGCAGGGTGTATGGTGTTTATTGCTGCTGTAATTTATTTTGCTATTCCAAGTAGGCAACCAACCCATAAAACAACGTATTTTAAGTTATTAAAATCGCTGAAACAATTAATGATAAGCCAGCCAGTGCTACGCCAACGTTCACTTTTTCAAGCGTTAATGTTTGCATCGTTCAGTTTATTTTGGACGAGTGTACCGGTTGTGCTTGCCCGTGAGTATGGTTTATCCCAATCAGAAATAGCATTGTTTGCACTAGTGGGCGCCGCAGGTGCTGTAGCAGCTCCCATTGTTGGGCGTTTGGCTGATAAGGGCTATACGCATCAGTTATCGTTACTGGCCAAACTCATTGCAGCACTGTGCTTTTTACCAAGCTTATTTGAGTTACCTTACGGCATTATAGTATTGGCATTAACCGGTGTGTTTATTGATTTTTCTGTGCAGGCCAATATGGTATTGGGTCAACGTGCAGTGTACGCACTAGAACCACAAAGCCGTGCGCGTTTAAACGCTATTTATATGACTAGCATATTTGTAGGTGGCGCAGTAGGCTCGCTTATTGCCAGCCCATTATATGAAGTGGGTGGTTGGACTGGTATTGCACTGGTGGCTACGGGTATGCCGCTTATTTCGTTGATTGGTTATTTGGTTACAACTAAAAAGCAAAGTAAGGCTGTGAGTTAAAAAATTACCGGATACAACACAATAAAGTCACCATGTTGTATGGTGACTTTATTGTGTTGTTTAGGTTAGTTTGGTAGTTAACTAAGTAGCCTGTTTTTTTGCGTTTGAAAACGAGCTACCAACAGATGCAATAATTACAAGCAAAATAGCGAGCCACTGCCACAAAGTAAGCAATTCACCCAGTATAATAAACCCTGCGAGCGAAGCTATTGCAGGCTCTAAACTCATCATTACGCTAAACCCTTGTGAAGGCATGTTACGCAGTGCAACCATTTCAAGTGTGTAAGGCAGTGCGCTTGATAAAATAGCAATACCAATACCCAGTGGGATAATTTCCCATGTAAACGCGGGGCTTTGCATAATGCCGCCGTAAGGCACTAGCACTATAGCGGCAACAGTCATGCCCAATGCGACAGTGGCTCCACCAGAACTTTGTGTGCCGGTTTTTTTACCAAATAATATATAACCTGCCCAACACGCGCCAGCACCAAGCGCAAGCGCTACACCTAATGGATCAAGGCTATCTTGGCCGCTCATATCAGGAAGCAGAAGCAAAATACCAGCAATAGCACAGGCAACCCAAAATAAATCACGTTTGCGGCGAGATGAAAATAAGGCAACAGCAAGCGGGCCTGTAAATTCAAGTGCTACACCAATGCCTAGTGGAATGCGTTCAATAGCGTAATAAAACAAAATGTTCATGCCGCCTAAACTTAAACCATACACAATTATAGGAATACGATTACCCGTAGTGGGTAAGTGTTTCCAAGGTTTAAACACTAAGCAAAGTATAAAGGCAGAAAAACCAAGCCTAAGGGCCGTCGTACCCTCAGGGCCAACAATAGGAAAAAGCTGCTTTGCAAATGACGCGCCCGTTTGAATGGTCATCATGGCAAGCAGTACACACACGATAGCCAGTAAATAACTTTTTGAAGATGCTTGCATTTTAATCCTTGAGTTGAGTAACTCTATCAATTAGTTATGTAATGCAGGGAGTATAAAAGCTAAACCCGCCCGATATTAATGGCGGCATAGTATCTTTTTTTTAATTTATAGGTAAGTGTTTGCGACCAAAAATAGCGCAATTAAAAGTATATTAAATAGGGCAGGTAAATAAAGTAAGAGGTAAAGTTAGCAAACAGGCGTTTGCTAACTTTAATCAGTTGGTTAAAAGGCCTTAGTGGGCACTTTTATTAACTAAGCCATCAAGCGAGTAAAGACCTCGTTTTTCATCATTTTTGCGTTTAATTTCTTCAAGTGCGCGCGATTCTACAGCGTCAAATAAAGCATTAATTAAGCGGTTAAAATGTTTATGCATTGCAGTACGTGCTGCATTTGCATCATGCGACTTTAGGGCTGTATAAATAGCGGTGTGTTCATCCATAACGCACTCGTCATTGTTTTTACACACACTGCCATAGTCAGCAACAATTTGTGGGTTTGTTAAACGTAAATCCCACAAGTTAGACACTGCAAATTCAAGTGCTTTATTGCGCGTTGCTCTAGCTATAATTTCGTGGAACTCACGGTCGGCTTGCTCAACATAAAGGCCTTTTTGCATGGCAATTAATGTTTTATTTAGTTGCTCTAGTTCTTCTTCTGTAATGCTTTGAGCAGCTAAAGCGGCAATTTCGCCTTCAATTAATGCGCGAGCTTGAGTAAGTTCAAATGCACTGATCTCTTTTGATTTTATAGATGCATTTTTTTGTTCTACTACGTAAACACCAGAGCCAGTTTTAACTTCAACTCGGCCACGTACTTCTAATGCGATAATAGCTTCTCTAATGGTAGGGCGGCTTACATCAAACATTTCTGCAAGTTCACGTTCAGGTGGTAAACGACTCCCAGCAGAAAATTCGCCTTGATTTATTAAAGACTCAATTTTATCAACTATGCGCCAAAATAAGCGACGATTACCCATACTTTACCTTCATTACCTTAAGGAATAATGGCCTCTGGGGCCTATAAGTCAAAACCAACTGTTAATATCAGAGGTTACCTTAAAATTCACTATTATGTCAAAATTCTAACGCGATGTTAGGGTTAAAAACCACTATACACCAACGGTTGTATTCTTGTATTACCAATTTAGTTTAAAATAATGTAATTGGCCAGCTTGATTGGTAATGTTTTTATGTGTTAGGTTAGATTTAGGTTATGGAGTAATAAATATTGGTAATAAACCGAGTTGGGTTGTCAGTGTTAAGTTTGTTGTAGAAGTATTTGATTGCCCATGGATGGGGATCGCTATTTTAAAGTGTTTTGTAAAATCTGTCGTTGTACGAGAGCTATTTAAGCTTTCTTCTGGGCGTTAGCTGTCGTTGGTTAACGCCCATATTTTATTTAATTAGTCGTTAGGGCGTGTTGACCTTTGTGGATTGAAGTTTGTTCAATCTAGGGACGGTTTAATCGCGGCGCGAGGTTTGTAACCTAGTGGGCTAAGTAAAAACCGAGCAACAAAGAGTTAATCGTCCCTAGAAAGAACCCAAGGGCAGCGCATGTTTGGCATTTATGCTGCGTTATCGCCTATTTATGGGAAATAACCACACTACATAGGCTCTGCCTTGCCTAAAAACCAAACATACAGCTGCAAAATCAATCACGAAAGGTCAACACGCCCTAGGGTACACAACCCCAAGCTGTTTGCGCGCTTCATCAAGAACGCTCATTACGTTACTGGCTAAAATGTGCGTATTAACAGGTGACTCAAGGATATTTTGCTTCACTAATGACATGAAATGCTCAACTTCGTATTTCATAAAGTGCTCATCAAACGGCTGGGATATAATCTCTACATCACCATTATTAGCAATAAATTCCACTTTTTTAAGTTGCGATACGGCTTCTATACGTATGCGCCCAAGCTCGCCTTGTATTTCGGTTATGTTGTCGCCTTGCGATATTTTGGAGTAACTAATAACGGCTTGTTTATCTGCATAGTTTAGTAATACATCGCCCGCACCATCTACACCAGTATCGAGCAATACGCCACTGGCACTCACGCTTTTTGGTGCCCCCCAAAGTGCAATTAATAAATACAGCGGGTAAATCCCTAAATCAACTAAAGCACCATTTGCAAACTCGGGTAAAAATGTGTTTGGGCGTTCTCCATTTTTATACTTATCGTAACGCGATGAGTATTGACTGTACTGGCCAATATATTTACGTGGTGTGCCAATTTTTACCATTGCCTGTTGTAGCTGTTCATAGTTAGGCAAGTGAGTGGTCATCATGGCTTCCATGTAAAGGCACTGATGCTTTTTTGCTGTAGCTATAATGCTTGCAAGCTCTTTAGAATTGGCAGCTGATGGTTTTTCGCCAAGGACATGTTTACCCGCTTCTAGACACATAACGGCATATTGTTTGTGTAAGCTATTAGGGGCGGCTATGTAGACAGCATCGACATGTTTATCTTGGCAAACTTGCTCGATTGAGGTGAAAATTTTTGCTTGTGCATTTTGTGGGTGTTTGGCTAAAAATGCTTCGCCGCTAGATACTGCGCGCGAGCACACCCCATATAAATTAAAATCGTTTAACGTATTTGCAGCGGCTAACAATGTGTCGCTAATAAAATTGGTGCCAACAATAACAAAGTTCATGCTCACTCCTTAGCTCAAATAAAAATAATAAGAGTATTTAGTTTAACATTTTTTTAGTTCTATATGCTCGAGGAGAACATCCAAACCAGCGTTTAACATTAACACTTAGTGTTGCTTGTTCCTGATATCCTAAAAGCTCAGATATGGTTGAGATTGTAAATTGGTTTTGCGCTAAATAGTGTGCAGCTAAAGCGCGGCGAGTGGCATCTTTTAGTTTTACAAAACTCGTATTATGTTTGATAAGTTCTCGATGCAGAGTACGCGGGTGCATACCCAGCGCAGCTGAAATAGTTTGGTTACTACATTGATAAATAGGAAGCATAGGCCTAATTAGCGCACTAACTTGGTTGGGCAACGGTTGTGTGTGTTCTTTGTTTTTTGCCAAGAAGTTTAACGCTGCTTGTACTTTATTTAGTTTAGGGTGATCAAGCTCAAGAGTTAAATCACTTTTTGAGATTACAATGCCAGCGCTGTTGCGATGCTCTATAACGTTACAACCAAAGTAAGTGTTATAGGCACGAGTATTAGTACTTAACTTTTTTGGCAAAAATATATTAATTGGTTTGCAGCGGTTATTACTCAGCTTTTTAATAACAGCCAATGCCAAACCAATGGTTAGCTCAATCACTTGGTTAATGTTCGGTAATGGTTTTAAATTAATTTCGAATGATAAAAACAAGCTTTTATCATTCTCTAAAGGGTGCGAGTTTAAGCTAAGTGCAGGGCTGTGTAAGTGAAGGTATTTAATAACCCAATTAAGTGCATCACCTAAATTAGTACTACTTTTGGCAGCTATTGCAATATGTCCTAAAATATCAAAGTTTTGTCTACTTGCGAGCTTAAGGCCAAAACTAGAGCAATTGAACTTACAAGCACAGTATTCTAAAAGCTCAGAGTAATCTCGATAAGGTAAATATTGGTTGTCGAGATTTTTAAAGTCAACGTTACTAATATTACAGCTTTGCATTATTTCATGCGGATCGCCGCCAAATTCGCTAATTAGCGTGTCTATACCTTGTAATGACGTGGCTCTGATTAGGCTGCTCATGGTTAACCCCAAATAAGTGATGTCTAAAAATATCAAGTTTTATTGGGTTTTTCTATGCACTATTACTGTTAAGGCCGTTTAAAACTTTTATTAAGGTACACCATGAACAATACAACATTTGATTACATTGTGATTGGCGCAGGCAGTGGCGGCTGCGTTATGGCATCGCGATTGTCTGAGGATAAAAATGTCAGTGTGTGTTTAATTGAAGCTGGCGGCAGCGATAAAAGTGCATTTGTGCAAATGCCAGCTGGCATAGCAGCGAGTGTGCCTTATGGCATAAATAGCTGGCATTACAATACGGTGCCACAAAAAGAGCTTAATAACCGCTGTGGTTTTGTGCCGCGCGGCAAAGTATTGGGTGGGTCAAGCTCTACCAATGCAATGGTTTATATTCGCGGTAACAAATACGATTACGACCAATGGGCTGCTAATGGCAACACGGGATGGGATTTTGATAGTTTACTCCCGTACTTTATTAAAGCTGAGAACAATAAAGCGTTTATAAATAATGAGCTGCACGGAATAAAAGGCCCGCTACATATACAAGAGCTAAGTAACCCAAGCAATGTAAACCAATATTTTTTAAATGCCTGTGCTGAGCAGGGCGTTAATTTAAGCGACGATATAAATGGTAAAGAGCAAAGCGGCGCACGTTTATCGCAGGTAACTCAGCACAATGGCGAGCGTTGTAGTGCAGCAAAAGCATATTTAACACCGCATTTAAACCGCCCAAATTTAACGGTATTAACCCATAGCCACGTTAATAAAATAAATATAACCAATAAGATAGCGCAAGGCGTGCAAATAGAGCGTAATAAAGAGGTTATTAATTTACGTGCTAAAAAAGAGGTAATACTTAGTGCTGGCTCTATTAATTCGCCGCAAATATTAATGCTTTCAGGTATTGGCCCAAAAGAGCAGTTAAGCGCACATAACATTAAGGTTCAGCACGTACTTGAAGGTGTTGGCGCTAATTTACAAGATCACTTAACGGTAGTGCCACATTATAAATCAAAAACAAATAAAGGCACATTTGGTATAAGCCCGCTAGGCATTGCCAGTATTTTTAAAGGGTGCGTTAATTGGTTTAGTAAACGAGAAGGGCGATTAACCAGTAATTTTGCAGAGTCGCACGCGTTTATTAAATTGTTTGAAGGCTCGCCAGCGCCCGATGTGCAGCTAGAATTTGTAATTGGGTTGGTGGACGATCATAGTCGTAAATTACACACTGGGCATGGTTACAGTATACACAGCAGTATTATGCGCCCCAAAAGCCGAGGTACTATTACATTAGCTGATAACAATTCGCGTAGTGCACCGCTTATTGACCCTAATTATTTAAGCCATCCAGATGATTTAACTGTAATGCTTGCTGGTCTTAAAAAAACACTCGCTATTATGCAAAGCAACACTTTTGATAACATACGCGGTAAAATGCTCTACCCGCTTGATATAAATAATGATGAGCAGCTAATTGAGTTTATACGCCAAACTGCAGATACCGAATATCACCCAGTAGGGACATGTAAAATGGGGCAAGACTCAATGGCAGTAGTAGATACTAATTTACGAGTACACGGGGTAAGTAACTTACGCGTAGTTGATGCGTCGATTATGCCTACTATTATTACCGGCAACACAAATGCGCCGGTAATTGCGATTGCTGAAAAAGCGGCTGATTTAATTAAACACGAAAACGTATAATTGAATTAACAATAGCAGGGCTATTAATTAGCGATAAAACTCATTTAGCCATTGTTGCCAATCGCTTTCAAGATGTAGCATTTGCTGATGCTTTTTAGCGTTTAGATGCTTGGCTTCGTCCTCGCTTGCCACATAAGGCCCAACGCGGCATAGGGGGCAATGGTTAGATGTTAAGTATGCAGGCTTTGTAAGGCGTGAGCTTAATTCGCTAGTATGTTTATCGAGACTTTTTGGGCTGAAAACGTAAGTTATGCCGCTTGTGTCTTTAACGTGTTTGTCGCGGTCAACATTACGAATTTTATAACCTTCAAAATGGCTAATATCAAATGGGATTTGGCCTAAATAATCTGCGGTTAAACCGTTATTTAAACTCCCCTCTATATTCCATTCTCGATAAGGTTTTACATCCTTTGAGGTGATGTAACAAAGCATTGGCCCATTTTTATCAAGCGCGTATTCGTTAGCGTATTTAATAAATTGGTGCAGTAAAGCGCGGTTTAATACGTTCATGCTGGTTTGGCGCGTGTTGTTTTCAAACGCTTCACGGCCAACAAATGCAGGTATAAGCGGAAACTGAAAAATAACCACATCAAAGCTGTGCTGGTTTTCACTTAGAGCTTGCCAACATGCATGGTTTGTTACATCAAAACTATTAAGTACCTCAACGTCATGCGCTTTTAAGTTGCTAAGTGCATTGCGCTGGTATTTTTGCTCAATAGTAGTTTGGTCATCGTAAGTGGATGCAACCAAAGCTTTTGGCGATAGATGAGTGTAAATAGCGTTCGAAAACGATAAATCGCCATCGCCTACGGTGAGTATTCGCCATTGAGGATTTAAATACATATTTTATTTAGCGTTTATGTTTGTAGCAGTATTATTTATATCGCTATTTGTTTGTGAGTCTTTTGCTAGTAAACGATGAAACGCAAGTCTGGTTTTTAACCCTTCAATAGCGATTTGTTTAATAATAAGATTAAAGGTAATTAAAATGGCAAAGGCAATATGAATAGGGCCGTGAGTAAATCCTGCATCTGTATCGTACAGTGTTAAACCGAATAGCAAAAATAAGACGACTAAAAATATTTCGAGTAATTGACTTGAATAAAAGCTTAAACGACCTTCGCTTTTATGATCTTTTTTAATGCGAATAGCACAAAAAAATGGGATCACTTTGATTTTAAATGCAGCGTTTTTTTCTACGTAGTTTTCGCCAAGTTCGTCGAGTTGTTGGCGTAGTTGGTCAATCATGGTGTGTCCTCAAATAGCAGTGCGCGGATATTACCTTATTACCACGCAATATTTAAGTTTACAGCTGCTATTTAGGGTAAATACCCATACCAATAGTCAAAATGTGACAAACAAATACAACAGAGGTAAGTACAAAGCGCATTTTTTGATAATCTTTATGATAGGTTTGCCATTGCGGCGTGGCTTTTTCAAATAAAAGTACTAGCCAAAAACTAGCACCTAACCAAGCGAGTGCCCACTCAACAGGTAAAAATGATAAAAATGGTATAGGTATTACAGGCGCAACAGCTTTTATAGCATTGCTATAAGTTTGCTCTCCGGCGCGCCATAAGTTACCCGCCATAAATGCTAAAATGGCGATACTGTAAAAAGTAAAAAACTCCAAGTTAAGGCTATTACTGCCAAACATGAGCGGCCAACCTACACACCCTAAAAACGGGATTAAGCCTAGGTAACCTAGCTGTATATGGTTAACAAATTTTTCCATTACGGTGTGCCTTATATTTAATGACTTATCTGAAGCGGGGCTATTGTAGCAGTATTGCGATTAGCGGTCTTAATAATTCGCCAGCGTTTACAATCCAAATAATGCTTACGATAACAGGGATTATATAGTTCAATCCAAAAAACCGATTGTTTTAATCTAAACAATCAATTTTATTTAATTATCCATTAGCCTTATTGTATTAACCAAGCCAACGCAGAAGGTCGTTTTAAACGAGAGCGTTGATTACTTTTTAAATACATTAAATATAGATGAGGAAATACCATGAGCACTTCATTAATCAATACAAAATTACAACCATTCAATGCAACCGCTTACCACAACGGTGACTTTGTAGAATTGTCTGAAAAAGATGTTCTAGGTAAATGGTCTATCTTCTTCTTTTACCCAGCAGACTTTACATTTGTATGTCCTACCGAATTAGGTGACCTTGCAGATTACTATGCACAACTTAAAGAAATGGGCGTAGAAGTTTACTCAGTATCTACTGACACTCATTTTACTCATAAAGCATGGCACGACACGTCAGACACTATCGGTAAAATTACTTACCCAATGATTGGCGACCCAACAGGGCGTATTACACGTAGCTTTGGTGTAATGATTGAAGAAGAAGGTTTAGCACTTCGCGGTACATTTGTAATGAACCCAGAAGGCGAAATTAAAGTAATCGAAACTCACGATTTAGGAATTGGCCGAAGCGCTAAAGAACTAGTTCGTAAAGTACAAGCTGCACAATACATTGCAACTCACGATGGTGAAGTTTGCCCTGCATCTTGGCAGCCAGGTGAAGACACACTTGCACCTTCACTAGATTTAGTTGGTAAAATCTAAATATAGGTTTATTCCTACTATAAGGGCAGGTAACTGCCCTTAAATCAACGAACATTCGTTTGTTGGTGCCTCCTATATCAATATACTTGTTTAAGCACATGCATTATTTGGCATGGGAGGCTTGCTGTTTAAATTTTCCTAAAAGGGTTAAGCCATGTTAGATAACAACATAAAAAATCAATTAAAAAGCCATTTCGAATCGCTTACTCAACCTGTTGAGCTGCTTATTGCCTTGGATGACAGCAAAAAATCAGCAGAAGTAGAAAGCTTAGCAAATGATTTAGCCACACTAAGCGATAAATTTACTGTAATAAGCAATCCTGATACAAGCGCACGTCGCCCGTCAATGGTTGTACATTCGCCTATTAAAAACACTCATGTTACGTTTGCAGGCGTACCTATGGGTCATGAATTCACAAGTTTAGTGTTAGCACTTTTGCATACTGGCGGACACGCAAGTAAAGCTAAAAGCGAAGACATTGAGCAAATACAATCGCTTACTCAAGAGCTGAACTTTGAAGTATACATAAGTTTAAGTTGCCAAACGTGCCCGCAAGTAGTGCAAGCACTTAATACTATGGCAGCGACAAACAGCAATATTAAAGCGACCATGATTGATGGCGCATTATTTCAAGATGAAGTAGAAGAGCGAAATATTTTAGCTGTACCGGCTGTATATTTAAATGGCGAACCATTTAGCCAAGGTGCACTAAGCCTTACTGACATACTTAATAAAGTAGATAGCAAAGGGGCTGCTAAACAAGCAGCAGCACTAAGCGAAAAAGGCGAGTTTGATGTACTTGTAGTTGGTGGCGGCCCAGCGGGCGCGTCGGCTGCAATTTACTCAGCACGAAAAGGGTTAAATACAGGCATTGTGGCTGATAGATTTGGTGGACAAGTTGCAGATACATTAGCAATAGAAAACTTTATTTCGATTAAAGCGACTGAAGGTCCTAAATTGGTTGCTCAGCTTGAAGAGCACGTTAAAGAATACAATGTAGATGTGATGCATAATCAGCGTGCAGCGGCACTTGGTTATAACAATGGTTACGAAATTACACTAGAAAATGGCGCAGTACTTAAAGCTAAGTCGCTCGTACTTGCAACAGGTGCACGCTGGCGCGAAATGAACGTACCAGGGGAGCAAGAATATCGTGGCCACGGTGTGGCATATTGCCCACATTGCGACGGCCCTTTATTTAAAGGCAAACCTGTTGCTGTAATTGGTGGTGGTAATTCAGGTATAGAAGCGGCAATCGATTTAGCCAATATTGTGCAAAGCGTTACGGTACTTGAATTTGCAGACACACTACGTGCTGATGAAGTGCTTATTCGTAAAGCTAAAAGTATGGCAAATATTACTATTATCAAAAGTGCACAAACAACCGAAGTACTTGGTGATGGCAAAAAAGTAACTGGCTTAATGTACACAGATAGAGTGTCGGGAGAGAGCAAAGAGCTTGAACTTGCCGGTATATTTGTACAAATAGGCTTAATACCAAATACTGAGTGGTTAAAAGACAGCGACCTTGAATTAAGTAAATTTGGTGAAATACTGATTGATGCTAAAGGCGCAACTTCATTACCAGGAATTTACGGCGCGGGAGATGCAACCAATACTCCGTTTAAACAAATTATTATTGCAATGGGCAGCGGTGCAACAGCAAGTTTAGGTGCATTTGATTATTTAATCCGCCACAGCGATGAAACCGAGCAAGATCAAAGCGCTGCTTAATGTAATTAGTAAAAACTCTCTTGATATAACAGCAAGGCTACACCCATAGCTGTTTGTTAACCCAAGCCGCCCTTCTCCAAAGGCGGCTTTTTTAATGCTTAAGAATTAGCTCACGATTTAATCGCACCCACCGCCAGAATCACCGCCGCTACAATTTGTATGAGAATGCGATGAGCTACTGCTAGAGGAAACTGCTGAGTCACTGCCAGTATAAGCAGATGATCCACGTGATGACTTAGCACTGATAAATGTAACTAACAGCAATACGCCTGATACGATAACTATTGTTATTGATGAGCTCCATTGCCCAGTGGAAACGCCTTTAAATACTGCAACAATAAGCACTGTTAGTAATATAGTTCTAATTATGTTCTTATTTTTTACCAGTGGCAGTGCAGTAAAAACTAGCTGATTTTTACGGTATGCTCAAGCGCATTAATAACTGCTCTTTCAAGTATGGGGAGTTTAAACGGTTTTGATATAAACATATTCATACCGGCTTGTTTGCAGGCAAGTTTGTCTTGTGATGAGGTGTTAGCTGTTATTGCTACTATGTAAGTTTTTTCATGCGAGCAGATGTTTTCCGATCTAAGTTGCTTAGTTGCTTCAAATCCATCGAGGATGGGCATTATACAGTCCATAAAAATAAGGTCATAATGCTTTTGACGACATTTTAATATTGCATCTTGGCCATCTACTGCTGAGTCTGCTTTAATATTAAGCTTGCCTAAAGAGGCATGAAGTACCAACCGATTGATGTCGTTATCATCGACTACAAGCACTGATAATTCACTGCCATTAATATCTAAAGTTGATTTAAGGCTTTCTTGTTTTTGTTCTGTTCCTTGCTCAATAGGAATATTGACCAAAAACGTAGTGCCTTTATTTGGTGTGCTTTTTACCTTTATTTTGCCGCCCATATATTCAACAAGCTCTTTTACTATTGCAAGGCCAAGACCTGTGCCACCTTTTGAATTTTTAGCATCAATTTCTTGAGAAAAAGGAGAAAACAGTGATTCTAAAAAGTTTTTACTCATTCCGCGGCCGGTATCAGACACTTCAATATTTAAAATTAGTTTATTTTTTATTTTAGAAAGGTTTGTGTTTAGTGTAACTGAACCATTCTCAGTAAATTTCAGCGCATTGCTTAGTAAGTTAGAGGTTATTTGGCTTAGGCGTGTGTTGTCACTAAATGCCCAACAATTATCATCAATCGTATTTTCTACTTGTAGGGCAACATGAGTATTTTTAAATAAGGGTGTGTATAAGGATGTTAAATCGGAGAAAATTGTTTTTAGTAAAAAGTCAGTAGGTTCTAGCTTTAGCTCACCATGATTTATTTTTGAAAAGTCGAGAACTTCGTTAATTATACTGAGTAAAATATCGGCGCTTCTAAGTGCGATTTTAATTTTTTCGGCACGCACTTCTTCACTATGTTCGTCGATTAATGTTGTAAGCATACCTGTAATACCATTGAGCGGTGTTCTTAGCTCGTGGCTGATTTTAGCAAAGAGCATGCTTCTGTCTTCAAGTAGGCGCTCTGCTTGAGCTTGCTTTTGTTTAAGCTCTTCTCGGAGCATTACCGATTCGGTTACATCTTGGCAGGTGCCAAATAATCGGACACATCGGCTTTCATCAAATTCGGCCTCACCAAAGGTAGCCACCCATAAGTGTTTATTTTTAGCGGTTACTATTTCAAGCTCTAGATTCCATTTTTTGCCTTTTTCTATGGCTAATTCTACCGCGCGAGTAATGCCTTCACGACTTGGACCTTCTTTATAAAACTCGATTGCAGAATTCATTTGCGGTTGAAATTGTTCATCCACCTCATGTATGAGGTAGGTTTGCTCGCTCCAGGTAATTTTATCGGAGACTAGATCAACCTCCCATGTACCTATATTTGCAACGTGCTCTAACTTTAATAAAGTATTACTATTTTTTATGAGTTGTTCTTTAGCTTGGGTGCGAGCAAATTCCGATCCAAGCCATTGTGCAAATAATTCGATGTAGTCATAAGCATCATCGTTAAAAGCGAGGGAGTCTTTTGCGGATGAAAAGTTAACGGTGCCAAATATTTTATCACCAATTTTTATTGGCGCGCCAATATAAGACTCTAACTGAAAGTTTATATAACAGGGGTGGTTTGCAATTGCACTTTGAGATGCTTTATGAAAGGCAAGTGCAGAGCCAGCAGCGAGCGTATGTACGCAATAGGTGCCTTGTAATTCAAACACGGTACCGGGTAAAAGTGAGTTGTCAGGGGTTTTGGCATATAAAACGGTGTAGCTGTTTTTATCTACTTTACTAATAATACCTAGCTCAAGGTCAAATACCTCTAACCCAAACACTAAGAGCTTATTAATTTTATTTTCAAAATCAAGAGATTGATTAGAAACTATATCGTGAAAACATCGTAAAAAATTCAAAAGAAAACACCCCGTAAGCTTTTGTTCAATTTATATAATACATAGGCCAATAAGGGCATTGGTATTAATTTAAAATCCAGTTTAGCAGTTTTAATTACTAATAACTAAAATTGATACGTATTAAATTTTATAACCTTATGTTTTTATGAACTAAGTTAGTGGTTTATTAATAGTAGTAGGGCCTGTTGACCTTTCAGGATTAAAAATTGTCCCTAGGCAGAACCCAAAGGGCAACGCATGTTTGGCATTTATGCTGCGTTATCGCCTATTTATGGGGAATAACCACACTAAATAGGCTCTGCCTTGCCTAAATACCAAACAGTCTGCTGCAAACTTAACCTCGAAAGATAAACAGGCCCTTGTATATAGCGCAACATGCCGCCGAGCATATAATACTCAGCGGTATACTTTTAATACGTTGAATTTGGGGTATATTGCGGGTTGATATCGCCGCCTACTTCCTCTGGGTCTACATCGTTAATAAGCAGTGTTTCACGTACAGCTTCAATGTGATCAAGTACGCTTTGGTAGCGCTCGCCATATTCATACTTTGTCACTTCAATCGCTTTAGGCATGTAAGTAAAAGCTATTTTTAGGGCGTGGAGTGCTTCTTCGTTTATTTTTTCGCTCATAATGTTCTCTTATGTGTAGGCTATAGCTAACCTGAGTTCTGGATAATAAATCTATCTCAATCAGCTATTTTTAGCGCTAACTGCGTTGAATTTCCTTGCAATAGACCAGCTATTGACGCGTAAATTCGCCTTGTTTTCACCAAAAATTTCTAGCTAGAGAGAAACAGACTTAAATATCGTTATTATTTATAGTGTTTTTAAATCTCTTAACCAGAATTCAGGTTAGTTAATAAAATAACACCAAATACGATTCGGTAAAGACCAAAACTAACAAAAGTGAAATTTTCTAGAAAGCGTATGAATAGTTTAATAGTAAAATAAGCAACTATAAAAGACGTTAAAAAGCCCACAGCAAGGGCAGTTAGGTCATCTAAGTTAAACAGTTGGTAATGTTTAAGTAAGTCGTACCCTGAGGCCGCTGCAATTACGGGTAAACCAAGTAAAAATGAAAATTCAGCGCTGGTTTTTCGGTTTAAACCACACAACATGGCACCAACAATAGAGCTCCCAGCACGACTAGTTCCCGGAATTAACGCAAATACTTGTGCTACGCCAATCCAAAGAGCTTGTTTATAAGTAACTTGGGTTACATCGGTAGTTGTGCAGCGAGTCTCTTTATAACTGCGCTCTAATAGTAAAAAAATCACACCGCCTACAATAAACATAACACCTACTACCGGTACGCTAAACAGTGTTTTTATTACATCACTAAATATAAAACCAATAATACCCAAAGGAATAAATGCAATGGCAACTTTAATCCATAAATTAAAATGTTTAGGGCTGAACTTATCTTTATAGTTAGCTAGTACCGCTAAAATGGCGGCAAGTTGGATAATGACTTCGAAGGCGAGGTTAGTGTCTGTTGATTCAATGCCTAACCACTTTGACGCTACAATTAAGTGTCCAGTTGATGATATGGGTAAAAATTCTGTTATACCTTCAATAATACCTAAAATAATCGCGTTAATTATATCCACGGTTTACTGCTTCCTGAAAAATTAAAAAGCCCGAACTCGGCTTAACTGAAATGACGCATTACTGCGTACCTAAATTGCGAGGCGTAGCATAAAAGCTCTTAAAGCAAACCAACAGTATTTTTAGAATTAATGTGTTTAATAAATTGCATTAAGTGTTAAATGCACAATATAATAACAATTGTTATCATTTGCATATGCTGTTTTGTATATGTTTGGGCAAATTTAATGAGCGAATAATGAATAATAAAAAAACGTTTACAGCTACACGGCGAAGGCACCTAATTGCATGTGTGTTAGCGCTAATTACTGCGGTAATAATGATTCCGGGTATGACAACTTATTTACCGTTTCAAATGAATGAACAAATATTACTGCCTATTTTACTCTTTCCTGTTATTTGGACTGCGTTGTTTATTTATGCGTATTTGGCGCAAAAGGTATGGCAACCGTTTGTTGTAATGATTGCACTGTGTGTATTACATGGTTTATTGAGTTTTTGGGCGTTAACGCAGGGGCAGGGATGAAGTCGATTACTTTAAAAAAGCTATTTTTATTACATAGCTGGGTAGGAATTATTACTGCTGTACTGCTATTTATTGTTGCATTTAGTGGGGCGTTAGCAGTTCTGTCGCGACCTGAGTTAAAAATATGGGCAAATCCAGAGCTACAATCTAGCCAACACGTTGCCAGCGCGCAAATTAATCGACTAGTAAACGAATACCATAAACAGGTGCCTAGTGAATTTGGTGAAAACATTCATGTGTTTTTACCAAGTGGACATAACTTTCATTTATTAACGTTGGTATTTGAATCCCATCATGGCGATGAAAACTATGACCAAGAGGTGGCCAGAGTATTCCAGTTTCATCCGGATACTTTGGCGCTGGAAAATACTTACTATGGGCCTAGTAAAGAGTTTTACGCTAATAAAAAAACAGATGCGCCAACCTACATAGGTGAGTTTCATGCAGATTTGCATTTAGGGCGACCAATTGGGTTAATTCTCACTGGTTTTTTAGGTTTAACACTTTTAGTAAGTGCAGTTACAGGCTTGTTTATTCATCGTAAATTGATAAAAGAGCTCTTTACGTTTAGGCGAGATAAAGGATTAGATATTGCAGTGAGCGATGCTCATAAGGTCATAGGTATTTGGGGCAGCGTATTTAATATTGTAATTGGTTTTACAGGATCATTTTTAGGGCTTGCGACCGTTATTTTATTACCAGCTGCTGCGTTTGTGAGCTTTGGTGGCGATCAAGATAAGTTAATAGAAACGTTTACCGCAATTCCTGAGCCGGTAGTTAGCCACATTAAGCAACCTACAAAAATAGACACTATTTTAGACAATGTTCATAGTCGTTACCCTGAAGCAATAATTAGGGATGTCACAATAATGGCGCATAACGATGCGAATGCGCAGGTGTATTTGCGTTTGTTAGGTGGCGAGGCAGTTGCTTCTCAATTACTGCATTATAAAGGCAATGGTGAGTTTGTGCAGTCGATGAGTAGTTTTGGTGATATTTCCGGTGTTTCGATAAAAGTAATTGAGTTGATGTTTCCGCTGCATTTTGGGAACTTTGCAGGGGTGTTTGTAAAATTACTTTGGGTATTGCTTGGCTTAAGTACTGCGCTTTTACCTATTTCGGGCATGATGATGTGGCTAGCAAAGCGTACACGTGGCAGTAGCCCGTCGCTGAGTGTGCAGGCATATGCACGCTGGAATCGTTTTATTATTGGTAGTTGTGGAGGCTTGGTATTAGCAAGCTTTGTGTTATTTCCTTTGCAAGTTGTACTTAATTATACCGTTATTGGTGTGGCGCAAAATAGCTTTTTTGGACCCGTGTTTTTTTATACGTGGTTGGCATGGTTACTCTCAAGTGTATTGCCTGTAGGTTATAAAAACTATTTTAAGCTGACTCTTTTGCTATGCGGCGCTTCGCTTGCTTTGGTGCTGCCGCTCAATATTATATTTGGCGTGAGCAATGTTATTAACCTTAATAGCTCGCTTGCCGCGATAGTAGATATAAGCTTTATGGTGGTGGGTATCGCGTGTATTTTTGGTGCCTTAAAAATAAAAAACACACAAAAATTACAAGCAGAGGTACAACCCGCATGAACGAACTACTAATTATAATTGCCATGGTAAGTCTATTATTAATGATGCTCAATATACGCAAAAACACACTCACAATACCTACTAAAGCTTTTTTAAGTACACTGCTATTTAGTTTAGCGCTGATATGCTTTATGAGTGTTTATGGTATTTTAGGCGGTGCAATATGCACCGTTGTAGGAGCTATGTTAGCAGGGTTACTAACTGCAGTTATTGCGGGTAAAGCGCCGCAATTATTAGGGTGAAAAATGCAGTTATTTAGCTAAAAAGGCCTTAGCAGCATCAATCCCCATATTGTAACCACTATTAAGTATTTCAAACTTTTTAGTGGTTCGGCCAACTTTAAAATTAGCTGGTGGAGCAATAATATTGATTTTGCAGTCATTTGGTGGATTCATAATAAAATCGATAGACTTATTATAAAAATTAGCCCTATCTAAGGTCGCTTGAACTAATGCAGGATAGTTTTTATACATTTTTTTAGTAAGCCAAGGTGCCTTACTTGGCTTTTTACGATAGCCTAAACATTGAGACAAAATAACAGTTATTTCGCGAGCGCCCATTTCGTACGCTTTTATTACCGGAATTGAATCCGCAACTCCGCCGTCTGTCATCGCTATGCCATTAATAATAGGGTAGTCACGGTATGCAATAGGTATAGCGCACGATGCTTTTAATTGATCCACCATATCGTCGCTGGTGGCTTTTAAATAGTGTGCTTTGCCCGACTCGATTGCCGTAGATACAATATAAAATTCGTGTGGAGTTTGTTCAAATACCTCTGTATGAAGGCGTATTTCGCGAATAGTTTCTTGCCATAACCAGTCTAAATCAAATAAATGACCACCTTTAATAAAGCGCGCTAAATTAATGAATTCAGGACGACATGAATAGTCGGTAATTACTTTATAATTTCGCATTGGTTGTTTGCATAAAAATGCGGCTATATTAGTTGCTCCAGCTGAAACACCAAAATAGCGTTCAAATGGCTGGTATTGCTGTTTTAAAAACTCATCAAGCACACCAGCGGCAAATATACCGCGCATTGCACCGCCTTCAACGACGAGTGTGTTTTTATTATTGTTGTTCATGGCCAATCCTTTTTATGAAATTTGATGTTATCAACTCAGTCTAAAAAATGCGATAGAGATTACTGAAGATGATAAAAAATTAAAGCCGGGTACACATCGCGAAACTCACTGCTTTCTGGTAAGGTTTAGTATTACAAGGCTTTGTTAATAATAAAGAATAACTACTTATGTTTGATCCTAGCGTAACCATTTTTGAAAGCACACAGAGTCAGCTTGCAGAAAGTCCTCTTTGGCATCCTATGCTGAACACTTTTTTTTGGGTCGATATAAATAAAAAATTACTTTTAAGCAAAAATATACACAGCAAAAGCCAACTAAAAACCGTGAATATGCCCGATACGCTCAGTGCAATAGCGTGGATTGATGAGCAGCACTTATTGCTAGGTACAAGTACTGGATTATACAAATACCATATTAATTCAAGCACTCGCCATCTTATCCTTAGTATTGAAAATACACAGCTAAATCGACGTTCAAACGACGGCCGTGCTGATCCATGGGGTGGCTTTTGGTTAAGTACAATGGATGTAAATGCTAAAAAAGGGGATGGTAAAATATACCGTTATTATAAAAACCAGCTTAAAGCCGTTGTAAGTGGTTTGAGTATCCCAAATGGATTGTGTTTTGATAAGTCCCGTTTACGCGGTTATTACTGCGACTCTTTAACGAGTTGCATTTATGTATTAGATCTGGATGAGAAAACTGGCGAACCTTGCGCTGAGCCACGTGTTTTTTATCAATTTAATAATACTGATGTTGACCCCGATGGCTGCGTAACCGATAAATTAGGCAATTTGTGGCTAGCTGTTTGGGGAATGGGATGTGTTATGTGTTTATCCCCAAGCGGTGAGCTAATTAAAACAATAGAGCTTTGTGCATTAAAACCGACGTGCACCGCCTTCGGTGGTGAAAATGCTGAGTTACTACTTGTGACATCGGCATTTGATGAAGCGATTAATAATACTGTTGGTGAACAAGGCGCTGTATTTCAGATCTCCGGTATAAAAAAAGGGCAGTTTGAGCCGCCCGTTTTACTGTAACTTGTAATTTACAGTGATGATTAGCTTTTAGGCGTAACCCACATAACACCCACTTCTTTTTTAGTTACTAAAACCTCAGTACCGGCGATAATTGGTTGCTCACTTTTGAGCCTTACTTAGCTTACTACGCGTAAATCACTGAGTAGTTGGATTGTTTATAATTTCAGGTGTATGGATTATCACTACAGCAAACTTTAAAGCACTAAAACTCACTGCAGTGCGCCACCTTAGTCGGTTTTTAAAAACTAGCTATTTTATTTCTACCTGTTTCTTTTGCGTTATAAAGGGCTATGTCGGCGTTAGTTATAACCTCTTTGGGTTTTGTTTTGTGATTGGGTATGAAACTATAAAACCCAATGCTTAAAGTGAGGTATTTACTGACAGTTGAAAAGTTATGTTCAATTGCAAGTTCTGCGATTTTTTCCTGAATAAGAACAGCAAACCTTTGACAGTGTTCTGTGTCGACTGCAGGTAAAACTATCGCAAATTCTTCCCCCCCGAAACGAGCTGCTAGATCACCTTCCCGTTTACAAATATTGTGTAGCGCTTTGGCCACTCGCTTTAGCACTTCATCGCCAAGCTGATGCCCATAGTTATCGTTATAACGCTTAAAAAAATCAATATCACACATAATTAAACTAATGGGTTCCTTATTACGTGCACAGCGCTTAATTTCGCATTTTAAAGTCTGATCAAAACAACGCCTATTAGCAATGTTTGTAAGGCCATCAGTATTGACTTGTTTATTGAGTTTTTGGTTGGCGTTAATGAGTTGCTGCTGAGTTTGTTGAAGCTCTTGCTTATAATTTAAATTTTTGAAAGCATTAGCAAGCATTTCACCTACTAACCTTAGGCGAATAAGGTCTAAATCTGTCCAGTCTCGCTTTTGAATAACACAATCACAGCCAATAAAGCCAACCAGTTCTTTGTCATAGCGTAAACCAATGCAAAGTACCGATTTTATTTCTTGTCGCTGGAAAATCGTTTTTTCGCTCATTGCTTGAATGGGGAGCAACGATACATCATTCACTCTGAATAAGTGGGTACGGGCCATCGAACTAAAAAAATAAGGGAGGTCGCTTTTTAAAAGGTTTTGTAAGTCGTCTTTAAAAGCTTTGATACCATCATTGACCCATTCGTGAGTGTTATTAATAGTTTTACCATCTTCGGAAAACTTAAAAAGATAACTTCTATCGGCATTGCAAACCGTACCGACTGCTTTTAATGCATAGTTGATATGCTTATCAACATCGTCATTTTGAATATCAATTAAGTCAGTTGAGATGTTCGATATAATATTATCAAAATCATATTGTTCATCCACGTTGTTATTTAATATATCGATAATAATAATGGAGTTTGAATTAGGTAAATTTGCAAATTTTACGTTGAGTAGCAATTTGGATGATTGTTTCGATAAAATAAACTGGCATTGGTTATTTGCCGTAAAATAATCAAAGAATAGTTCCTCGAAAAACAGATCTTTTTTATTGTGATGATTGGTTAAAGTGATGTGTGAAAAATCAGTTTTATAAAAATGTGATTGGTCTTTTAAGTCAAACAAGTCCTGTGCCTGGCTGTTAACTTTAAATATATCTTCATTGGCATTATAAAGTAATACACAAAACGGCAATAACTCCAAGTTTTGCCATGCTTCTTCTGATAGGTTATTACTCACTCAACTCTCCATGTGTTCAAGCCATAATTAAATTCTTTTTCTTTACTAACTATTAGCACATTTTTTTTGATTTACTAAGTTTTTAGTGCGTTTGCGGGCAGTACGTATTATAATTGATACTGTATATCATTACCCATTTCTACTCTAAGCCATCTTTGGCTTATTTGCATTTTAAGTATAGGTTATTCAAGCATTTCATGACAGAAATCACTACACACCAAGCTTCTCGTCGTCGGTTACTCATTGCGCTAGCAATTACGTGTTCGTTTATGGTAATTCAGGTTATAGGTGCTTATTATTCTAATTCGCTTGCGGTTCTTGCTGATGCGGGGCATTTGTTTGTTCACAATAGCTCGTTATTCATCGCACTGATAGCATCAAGTCTCGCTATTCATTTTGCCAAAACCTATAACGATGGCCATCAACGAGCAGAGCTTTTTGGTGGCCTAGTGAACGGGTTTTTATACCTAGCAATCAGTTTAATTATTTTGTATGAAGGTGGTGAGCGCTATATACACCAACATGAAGGAAATGAGCTGGCTATCAATAGTTATTTAATGTCGGTTATTGCTGCTATTGGTTTTTTATTTCATGGGGCTGCTGCATGGGTTTTATATAAAGGCCGCAAAGCGAGTATTAATGTGTACGCGGTATTTTTACATTCATTCTTTGATCTGATTTCTACCGTATCGACATTTGTTGCCGGTATTCTTATATATTTCACAGGCTGGGTTGTAATCGATATTTTATCGAGTATGTTAATTGCTTCTTTCGTATTATTCACCGGTATTAAGGTCATAATTAGTTGTATAAAAGGTTTACGCCTAAATAAAGCGAAACTTCCTAAAGTTACTGATATTGAAAGTAAAATTACAGATATGGAACATGTTCATAATGTCCATAACGTCACTGTAACGCGCAAATATAATGGTATTGTAGTAGGCGCACACGTTGTCCTTAAACAACATTGTACGATTGAAAAACATGATGAAGCGTGTCGTATGAAGGTAGAGCAATTATTAGCCGAAAAATTTAATGTACGTAATAGTGTATTACAAATCGAAAGCCATGAATGCCATCATATCCATTAATAGCATCTAATTAATATAAAAGCGTGTAATAATGATTAGCACGCTTTTAATGTTTCAAATCAAATCAAATCAAATCAAATCAATGATATTGCTAAAACAATCGCTTTTACGTAAGTCTTTAGCATTCATTGGTTTTGCAAAGTAATAACCCTGTAATACATGGCAGCCAACCTCGGCTAAAAAGAGCATCTGTTCGCGCATTTCTACTCCTTCTGCAATGCAGTATAGATCTAAGTTTTCTGCCAATGAAAAAATAGTTTTAATAATTGATTCATCTCCCTTATCTATACCAATACTATTTACAAAGCTTTGATCTATCTTAATAACATTAATAGGGAATTGGCTTAAGTAGGTGAGTGATGAGTATCCTGTACCAAAATCGTCAAGCAGTAATTTAAACCCAGCAGCTTTTAGGTTTTGCAGCTGTTTGGCTGCTTTAAGCTTATCTTCTAATAAAATACTCTCTGTTATTTCGAGCCTTAATTGTCTTGGATGAACTTGAGAGTCCGCTAATATAGCCATTAACCGCTGTGTTATGTTTGTTTTTAAAATGTGTTTAGGCGATAAGTTTAAAGATATATAAAACAACGGGTTTTCGCTGAGTATAGGTGCAAGTTCAATTAGTGAACGGTGCAAGGCTTGCTCAGTAAGAAGTTCTATTAAACCGGTTTCCTCAGCTACAGGAATAAAAAGAGCTGGAGATATTAACTGGCCTTCATTTTTCCAGCGCATGAGTAACTCCACGCCATTTATTGTTTTCTCTTCTATGTCGATAATAGGCTGGTAGTGATTAAAAAATCGGTTGTCTTTTACTGCATCTTTTAAATCATTTTCAAGCAGTAACTTTTGTTTTATTAGCTCATTCATTTCATCGCTAAAAAACTTAAAGTCGTTTCTCCCGCCTTGCTTAGCGTGCATCATTGCAACATCGGCATTACGGATGAGTATATCTGTGGTTACAGCATCGAATGGGTACAGAGCTACGCCAATACTTGCTGAAATATTAATAGAAAAGTCTTCAATAATTACTTTATTAGCTAATTCATTACTAATTTTTCTTACGGTATCGCGAAGAGATTGGAGTGATTTTATATTTTGAATCAGCACTAAAAATTCATCACCACTTTGGCGGCCAAGTATAGCGTCTTCGCTAAGCATGCCGCTTACTCTTTGGGTAATATTACATAACAACTTGTCACCTACTGCATGACCAAAAGAGTCATTAACAGGTTTGAACTTATCTAAATCAATAAATAATAATGCGCATTGGGTATTGTTTTTATCGGCATATTTAATCGCCTTTTCAATGTTTTGATACATTAAACTACGATTAGGTAGATGTGTTAGAGGGTCAAAATTAGCCAAATAGCGCAGTTCGTTTTCAGCACGTTTTTGTTCAGTTAAATCTGTAATAACAATCACATAGTAACTTGCAGTGTCTTTTGTTACAGCTGTGGCACTTATATGTATTGGGTGTTCGTTATTTCTTGCTGTTCTTATATAAACATCACTTTGCCAGTTTTCAGTTGGTTTTAATTTTTTTAAAATATTAGCAAACTCTCTGCACTTATCTTTACCAATTGCTTTAATAAACAATTTAGGGCTAATTTTGGTGGCCGTTTGCTCGTTTGAAAATGTTTCAATAAAACTATTGTTCGCAGAAAATGGCATTAAACGCTTATCGAGTATAAGTAACCAATCGTTTATTTGGCTAAACGCTTCACCTAAAATTTTTGCTTGCTGCTCATTAGCTCGTTGCTCGGTGATATTGGTATATATGCCAGAAACATATAGAGGCTCATTTGTTTGAGGATCGTATATAACTTGCCCTGTATCTTGATACCAGAGCCAATGGCCATTTTTATGCTGTAAACGGTAAGTTGCTTGCCAGTTTTGTTGTTTTTTGTACTTGAAGTAGTTTTCCCATTGGTTTTCAAAACGACGTCGATCGTCTGGGTGTATAAGCGCTAAAAATTGATCTATATGCACGCGTTCAGGTAAGTCTGTATAGCCTAATTCACTTCCTCTGAGCGTATTTACGGAAGCGTCTTTAAAGTTATAATCCCATACGCCGCTTTTATTATTTTTAAGCGCGAGTTCTGTTTGCTTTTGCGAATGAATAGTCGCTCTATGGGCTTGTTCAATTGCAACTTGGCGGCTGCGGTATTGCCAAAAAATGAAAAACAACACGGCAATTATTAAAACTACATAGGCGACAATAGCAAAGGGCGACTTCCATGGTGCGTAGGCCACGTTGATATTAAGTGTTGCAGGTTCGCTTGTAACAATACCATCGCGATTATGTGCTGATATTTTTAGTGAGTAATTACCAGGTTGAAGCTTTGTGAAAAACACTTGATTAGATTGTAAATCTTCATATGTAAGAGACGCAGGCCCTGAAAGGATTACTTTATAATATGCTTTATCAATATTAGGGTAAGAGAAGTTAGAAAAGCTAACCGTCAATCCCATGTCTTCATAATTTAATTCAAGTGGTTTGCTAAGGTATTTATGAGGATTGTAATTGAGTTCGCTAGTAAGGAGGCTAATATCAGTAATGGCTAGATTACTTTTTTGTAGTTGTTCATCTTCATTAAAGTCTATCGGGTCAAGAAGTAAGGCTCCAGCATTGCTACCGAACATAAGCCTGCCATCGCTTAGTGTTGCTGCCGCTATTGGTGTAAATTGGTTTATATTCAAACCGTCTTTTACTGAAAAACTCACTACATTGAGAGTATCTAGGTCTATTTGATACAGACCATTGTCGGTACTTGCCCATAAAAAGCCGTTTTCATCAGGAAGTAGTGAATAGATAGAATCAGTATTAAACGAATTTTTTAATCCTATATAGTGCTTTCTTTCATAAGTAACAGGGTCAACGCCGAGCAAACCTTCGTGAGTGGTTGCTAACCATAAAATGTTTCGTTTTGAGTCTAAGTAAAAGTTTTCTACAGTGTAAAAAATATCTTCTTTAGGATTAAAAGACTGAAATATAGTCGTTAAAGTTTTCGTTTTTTCGTTGTACCTTAGGAAGCTTTTTGATGTGCCAAGTACAAACTCTTCAGGATGTGTGTCGAGGTGTTTATAAAAAGCGTAAGAAAATAAAGGATCGACTTGCTCTTTGAGTCCCTTAATAATTCTTGTTTTTCCTGTTGTTTCATTAAAAACATAAAAATTATCATCCGACATAAATGCATATGTGTCTGCAGATAACTGGGCAAAGCCAAATAAGTTGGATTGGTTAATTACATCTTTTTCTGTGTCTTTATTTTCAATAATTTTACCCGTTTGTTTATCAAACAGTTTAAAACCATCGAAAGTAACAAGCCAAAGGAATTGATTATCACCAATTGAAGACGCAAAAATATCATAAACGGCAGATGCCCCGTATATTGCTTTTGAGTCGGTTGAGCTTAGGTATACATCACTTTTATTTGTTGCTTTGTCGTACCGTGCAATTCCATCTTCTGTTCCTAACCAAATAATATTATTTTTGTCTTGGTAGGTGGCATGAACAGTATTGTTACCGGGTAAAGTAATGTGTTTAAACCGTCGGGTTTTAATTGGCCATGTAAACACGCCCTGGGTCCTAGATGCGAGCCAAAGTACGCCGGACTTATCAACCATTAGATCGTTTATTGAGTTTTCATTAATATTAAACTTACTTTTTTCATAATTTAATACGAATTCTAGTTCTTTGGTTTCGCGGTGATAACTGAACAATCCACTTTCGGTTGCTACAAACTCCCCGTAAACAGTATTGGCATAATCCCATATATTATAATCAGGAATTAAAGTTGTAATATTTGCTGCAGATATATTTTTGGTATTATCGAATGTTAATTGATACATGCCTTCAACAGTACCAACAAGTAATCCTAATTCATTATCAACACTTAAGAATTTGACGTTTACATTATCTATCGTATTTTTTTCAGGGGGATGAAGAGGTATTTTTCCAAGTTCTGAATTATCTATATTTGCAGTGTATAAACCATCATTTGTACCAATATATAAAGTGTTTTTATATATTGTTAATGACCGAATGTAGTCACCTTTATTTGGCAGGATTAGCTTAAATGTGAAGCGTTTACTCGTCTCATCAAATGTATATATTTGGGCATCTATGGCGAAGTAAAAAGTACCTTGTTGCTGAGTCATTGCAGAGATCGGAGAGAACATTTTTTGTTCTTTATCTATTTGACCAGAATAGATTTTTTCGGTTTTTAAAGTGAGGGGATCTATTATATAGGCACCAGAAAGATCTGTTGAGACAATGATTTTTCCGTCTTCGGCTTTAAATAATGCATAAATATAGTGTTTATCTAGGCCAAAGCCGCCACTAAAAGTTTTTACATTATATCCATCAAAACGGTTTAAACCCTGTTGGGTTGCTATCCAAATATAACCAATATCATCCTCTTGAGTCTGCAAAACGTAACTTTGTGATAGGCCTTCGTCAGTAGAAATTCGTTGTAATTGCTGAGCATAGTTTTGTGATGCAAAAGTGCTTTGGATGCATAGTAAAAAAGTAATGGTGATATGAAAAAAAAATTTGCTCAAACGCACTTATAAACACTCTCAGTGGAAGATAGGATGATGCTTAGCTAGATAGTAAATATAGCATAAGTTTTTATTTTTTAATTACAAATAATATACATAACGCTAAAAGTTCTATTTTTAAATAGTGAGCTACTCTATACAGATAATAGTAAATGCTTAGAAGGAGAGTATATTGGTTTTCTCTAATGTTGATGCAAAAAACAGCGTGTTATTAGTTATAGACTTACAAGAGTTGCTTGCTCCTGTAATTAAAGATTTTCCGAATATTTTAAAAAGCACATTGCAGTTAGCTCAAGCGGGTATTATTCATGGCGTTCCATGTTTAGTAACGGAGCAATATGTGAAAGGTTTGGGCGAGACTAATCAGCAAATTAAAAATACGTTATCTAATGCCACGTATTTTCATAAAACGTACTTTAGTGCGTGTGCAGAGCCTGGTTTTGTTGATACGTTAAATAGCCATGGTAAAAAGCAAGTTGTTGTTGTGGGAACTGAAGCACATGTGTGTGTTTTACAAACATGCTTAGATTTAATAGAAAATGACTTTGAAGTTATTATTGTTTACGACGGAGTTGGTTCGAGAAACCCGCAACATAAAAATTTGGCGATTGAGCAGCTACGTCAAGCTGGAGCTGTAATTTCATGCGCTGAAATAGTAATTTTTCAATGGACAAAAAAAGCTGCAACGCCTACGTTTAAGAAAATACTGCCTATAATTAAGTAAGGCTTTGAACATTTTTATATAACGTGGATGATATTTATTAGGAGAATTGCTCCAATTTAGGTGTTGTGACGTACATATATTAATGTGTTTAATACACTACAAATTTTATTAAAGGGTTTTATGTCTAGTGTCACTCGGTTATTTATCATAATTTTTAGTCTTCTATTTGTTGAATCCATAGGGATTGGTTTGTATTTTGGGACGTTAACCCAAGCATTTATTGTTGGACTACCACTTTGTTTACTCCCTATCTGGTTACTTAAAACACAGCCAGATAACCCTATCACTGCACATGTAGTTGCAGCTGCAATAATGATGTTTTCTTTTTTACATATTCAGCAGGCTTTTGGGTTAATCGAAGTACATTTTGAAATATTTATCTTAATGGCTGTACTTATAATGTTTGTACAGTGGCGAGTGTTTATTACCGCTATTATTTTTGTAGCGGTACATCATTTATCTTTTTATTATTTACAAACTCAAAATACGGGTTTTTACGTATTTGACCCTGATAGACTCGCTTTTACTACGGTGCTAATTCATGCTGGATACGCAATAGTTGAAGTATTAGTTGCAGGCTATATTGCAAAAACGCTGCAACGGGAACGTCGTGCGGGCTTATCTTTAAGTTATGCGACAGAACAAATAATGAAAGATCCTGAAAACATTAAACTCTCTCTTCGCGCGGATGACACTAAAAGCGAAGCTGTAGCAGGATTTAACACATTACTAGATTACTTATCTGATGTTATTAAACAGGTACAAACTCAATCAGAATCATTGCAAAAAAACTCACAAGAGCTTATTGATGTTCACGATCAGTTAGCGAGTGGAGCGTTTCAACGTACGCAACAAACCGATGATATTGCTAATTCTGGCGCTCAAGTTGCCAATGGCTTTAAACTTGTAGAAGAAGAAAGTGAGGTGCTTAAGCGCCAAGTTGACCATATTACACAATCTGCAGGTGATGCATTAAAAGAAGTGCTTCAAACAGACGCTAAAAGTAGAGAGTTGTTAACACTGCTTAATCATACCGAAGAAAAAATAAATCACTTAGTGGCAGCTGGCGATGTTATTTCAGGGCTTCTTAATGAAATATCAGGTATTGCTGAGCAAACAAACCTACTTGCTTTAAATGCCGCTATTGAAGCTGCCCGCGCAGGCGAACACGGTCGAGGTTTTGCTGTTGTTGCTGATGAGGTAAGATCTTTGGCTAACCACAGTAAAGCAACAACAGATAAAATTAGTCTTACATTAAAAGATCTTGTTAATAATAGTAAAACGTCAACGCAATCAATGAGTCAGTGTGTGAGTTTTGTAGTTGATTTAACAAGTATTAGTGCTGCAATGAAAGAAAATATTTCAGCAATGAGCGAGCAAATAGCCGCAGTATCTTCAAGCTCTGACTCAGTTGCACAAGTTGTAGCGGAGCAGGCAGGTAATACCGAGTTAATAGCAAGCAGTACTGATACTATGCGCCAAAATCAGTACCAAGATACGCAAATAGTGCAGCAGTTAACCGCTAAGGTGCAGTTAATCGATGTAAGTATTGATGTATTAGAGCAAAGCATTGCCAAGTTTAAATAAATCTAACTCTCTTGTATTTTCGCTTATAGCTATATGGCTTGTTTGTGTTGTTGCAGGGTTAGTTTATTTTCAGTTAGAGCAACTTAAACCGTTTGATAGCTCAAAAGTTTTATTGCAAAAGCACTGGTTTAATAACTTTAAAAAGCAATTGGACTGGGTTGACACTAATGAAGCGTCGTTAGTGCTCATAACAGAAAAAAAATGCGGGTGCACCATACAGGCTAAGCCGCATATTTCATCGTTAAGCTCATTTGCTGCCAATAAAGCTATGAAGGTTGTACAAGTTGAATTAACACCAAAGCTTAAACACGTTATTCCGGCAACGCCTGCCGCCGTTATTATTAATAAAAACGGTGAGTTTGTTTATGCCGGTCCGCTCTCTGAAGGATTAGCGTGTGCCCAAGGAAGTGGCTTTGTTGAAACTGCGGTCACTAATTTAGCTGCAGGTTTTAATTCCAACCTTTTAATTACGCAAACCAAGGGGTGTTACTGTGTAAACAATGCATAAATAACGTGCAGAAAAAATTAAAGCTCGCACCTGAATTAACAGGTTCGAGCTTTAATATTGATTAAATTGTAACTAAGCCATAAATACCTAATGACACAAACACACAAGCAGCAATAGCACGTACGGTGTTTAGAGATATTCTTTTTAGTAATGCATTACCAGCATATATAACAGGCACGTTAGCAATTAGCATACCTAACGTGGTTCCTACCGTTACCCAAAACACAGACTGATATTGTGCGCCTAGCAACACTGTCGCTATTTGTGTTTTATCACCAATTTCTGCAATAAAAAATAATACAAAAGCGACTAAAAAAGCCCCGTAGCTATCGTATTTACTACTTACATCTTCGTCTTTATCTGGAACTAATAGCCAAAGGCCAACAACAATAAAGCTGATGTTTACAAGCCAAGGTAAATATTCAGAAGAAAAACTATTGCTTAACCACTGCCCAAACCACGCTGATAGGCCATGATTGAGTAAGGTTGCGGCTAAAATACCAAGAATAAGTGCGCCTTTATTACGAAAACGTGCAGCTAACAGGAGTGATAAAAGCTGGGTTTTATCGCCAATTTCGGCAAGTGTAACAGTGACGGTTGAGGTTAAAAAAACTTCCATTATTGATTCTTACAGGCGGGAATACTAAACCAAGGCAAACAACTATCTCCCGCCATGAGGATAGTGTCTACCTAGGTCTCGCCGATAACGCTTGCTACAACATTACAAACTTACCATGCACATGAGGTGCAATTATGTTGATAAGTTTACTCATTACTGAGCGGGCTACTCCCCTAAGAGGCGGCCATTATTCCATAACTTTATTTTTAGGTAAATATAGTTAAGAGAACAAATACCATATTCTAATAAATAATTTATATTTATTAGTGAAGAAGCTATTGATAACAATTGTCGTTTAGATTAGTATGCATCTATTGATTGTAATTAACACGGTTTGTATTGATGTATATTTGTCTTTGTCACGGTGTGACTGATAAAAAAATTGAGCAAACAATTGACGATGGTGCAACGACCATGCGTGAATTAACTAAAGAGCTTAAAGTAGGCAGCCAATGCGGTAAGTGTTGTGGTTGTACTAAAAAGATCCTTAATCGCAGACTTATTCAAATTGCGGATGTAACGGATCAAGTTGCTTAATTACATATAAAAATTTAGATATAAAAAAAGCAGCTTTTTAGCTGCTTTTTTTATGCTTGTTACTATTTACAGTTGAGACTGCAAGTAGTTTTTAATACCCGTATTTTTAATAAGCAATTGTTGAGTTTCTAACCAATCAATTTGCTCTTCTTGTTCATTTAAAATGTGATCAAGGGCTTCACGGGTAATGTAATCTTTTTTACTTTCAGCCAGTTTAACGGCACTTCGTAACTCGTCAATAGTATCGAGTTCAAAACTCATGTTAGCAGCAATCATTTCTTCGCTGTTTTCACCAATACGTAATCGGCCTAGGTCTTGAAGATTTGGTAAGCCTTCTAAAAACAAAATACGTTCAATTAAACGATCAGCGTTTTTCATTTTTTGAATTGATACTTTGTAGTCTGCTTTATCAAGCTGTGTAAAGCCAAAATCTTTAAACATACGTGCATGTAAAAAGTATTGGTTAATACCAACAAGCTCATTAGCGAGTACTTTATTAAGCGCTGCAATAACGTCTTTATCGCCTTTCATAATATGCTCCTACTAAGCCATTTGTGCTTGATGATAATTTTCAGAACCAATTTTATCAATTAGACCAAGTTGTTGCTCTAACCAGTAAACATGATCTTCTTCGGTATCAAATAACAGCTTTTCTAAAATGCTACGAGATTGATAATCTTGTTGTTCTTCACATATTGCGATGACGTCTTTAACACACGCAACTACTTCAAGCTCTAGTGTTAAATCGTTTTGCATCATGCTTTTTACATCGTTACCGATAAGTAAATCACGGCGCTTAGTCATATTTGGTACACCTTCTAAAAACAAGATGCGCTTAATAAGCCAGTCTGCGTGATCTTTTTCTTCTTCCATTTCGTGGTTAAGGCGCTCGTATAGTTTGTTTAAACCCCAGTCGTCATACATGCGCGAGTGTATAAAATACTGATCGATTGCTGCTAATTCGTTAGCTAACAATGTATTAAACGCATCGATTACTTTTTGATTACCTTTCATGATAAATCGCCTCAACTATTTCAATTGTATGCAGTGTAGTACATATAGCCTATATTGCAAGTTTTCTCTATAAAAATCATTGCGTTACTATTGGTTTTGATTCTTATTTAAGTTTGCGTTACTGCTTGGTTTATGGACAGTTTTTTATTTGTATTAGTATCTGAGAATGATTACTAGAGGTATTTATAAACAATAAGTAGAGATACTGCTTTTCATATTATCTTTTTAAATAAATAGGCATGCTGATGCCTATTTATTGAGTCTATTACTAATTAAAACTGGTATTTAGCACCTAGGGTAGCCGTTGTGCCTAATCCTTTGATGTTATAGCCGCCGTAAGTGTAAGATTGTGCGCGGGCAGGGTAGTAATCGCTATTGAACAGGTTTTCGATACCAAAATAGCCACTCCAGCTGGCGTTAACATTGTATTGGCCACTTAAGTTAAATGTGTTGTAGCTACTAACAGGGCCTTGATCGCCAGAGTATTGGCCCTGTGCATTTTTATCAAAACGCTTTCTGTCGCCTACATATAAAAAACTCATTGCAAGTGATAAATTTTCGTTGGTTTGCCATGTTAAATTAGCAGTGGCTTTCGGCGGGCTGATTTGTTTTGCCCCTAAATATTCATCCGCTTCGGTGTTTTTACCTTCTACGTAGCTATATGTAGCACTTAATTTAAGATCTTGATTAATAGTATAATTAACTAAACCTTCGTAACCCCATATTTCTTGCGGTGCGCGTACGGGTTCGTAAACACCCGTTACTTCGTTAAATTCATTACTGGTGCCAAGCTCTGAAGTACTTCTGTACAGTGCAAATTCAAAACGAACGTTTTCAAACTGTGAAGTAAAACCAACTTCGTAGTTGTCAATTATAGAGGCTTGTGTCTGAATAAGTGCAATATCGTCAACGGTTGCAGCGCGAAGTAAGCGCCCAATATCAGAAATATCAGATCCCTGTGAATAACTAAAAAATGGGCTGAATGCATCTGTTAAATTGTATTTTATGCCTGCATTATACGTTGTAGCGTCATAGTTTATGGTATCACCACGCACATTTAATGGGACTGAGCATTGCGAAGGGGTTCTACACAGTTTTAATGTTTGGTAATCACTTACGCTCAAATCAATACTTTCGTTTCTTACACCTGCTTTTACAATAATATCGTCGTTTATTACCCATTTTGTTTGTAAAAAACCAGCAACACTTTCCATATCCATTTCTGGTACCCACACACGGCCATCCACCAAAGGTTGTGATGTTTTATCGTTTAAGGCATCAATGCCGTAGATTAGGGTGGCTGCTACGCTCTCAAAATCAAACTGGCTATTAAATGTAGCCCTTGCACCTTGCTTTTCTGATTTAATAACGGACTGACCACCGGTATAGCCTTCATCGAGGTTAGCTAGGTTAGTGGAGAAAAAGAATACGTTTTCTATATCTTGTTTATAAAGATCGAGGGTCATTTGTGTGTTTTCAAACAACGCGTAGTCAACATATTTTAGAGTAATATTAACGTTGCCATCGGGTCCTTGCGGCTTACCTTGCTTTTGTAGTTCTTTAGGTACGTGAATAGCGTATGTTTTTTCCCCTATATTGCCATCGCCAGTAATATCACCTAAGTCAGTTTTTTGCTGTGAGCTGTAAAAGTTATAGCTAAACTGCAATTGCTTTTCGTCGTCAAAATCGTAACTTAGTTTAGTAAAGTAATTTTGAGTTTCAGAGTCTGATAAACCGTATTGTAAGCCTAAAATATCGCCCTGTGCATCGCGTTGCACGCCGTTTTCTTCATAGCTTGCCGTTAACAGGTAGCTTAATTTATCGATCTTGCCGTTTACTGCGGCGGATACTCTACCGCCGCCACTTTCTGCTAATTTAACAGCGCTAAAGCGGCTTGAAATACTTATTTCACCTTCAGGCTTACCATCACTGCGAGCCTGTTTTGTTATGTAGTTAATAATGCCACCTGAAGCACCATTACCATAAATAGAAGTCGCGCCTTTTATAACTTCAATGCGCGCTATGGCACTTGCATCAAGTGTTTTTATGCCTAAAGAGCCGTTACGAAGAGGGGTTGATTGCGGTACACCATCAATCATTATTAAAGGCGCACGGCCACGTAGCGTTTGTCCTGAATTACTTGAACTGCCTGTATCTGGGGCAAGCCCTGGAACCATTTGCGCGAGTAAACTTCCCAATTCTGAGCTTACTTTTAAATGCTGTTGTATTTGTTGCTGATTAATAACGGTGATAGATGCAGGTACTTCGTCAATGCTTTCTGATATACGGCTGCCTGAAACAATGACATGCTCAAATTGATCAGAACTGTATTCATTTTTATTATTTTCATTTGCTAACGTGTTAGTACTTATTGCAACAGCAATAAGGCAAAGCGAAGTTTTTAACATGGGGTGTCTTAGTTGATAATAATTTACGTAATGGTAATTATTATCAACCAATGACACAAGTGTTAATGAGATTTATTTCCATTTATGGCGTTTTAACCAAAAATATACACCGGCTACAATAAAAAATGCGAGTGAAAGGGCTATTAATAACCATAAAAACTGCACGATAGGACCTGCAAAATCACCAATGTGAAACTTATATTTGAAGTTCCATGCTTGTGTTGTGAAGTTTGTTTTACTGGCGTCAAATGAGTTTAATACTTTACCCGTAAATGGGTTAGTCCAAACCCAGCTGTAAGCGTGGCTTTCGCCAGGGTTTTGCATTCTCAGTGCAATTGCTTCGTCACCCTTTTTAGGTAAGTAAACTCTATATAATTTACCGTCTGGAAATACGTTCTCTGCATTTTTAATTGCTTGATTGTAGTTTAAAGCAGCTTGAGAAGGGGTTATTACTTTTGGTGCTTTAGGTCTTTGTTCTACCTTGTTTAAGGTCACAAATTCTAATACCGATTGAGTTTGTATTTTCCAGTTAAATGCCATACCAGTAAAGGCAATCAGCATAAGTGGTATAAAAAAGTAAACACCAAGTACTGTATGTAATTGATACATGAGCACTCTAAATTTGGCTTTTGGTTTTATAGCTAAACGTTTAACTCTGTTTTTGGGCTTTACCCATAAGTAAAAGCCCAGTAATACATTTATTAAAAGTAGCAATGCACACACCGACATCCAATTTCGAAAGGTTTTCTCACCTTTACTGTTTTCAAACAACAGCCAACGATGTAATCCCATAGCAAACCCATAAATCGTATCGGTTGATTCATAGACGTTTAGTACACTCCCAGAGTAGGGGTTAACACTGGCGTAGCGTTTATTGGCTAACCGAAATTGCCATGCTGCGTTTGGCGCTTGTTCGGGCATAAAAAAGGTGATTTTTTGCTTAGTTTGAGCTTGTACATTTTGTATAAGTTCATCGTAATACATTAAGTTTTTTTGGGGTGTTACTTGCCATTTTGCAGGCTCTATTAGGTGCTGTATGTCTTTTGCATAAATCATAACAGCACCGGTTAGGCTCACTATTAATAAAAATAGTCCGCTAATAAGGGCAAGGCCTAAATGAATTCTACGTAACCAAAGTTTCAAAAACGGTATCTCATTATGAGTTAATGACAATATTGTAAATGATAATACGAGCTGTTTTCAATTAAATAAGTTGTGTATTTGGTTTAGCTTGTTATTAAGAACATTAAATTAGGCTTTTATTTGTAATAGATTGGATTTCTATTATGCAATTTTCGATTTTAAAATTGTGGTGCAAAAAACTTTTAACTGCGGCTAAATCAATTACGTGCTGGGTGCTAATAATAAGCTCGCAATAATTTTCTTTATCATCTAGTTGCCAAAGCTTAATGCTCATTACCGATTCGATATTAAATTCATTACTAATAGCATGTGATATTGCATCTGTATCAACGTTGCTAGGCGCTGCTTGCATTAAAATTTTGCAGCTTTGCTTTAATAGTAAAATGCCATGATAAATTACATAAAGAGAAATAAGCACAGTGGCAATTAAATCAACGATATACCACTGGTATAAAATAATTAAGGTGCCTGCAATAATAACAACAATAGATGCCATTGCATCTGATACGTTATGAATAAAGGCCGCTTTTATATTTATACTGTGATTTGCGCCAGCTCGGTAGGTTAAAAATGCGGTTGCTAAATCAATTACCAACGCTATTGCTGCCACCCACACAACTATCCAACCATTAATTGGTTGAGGGTTTAAATAGCTCGAAATGGCTTCAAAAATTAAATACACACCAATTAATATCAATGTACTGCTATTAAAAAGTGTGGCAAGTATTTCAGCGCGTTTATAGCCAAAATGATGAGTGGTGTCAGCAGGTTTATTACCAATTTTACGTGCAACGAGCGCGATAAATATAGCGGCAGCATCACTTAAATTATGAAGTGCATCGGCTATAAGTGACAAACTGCCCGAAAATACCCCGCCAATAACTTGGGCTACGGTTAGCAATACATTAATAACCACAGCGACGGTTAGCTGTTTATCGCTCTGGTTTTCGTCTACATGACTATGTGAGTGATCGTGCGCCATAATGACCTCAAATGTATTAATTGAATATTGCTTATATCATGGCTGGTTTAAAACCGCTACAGATGTGGTAGCGTCAATAAATCTAATTATAAGTTAGTAATAAAGGCGTATATTTTAAAAAGTGTGAATTTAATATTGTAACGCTAAACACCCATTTTTTAAGGAGTTTACCGCTCAAAACTTGCGTCTTTATATATTTAGTGCATTAATGTAAGTAATATTAAATGATTATAAGTTGCTGGATATTAAGCATGCACAAAGGTTTAAACTTTGGTGAATTAACAGGTAAAGGACAGTCTGTTCGAAGTAAGTTAATTATAACCTTTATAATTATAGCCTTAGGGCCACTTTGTATACTTACTTGGTTTAGCCTTGGACATGTAAATAGCACGCTTAAGCAAAATGCAGACGCTGAACTTAACGAGCTTAATAATATAGGTAAGCAATTTGCTGATATTTGGTTTGCAGAGCATGTTAAGGATCTATATTTGCTTAGGGCGCAGTTTGATATTAGCCCGACTAAAAAACAACAATTAATAGCGCAATTTGTTGAGCAGTACGACTTTGTTAATAATGTAGAACTTATTGATGTAAACCTCGTTAAATCACTACCTTCATCACCCTTTTTTAATATTATTAAAGATCAACGTTTTAATAACATACTCTCTGGTATTAAAAATACAGGTAAAATCCAATTTCAGTCAATGACAGTCTCAGGGCGTGAGTATCATATTATTGGCTTACCGTTAGTAAATACCGAAAATAAGCTACAAGCCATATTGCTCGCAGATATAAATTTAAACGGCTTATTAAATAATCTAAGTAAAATACACGCTGCAAATAAAGACATAACATTTTATGTTATGCATAATAATAAAATTCAAAAAAATAATAATTCAGAAGATTCTCAACCATTATTTTTCTCTCAAAACGGCTCCCCAACGCAACGTGTTTTTTCTTACAGTAATAAAAATGAAGAGACTTTATACGGGTATATTGATTCTCTAGAGTTTGTAAATGAATCTGGATGGCAGTTACTTGTAACAAAACCAAAAGAAGTTGCACTACAAGGCGCTAATTTTTATAAACAGCTTGCTTTATTAACAAATGCGGGGGCATTGCTGCTTATATTAACGTCATCGTGGTGGTTTGGGCGTCGACTTTCTAGACCTTTAATTAACTTAGCTAAAATTGTTGAAAGTATTACAAAAGGAGACAAGGTAAAAGTCCCTGTAATAAACGACAGTATTGAGTTTCACCAGCTTTCATTGGGTTTACGTAATTTAGTAGCCGTAAAAGAAGAGCAACAAAGTATATTACAAAAGCAACGCTCTGCACTTCAAATTGCATTAAAACAGTTAGCCGAGCAAAAAAGTGCATTAGATGAACACGCTATTGTTGCTGTAACTGATTTGCATGGCACCATCACTTTTGTAAATAAGAAATTTTGTGAGATTAGTGGCTACGATGAACACGAATTAATAGGTCAAAACCATCGCCTTTTAAATTCAGGAAAACACGAAAAAGCATTTTTTAAAAATATGTATAAAACGCTTAAACGTGGTGATATATGGAACGGGCAAATATGCAATAAAGCTAAGCATGGTGGCATATATTGGGTAGATACGACGATTGCACCATTTTTAGATGAAAATGGAAAACCGCAAAACTATATTGCTATTCGTAATGACATTACAGCCCTTAAAGTACAAGAGCTAGAGCTTGAGCAACACAAAACACAGTTACAGTTAGTGATAGACTCAACAGCTGTGGGTATTTGGGATTGGTATATTGATACAAATAAAGTGACGTTTAATAACCGCTGGGCCGAGATAATAGGTTACAAACTCAGTGAGATTGAGCCTTGTACTATAGATACTTGGTATACATATGCTCACCCAGACGACTTAGTGATATCAAATAAAAAACTTCAAGAGCACTTTGCCGGTGAGACTGACTATTTTGTTAGTGAAGCCCGCATGAAGCATAAAAATGGACATTGGATTTGGGTACTCGATACTGCAAAAGTAGTTGAGTGGAATACCGATGGCTCTCCAAAACGTATGATAGGTACGCATTTAGATATATCAGAACGAAAATCTACAGAGCTTGAGCTGCAAGGAAGCCGCGATAGGTTTGCATCTTTGGTATCAAATATCCCTGGCATTATTTATCGATGTAAGTTTGATAATAAATTAAGCATGCTTTATATGAGCGAGCAAGCGAGTGAAATAACAGGTTATTCACCTGATGAGTTGATAAATGATGAATCCCCCAGCTTTTTTGATTTGATATGCGAAGACGATTCTAAAAAAATAAAAGATGAAATTCTACGTTGTGTTAGTGCAAAACAGTCATGGTCTGTTGAGTATAGGATTACAGCCCGCGATGGCTCCTTACATTGGGTAAATGAAAAAGGCCAAGCCATTTACGCAGATGATGGCAGCATATTGTATTTAGATGGGTTTATTTTAGATATTACAGAGCGTTACAATACACAGTTAAAAATAAATCGTCAGCAAAGCCTACTTGAATCAATGAGTAAGCAAGGACAGATTGGCGCATGGGAGATGGACTTAGATGCGCATACACTTTATTGGTCTGATGAAGTTAAAGTTATTCACGAAGTACCAGAGGGCTTTGAACCGAGCATAGATACCGCAATTAACTTTTATAAACCAGGCATACACCGAGATACTATAAGTACCTTATTTGAGTGCGCAGTGACTTTAGGTGAAAGCTGGAGTGTAGAGCTTATTATTTTGACCTATTCTGGGCAAGAGCGTTGGGTTAAATCGATGGGCCAAGCCGAGCTTAAAGACGGTAAATGTGTACGTGTGTTTGGTTCATTTCAAAGTATTGATGCGCATAAACGTCTTGAACTTGAGAGCGAAAAAGCAAATCGTTATAACAAAAATTTAGCCGCGCTTACAGTCGCACCTGAAGTGCAAAATAGTGATGTCGAACAGGTTAAAAAGCTAGCCGTTAAATCTATGTGTGAAGTGCTAAATGTTACACGAGCTTCGATATGGATCTTTAACGAAAAACGAGATGTGATGACGTGTCATTGCTTATATATAAATGGTCAAGGGTTTGTAGATACCGACGCTATTTTAACTGCTAAAGACTACCCAGCTTATTTTAATGCTATTTATAAACATAATTTAGTGGCTATTGATGATGTTTATACTCACTCAGCAACTGTTGATTTTATAGAAGCGTATACAAAGCCATTAAATATTAAATCGATGCTTGATGCAGTAATAGCAACTGGTGATGGTAATTTAGGTATTTTGTGCGCTGAAACGGTAGGCGAACATCACAATTGGACGCAAAGTGAAGAAACGTATCTTCGCTCATTAGCTACTTTAGTGGGAAGCACTTTAGTTTCTCAAAAACGAAAAGTAATTAGTGAGGAGCTAAAAGTAGCACTTGTAAAAGCTGAAGATGCAGCCATTGCTAAGAGCCAATTTTTAGCAACCATGAGCCATGAAATTAGAACGCCAATGAATGGCGTACTCGGTATGCTAGAGCTTGTTCAATTAGAGTCGTTATCTAAACCAATAGAAACAAAAGTAGATATAGCCAAAAAAAGTGCACATTCTTTATTGGGTGTAATTAATGATATTTTAGATTTCTCTAAAGCTGAAGCAGGTAAAATCGAGCTTGAAGAGATTAACTTTAATGGACGTGATTTAATTGGAGAAGTTGCTGCTGCACAAGCATTTACAGCTCAAGACAAAGGTATTGAAATTATTTTGGATCTGGTAGCGCTAGAGCCTTCGCAGTTATGCGGCGATCCTGGGCGCATTCGCCAAGTTATTACTAATTTATTAAGCAACGCCGTTAAGTTTACGAGTCAAGGCGAGGTTGTTGTAAGCGCGAAAATTAATAAAGTAGCTCAAGGTATAGAGTTTGTTGTAAGTATAAAGGACTCAGGCATAGGAATTAGTTTAGAAAAACAAGAGCAATTATTTACCCCTTTCTCTCAAGTCGATGCATCAACAACGCGTGAATATGGAGGCAGTGGCTTAGGGCTGGCTATTTGTAAGCAGCTTTGTGAACTAATGGGGGGAGCTATCTCTCTCACTAGCGAAGCCGGTAAAGGGAGTACTTTTACTGCCACTATAATGCTGACTCCGGGAGATCAAAAAGAACGTTATATTCCTAATATTAATATGGAAGAGCTAACCGTTTTGGTTGTTGATGATAACGAGACAAATCGAATTGTAATTTCACAGCAGCTTGAGCATTGGGGCGCTAAAGTTGCGCTTGCATGTGACGCACGCGAAGCTCTTGATATGTGCGCGCAGCAGTATAAAAGTAACAATTGTATGTATGATATTGCAGTGCTTGATATGCAAATGCCAGGAATGGATGGTATAGAGCTGTGTAAAGCACTAAAAGCACATGAACATTATAAATCAATGCCACTTGTAATGATGACCAGTATTGCTGGTATGGAAGGTGCGCAGCGCTATTCTAATGCAGGCTTTCAGGCATATTTCCCCAAACCTGTAACCACTGCCGATTTAATTTCTGCACTGTCAGTCATAACAAGTAATGATTCAGATGAGACACTCCCACTTGTTACTTCAGGCTATATTTCCTCTCTTAAAAAAGAAAAGGTGCAGGAACCTACCCAAATATTACTTGTAGAAGATAATCCAATTAATCGGCAAGTGGCTACATTAATGCTCAAAAAGCTTAATTGTGACGTTACAATTGCCGAAAATGGTCAATTAGCGATAGATATATTGGAGTCTCACGATTCTGGTTTCTTTAAGCTCGTTCTTATGGATTGCCAGATGCCTGTTATGGATGGCTTTGCTGCAACTGCAGCTATACGTAAAGGTATGGCGGGTATACAACACAAAAACATTAGGATCATTGCTATTACGGCTAACGCAATGGACTCTGATAAAGAGCGTTGTATAACCGCTGGAATGGATGACTACTTGAGCAAACCGATTCAATTAGATATTTTAAAAGATAAATTAGAGCAGTATATTTAAGGTAAAAATACAATGAGCCAACCCGTTATAATACGTGATGCAAAACCAAGTGATGCAAAAACAATTTTGCACTTTATTACCGAACTTGCCATATATGAAAAAGAACCGGATGCAGTAAAAACAGACGAGCAGGCTATTTTAGATACGCTGTTTAGCGATGGTGCTACTGCGCACAGCATAATTTGTTTAGAAGGTGATGAGCCAATTGGTTTTGCGGTCTATTTTTATAATTACTCTACATGGTTAGGTAAAAATGGCCTATACCTTGAAGATTTATACGTAAGCCCAGATAGCCGTGGCAATGGTGCAGGTAAAGCCATTATGAAGCACTTAGCTAATAAGGCGATTAGTAATGACTGTGGTCGTTTTGAATGGGTAGTGCTTGATTGGAATAAACCCGCTATCGATTTTTACAATAGCATTGGTGCAAAGCCGCAAAACGAATGGATAATATATCGCTTAACGGGGCAGGAATTACTAGACTTTGCTAAATAGTTAATGAAAATCATTTGCATTTAGGTTTGTGGGTGTGTAAGTTAACTACACGCCCATAAATAAACGTGCAGATGATTATATGATCTCAAATCAAAAACAATCCCACTCAGATTTACTTTGTCTTGATCAAGCATTAAGCCCTTGGCAGTCGAATATAATGCAAGGTAATTATGCATTTGAACAAGGTGCACTTCTCGAAGCCCGCGATAAATACTTATTAGCTAAAACACTTGCAGATCATCTTCTTCAGCAGTTTTTATATGCTCAGATTAATAACAATGTCATCCATGCTATTGAGCATTGCATACCCGCACTTGTTGTTGCGTCGCATAATTTAGCTGATACCTATATAGCTATGCAACAGCCTGAAAATGCATGCAAATGGCTATGCGAAGTACACTTAACACTCTGTTCGCTAATTAAGCATACTCATTACGATATACAAATAGTGAGTAAGCATCATTACACTAAAACGTCCTCTGAACTTGTATCATTTGCAAGACGCTATCATTTTTTACCTGAGCTAATAGAGCAAGTGAATTTTTGCTTATGCTCACAGAGCACTACAAACAATCAACTGCACTAATTTAAAAGAAAAAGGAGTATTTATGGCTTTTACTTTGCCTGCACTTAACTATGAGTACGATGCGCTTGAGCCTCATATTGATGGTAAAACAATGCATATTCACCACACATTGCATCATCAAACGTATATTAATAAAGCCAATGCTGCTTTAGCAGATACTGTTTATGCAACCGCAAATGCTGAAAAATTACTTAAGGTAATAAACAGCCTGCCTAGTGATTTACAAAAAGCAGTACAAGAGCATGTAGGAGGGCATTTTAATCACAGCTTATTTTGGCAAGTAATGTGCCCGCAAGGAGGAGGTGAACCTGAAGGTAGTATAGCTCAGGCAATAAATGAACAGTTTGGCTGTTTTGATAAGTTTAAAGACCAATTTACTGCTGATGCAATTAGTCAATTTGGCAGTGGTTGGGCGTGGCTATGTGTGACCCCAGATAAAAAGTTGATTGTAGAAAATAGTGCTAATCAAGATAGTCCTTTAATGCAGGGAAATACCCCTATTTTGGGGCTTGATGTATGGGAGCATGCCTACTATTTGAAGTATCAAAATAAGCGTCCTGACTATATTGCTGCTTTTTATAATGTAATTAATTGGACTGAAGTTGAAAAACGCTACCTAGCCGCAGTAAGTTGAGTGCCGAATATGGCTAGTAATGTGAGTTTTTTTGTATAAGCTAGGCTCTATTAGGTTAATTTATAGAGCCGTTTATGGACACTTTACATTGGCAAAAAGCACGTCAGAGTCGCGATCCTCGTTTTGACGGGCTTTTTTACGTAGCGGTAAAAAGTACCGGTATATATTGCAGACCAATTTGCCCTGCACCAACGGCTCACGAAAAAAACGTTGCTTATTATCAGTTTGCCCATAACGCGGCGCAAGATGGTTTTAGGCCCTGTATTCGTTGCAGGCCCGATAGTGCCCCTGGCAGCGCAGCATGGCAGGGTACAAAAACGACTGCACTAAGAGCAAAACAGTTAATAGATCAAAATGACGAGCACGACTGCGAAAAATTAGCAGCTCGTTTAGGTATAAGTAGTCGTTATTTAAGGCAGTTGTTTAAGCAGTATTTTGGCGTGTCGATTACGCAATATCGATTATTTAACCAATGCCACTTTGCTAAAAAACTGATTCAAGAAACACATTTACCCCTTACCGAAATAGCGTTTTCCGCAGGCTTTAAAAGCATTAGGCGCTTTAATGATGCATTTTTACAGCAGTTAAATATAGCTCCCTCGAAGCTGCGCAGTGGCGATAAAAAGCCAACGTCAACACTCATTTTAACCCTACCATTTAGGCCGCCTTATAATTGGCCTGCTTTGCAGGGCTTTTTACAAAGGCGCTTGATAAAACCAATGGAGTGGATAACACAAACGAGCTACGGGCGTACTTTTGCAAGTGATAAATATAAAGGAAGCTTTACCGCTGAATTTATAGCGAGTAAAAACCACTTTAGTGTATCTATCAATATAGACAATACGGCGTACTTACAACCTGTTATAAATAATATACGCCGTGTGCTTGATTTAGATGCCGATATTAATTTAATTGAAACGCATTTAAGCGCCAATATAAACAATGCGTTTACAGTGTGTGAAGGGCTCAGACTTCCGGGGATTTGGTCAAGTTTTGAAGCCGGTATAAGAGCTGTACTTGGGCAACAAGTGAGTGTTACTGCGGCGCATAATTTAGTAACAAAGTTAGTTGATGAATTAGGCGAAAAAGAGGGCGCTGCCGTTTATTTTCCTACGGCTAAAATTGTTGCCAATAGTGATTTTGCATTTTTTAAAATGCCACAAGCACGCAAAAATGCGCTACACAACTTAGCCCAGTTTTGTGCACTAAATCTTGAAAATGACGATTTAGACGAATGGCTTAGCTTAAAGGGAATTGGTCCTTGGACAGTAAATTATGCAAAGCTGCGAGGACAAAGCCAACCCGATATATTACTTGATGGCGACTTAGGTGTTAAAAAAGCTCAAGCGGCGGCAAACCCTTTTGAGCCTGCTAATTGCGCTCCCTTTCGCTCTTACTTAACGTTTCAACTTTGGCAGCAATTATAATGATCATTCAAACATCAATTTCGAGCCCTATAGACGACATAATTATTCAAGCGACTGATAAAGGTGTGAGTTACGTTGGTTTTTATCCACCAGTTGAATACTCTTATACGCCATTTGAGCAAGTTACTAACAAGGCGGTGCTTATTTGCGCTGCGCAGTTAAATGAGTACTTTGCAAAAAAACGCACTATGTTTGATGTACCACTTGATACAACCGGTACAGTATTTCAGCAAAGTGTATGGCAAGCACTATTAACTGTGCCTTTTGGACAATCGCAAACATACGGCTATATTGCTAACCAACTCAATAACCCAAAAGCAGTGAGGGCAGTAGGCGCTGCTAATGGTAAAAACCCGATTAGTATTATTGTACCGTGCCACCGCATTATTGGCGCAAATGCAAAGTTAACGGGCTATGCTGGTGGGCTTGAAAGGAAACTGTGGTTGCTGAAACACGAAGGATTAATGTAAATTAATTGATAAAATATAGCCAGTCTGCTTAACTCAACCTATAATTTAAATAACCAACTAATAAAAATTATTATGCGTATTAATAGCTTAGTTTACTTTTTTATTGCCAGTTTAATGTTTACCGCTACTGCGTTTAGCAAGCCGCAAAGTCTCGTGTTTTGTTACGAAGACAAAAACATAGCACCCATGTTTTTAGGTGATGGCCAAAATATACCAACAGATAAACCTGGTGCATCAATCGAAATACTTCAAAAACTTGATTTAGCATTGCCCAATGTAGCAATATCATTTGTTAGAAAGCCATGGCGTAGATGCTTAAACGATTTAGAATTTAATCGAGTTAATGCTGTTATTGCAAGTTACCGCAAAGGGCGAGAAAACGTTGCTGTTTACCCTGTTGATGAGCAAGGTAAGTTACAAGATGACTACGCAGTAAGTGAATTTGGCAGCTGCCTTATAGGGCGTTATAAATTTTATAAGGAATGGGAGACTCGTGAAGTATTTCAAAATAAAGCATTTACGATAGCTATTCCTAATGGTTATGGGCTAAATAGCGCGTTAAAAGAAGAACCATTTTTTATTCATAATACGTTTTCTAAAAGCAAAGCTTTTGAGTTGCTAGATAAGGGGGTAGTGCAAGCGAGCGTTGATCTATGCCAAGTAGATGGCTTAAAAGTGTCGAGTTATCCGTATGAGGGTAATAATGTTAAACCTATTTATCCCCCTTACGAAACCAGCCATGGTTACCTTGTATTTTCAAAAAAATTCTACGAAGAAAATAATGCTCTAAGCTTGCAAATGTGGCAGTGGTTATCAAAATTCGAAAGTGCACCTGTGTATATTAAATACTTACAAACACTTAAATAAACAGGCCCTGACAAAATAAAATTCGCGTTTGTAAATTGGTATTAATTTAATATTAAGGTAGCATAAGCGCACTTTTTATAAAATGGCACCACAATGGCTCAATTATACTTTTACTACTCTGCAATGAATGCAGGTAAATCAACCACGTTATTACAATCTGCATTTAATTATAAAGAACGTGGCATGGAACCTGTGATCCTGACTGCTGGCATTGATGATAGACAAGGCGTGGGTAAAGTATCGTCTCGTATTGGCTTGCAAGCAGATGCGCATGTATTTGATGCAAGCAAAGATGTTTTTGATCTTATTCAATCACTCAACAATGATAAAAAACGCCATTGTGTATTAGTTGACGAGTGCCAATTTTTATCAAAAGAACAAGTAATGCAATTAACCGATGTGGTTGATGAATTAGGTATACCGGTATTGTGTTATGGCTTGCGTAACGACTTTAGAGGCGAGCTATTTATAGGGTCGCAATATTTGCTTGCGTGGGCTGATAAGTTAGTTGAGCTTAAAACTGTATGCCACTGTGGACGTAAAGCAAACCATGTACTGCGTACCGATGAAAATGGTGAAGCAATAGCCGATGGTAACCAAGTAGAAATTGGCGGCAATGACCGATATGTTTCGGTATGCCGCAAACATTATAAAGCCGCGTTAAATATGGGCCGACAAAGCATTTAAAAATGTATCAATATCTTCGCGCGTAATATCTAAATGCGTTACTAGCCTAAGCTGCTTGCTTGGGCTAAATAGTATACCTTGTTGTTTAAGTGCCTCAGCAATCTCTTCAATGTTTATACTGCTAGTGTATGTTGCGTAAACCATATTAGTGGTGTTACTCATATCTACAGTAAAGCCACTGATTTCACTTAATTGTTGAGCCAAATAACGTGCATTTGCATGATCGTCTTTTAAGCGCTCTACATTGTGCTCAAGTGCAAACTGCCCGGCAGCTGCAAGCATTCCGGCTTGGCGCATACCGCCCCCAAGTACTTTTCTCCATCGTCTTGCTTTATTAATAAGTGCTGGTGAGCCTAATAATAAAGAGCCTACGGGCGCCCCCAAACCTTTAGATAAACAAATAGAAATTGAGTCAAAGTGCTTTGTGATTTCAGTGATATCAACATTTAGCTCAACAGCGGCATTAAAAGCACGTGCGCCGTCTAAGTGCAGCGCTAAATTATGCGTGTTAACAAAGTCACGAGCTTGGGCTAAGTACTCAAGCGGGAGTACTTTTCCGCCTATGGTATTTTCTAAGCTAAGTAATCGCGTTTTTGCAAAATGACAATCGTCTGGTTTTATTGCTGCAGCTATTTTACTAAAAGGGATACTGCCATCAGCATTGTTTTCAATAGGCTGTGGTTGCACAGACCCTAAAACAGCTGCTCCGCCGCCCTCAAACTTATAGTTGTGAGCATTTTGGCCACAGATGTATTCGTCACCTCGTTCACAATGCGCCATTATTGCAAGTAAATTGGCTTGTGTACCTGAGCTACAATAAAGTGCGGCTTCAAAATTAAAACGCTTACACGCATAGGCTTCTAGTTGGTTAACGCTTTCATCATCACCATATACATCGTCACCAACCGGTGCGTTGTACATAATGTCGCGCATTTCTTTTGTTGGTTTTGTAACTGTATCAGAGCGAAAATCTATCATGATTGCCTTATCCTTTTTATTATTTTTAATAAAATTGGTATTAATCAAGCTCGCTACAAATTTGCTCACGAGTGTCTTTATCAAAGTAGGTCCATGCAATAAAGCGGCTAATTTTTTGACCTTGTGCCATATCAACTATTTTATACTGTTCTATTGGTTGAGCTTTTAATACTTCTTCAAGGGCTGCAATATTATCTTTTTTAGAGACTAACGATGTAAACCACAGTACTTGCTCTGCAAAGTCTTCGCTTTCTTTAATCATATTAGAGATAAACTGTACTTCACCGCCTTCACACCACAATTCATTATTATGGCCACCAAAGTTAAGCGTGCTACTGGGTGTTTTTCCTAGGTTTTTCCATTTACGTTCACTGCCTTTACTTGCCTCTTCTTCACTTGCATGAAACGGAGGGTTACAGAGCGTTAAATGGTATAGATCTTTTTGATTTATAACGCCTTTAAAAATATGTGATGCGTTTTTTTGTTGTTTTAGGGTTATTTTTAAACCATTAAACTGAGCAATTTGCTTTGCTATTTTTACTGAGGCTGTATCAATATCAGTCCCGGTAAAATGCCACTTATATTCACTTGTACCAGTAAGCGGATAAACTAAATTAGCACCAGTACCAATATCAAGTACTTTAATTTGCTTACCTAAAGGTATTTGTTGTTGGTTATCATCACTTAATAGGTCGGCCAAGTAGTGAATGTAGTCAACACGCCCAGGTATAGGCGGGCATAAGTTGTGCTCGGGAATATCCCAAAAATCAATATTATAATGTGCTTTTAAAAGAGCTTGGTTAAGTGTTTTAACGGCTTTGTTATCACTAAAATCAATACTTTTAGTCCTTGCAGGTGTGGTTATAACAAAGGGCAGTAGAGCAGGATGCTCTGTTGTTAATAAATCGAAGTCGTACCCATTTTTATGTAGGTTACGAGGGTGTAATTTTGAACGTGCTTTATTTTCTTTCATGGCTTCATTTTAACAACAGATATGATGTGGTGATTGTAACAAATGCTGATGAGTAAAGTGCAGACATTTCCTTTGGTATATTTAATATTACTGGTAGGATGAGTTGAAAATAATAAAAAGGAATAACTGTGGCAATTTCTCAGCAATCAATAATAGTTGATTTAGACTCTCGGCAAACTCTTCATTTACGCCGTATTAGCGATGAAGATCAGCAAGGGCCTATCGTATTTTTTATGCATGGAGCAATAGAAAACGGTAAGATTTTTTACACGCACTCAAATAAAGGACTTGCCCCTTTTTTAGCTGAGCATGGGTATAGATGTTATGTGGCTGATTTACGTGGCCGAGGTGATAGCAAGCCAATCATTTCGAGTGAGTCCGAACATGGACAAACTGAGTCTATCCTAGAAGACATCCCTGCCTTTATTAAGCAAATAGAGTTGATTGAAGGCAAAAAGCCAGACTACTGGGTTGCTCACTCTTGGGGCGGGGTATTGATGAACAGCGCGTTTGCACGTTTTCCAGAATATATTAACGACGTTAAAGCATGTGTGTATTTTGGCTCTAAGCGTTCTTTATTTAATAATCATCCTCAAAAATTATTACAAGCCAATTTAATTTGGTATTTTATGGCGCCTTTACTTGCTAAAAAACATGGCTATTTAAATGCTAAAGGTTATAAGTGGGGCAGCGATAACGAAACTCAAAAGTCGCATTATCAAAGTATGCAATGGGCTAAAAAGAAGCCATGGATAGATTCTGATGATAATTTTGATTATGCAAAAGCGCTAAACAACCTGCATTTACCGCCAACGCTTCATATTGCTGCGGTAAAAGATAAAGCATTAGCGCAACCAATCGATATTCAAAAATTTATGGACGAATCGGGGCTAGGCATTCAACAAATGCAAATTTACGGTCGTAAACACGGGCATAATTTTGATTACGATCATATTAATATGCTTACCCACCCAAGTGCGCGTGATGATCAATTTAAAGATTTACTTAATTGGTTTAAAGCACATCCGATTAATTAATTCTCATCAAGTAACTTTAGAAGAGGTGTTTTGTAACGCTCCCACTTAGCGATTGCGGCGTTATTAATAGGTTGGCGAATAGCATGTTTACTCAAGGTCGTTACCGGTGTTTTTTGTTTATAAAATGCTAAGCAGCGCTCTTCAAAACTACAGTTTAAAAAACCAAGTAACTGCGTTAGCTGCTCTTTTGGGTTACTCACTAAATCTTCGTAACTGACATCATAAATTGGCATCTCTTTAAAAGAGTGCCAATGGCTCATCAATTTTTCATACAACTTATGATAAAGCTTAAACTCAGGTAGTGAGCAAAAGTAAGGCTCGTTTTCAGCAAAGTAATTAGTGAAGATAGAAAATGCAGTGGCATTAAAATCACGACTTAAATTTATAAATTTAGCATTTGGAAATAGAATATATATAAGTCCGAGCGACTGATAGTTACTCGGTAGTTTATTTATTATAAAAGGTCTGATGGGCGATGCTGTTTTTAATGTTGTGATATACAGCTCGCGGGCTTTTTTGATTAAATCCGGCGTTAAATGTGCTAAACATTGCGGGTAAGTCACTCCCGTTTTTTGTTCGATAAAAGCAACTGCGTTATTACTAATACTCGTGCTCTCTCCTAGGCTCGAAAACTGACTATGGCTTGCCAACATTTGCTCCACAAGGGTAGAACCACTACGAGGCATGCCAATAACAAATACAGGCGTGATATTATCCGTAAATTTTTTATCGGCAGAGGCTATAAACTCCTCGGTGTTGTATTTTATTATTTCATCGTAAAAAGGGATTAAATCTCTAGTGTTAAATTCACTTAATTTTTTTTGTAATTTATTCGCCAATATAAAATAATTAAATGCTTGCTCGGTATCCTCAAGTGCATCGTAACTGTTTGCTAATGCGTAGTAACACACCATTTTTAAACGTAAATTACTCGTTTGAGTTAATAAGTGGTGCAAATTACTTACATAATTATGTTCTTTATCAAAGCGACCTAATTGTACAAGTTCAAATAAAATATAGGCTGTTACAGGGTATACACCAATGCTGAGTGCATGAGCAAAAGTTGTATGAGCTTTATCTAACTCGCCATGTGTTAAATAGTGCTGTGCTAAGTAATAATGAGGTTCTGGATTATGACTTGCTAATTTTTTTGCGTATTCAAGCACCGTTAGTGCATCGTTTGGCGAATGAACACCGTTAAATGCATCAGCAAGGGCATGTAATGGTTCAAGCATATGAGGCAAGCGCTCACAAGCTTTTTGGAGTAGGTATACAGCAGCGTCGTAACGTTCTAGTCGTAAGGCAATTCTGCCTAAGCCAAATAAAGCCTCACCATTTTCAGGGTTACTATTTAAAATTGCTTTAAAATGGAACTCGGCTTCTTTGAGTTTATTTTGTTGCAGTAGTTGGTTGGCTTTTTCAAGTAGCATAGTTATACCAATTTTATTAAAAAATAATCATTCTATCGCATTAAATAGCGTACTCACTGCGTTAAAAATTATTCATATAGAGCAACTATATATCATAGTTTTCGCCTTGTTATTACGCTATTTTCTGAGCGCTATAATAGAACACTTATTCAATGCAATTGGTATTGTTCATTATTATTTTTATTCACTATAAAATTAAAAAGGCGAAATGTCTTTAACATTTCGCCTTTGGTTCTTCATGAAAATAGTTTAAAAAGTATATGTTGCTTTAGCGTAGTAAAAGCCACCGTTAATACCAAACGGAGATGTTTCGTAGAACTGACCACCCCAGTTGTTATTAGGGATGCCCGTTGCATCTGCAAAATCAAGTTTTTCAGCATCTTGGTCGAATAAGTTTTGAGCGCCTACAGAGAAGCTAACTGATTCATTTAAGAAGTAAGTTACTTCAGCATCAATAGTGACTGCAGCATCTGCTGTTTTAGCTGTTGCATCATAATCAACGTGAACACCTTGGTATTCGCCGTAGTAGTTTGCACGAGCAAATGCAGAAACTGATTCCCATTGTTGAGACAATGTGAACGTTGCACGATGATTAGGTAAATCTTCTTCTAAACGCTTAACTTTAAACGCACCTGTAATTTCACTAAATTTAGTTACTTCAGTATCATTCCAGTTATATGCAAGGCTAAATGTAGAGCTACCGCCCATTAATTCAGCTGTATAGTTTGCAACTAAATCGATACCTTGTGTTGTTGTGTCAAAGTCATTTGTAAAAAAGCTTACCTGAGCAAGGCCTTGTACATTAGGTACTCCTGCTGCTGCAAGGGTATCTTTGTCTGCTTGGCTTAAGTTGATTTTATCTGATTGGCTAATACGGTCATCTACTTGGATGTTGTAGTAATCAAGCGTTAAAAATAATTCGCCAATTGTGTATACAGCACCAAGCGTATAACTTTGCGATTCTTCCGGCTCAAGCTCTGTACCACCTAATTGCACTGCAATTGGGTTTGTTGGTGGAAGAAGCGCTGAATCTTGTAATACACCGCCATCTAAACTTGTTTGTACGTTACTTACGTTAGCTTGACCAACTGTAGGTGCACGGAAACCACTGCTTACAGAACCACGAATATTTAAATCTTCAGTTAAATGGTATTGAGCCATTACTTTATAGTTAGTGGTAGTGCCAAAGCTGTCGTAATCTTCAAATCGAAGTGCTACGCCCATTAAAAAGTCTTCAGTAAACGGCGCTTCAACATCAACATATGCTGCATAGTTACGGCGAGAAAATTCACCTGCTTGTGATGGTTTAAAACCAGGGAAACCATTAGAGCCAATACCAAAACCTTGTGCTGTTAAAGGGCCTGCTGTGTAAGATGCTTCATCACCAGAGACGATAGTAAATGTTTCTTCATGCCATTCAAAACCACCGGCAATGTTTACATCATAAGCTAAACCAAAGTCGATACCTTTTGATAAATCAAAGTTAAAGTTCTTCTCTAGTTGTTCGTATTTACCCGGGCTGAAGTCTCGTGGTGTATCTGCACCTAAAGAGGCATTAACCGTGTCGTAAATAAAGTAACGTGATTCATTTAAGCCAACAGTACCGCTTAAGTCATAGTAAGTATCTTTTAAGAAGCCACCAGTGAATCGACCTTTAGTACCAATAGTTAAAGAAGTATCAGTAATGTTGCCGCCAAAGTTAGGTGTAAAGCCACCTGGAAGCATCTCATTAAAGGCAAAACAATCTGGGTTGTTTGCTACACCATTTATGTAAGCAGGATCATCTAGTACATTGCCGTCTGTTATTGTGATAGTTGGACAGTTAGCACTCATATCAGGTGTTGTGTCGGCAACAAGTAATGTTTCGCCACCATCATTTGAGTAAACACCAGAACGTGTTTGCGGATTACGGTAATAAAAACCGCCACGTACATCACGTTCAGAGTAGTTACCAAACATGTAAAATTCAGAGTCGTTTGTTAGCTCTAAACCCACATTACCAAAAATAGTAATATCGTCATCTACTTCTGGTGCACCCCATACTTGTGCAAGAGAAGATACTTCAGGCACACCGGCAGCTGAAAGTGCTGCAGCATCGGCACGTTGAACTGAACGGCTTGTTGCATCAGCTGTTTTATATTGAAAGCTTAAATTAGCAAAACCATTGTCGGTAAACGGTAAACCTACGTTACCCGACACTTGTGTTGTATCGCCATCGCCTTCATAAAATTGACCGTGGCGGATTTCTAATTTACCACCTTCTGAAGCGTCTTTTAGTTGGAAATTCATTACACCGGCGATTGCATCAGAACCATACTGCGCAGCCGCGCCATCGCGAAGTACTTCTACTTGTTTAATCGCAATGCTTGGAATAACTGAAATGTCTGCGCCTTGCGCGCCATCGTTGATACCACCGCCTAAAAATGCGATTACAGAAGCACGGTGACGACGTTTGCCGTTTAAAAGAACCAATGTGCTGTCTGACGGTAAACCACGTAAGTTAGCTGGACGAACAAGAGAAGCCGCATCACTGATAGGGTTTTGGTGTACGTTAAACGATGGTACTGCACCTTTTAAAAGTTCAAGCATGTCAGTGTTACCTGACTTTTCAAGCTCTTCGCCGCCAATAATGTCGATTGGAACCGGTGAGTCACCTATTGAACGAGGAGCTGAACGCGTACCTACTACGGCAATTTTCTCAACGTTTTTATTTACTTTAGTTTGTTCCTGCTCGTCTGCCGCAATAGCAGATCCAGAAATAAATAACCCTGCAGTGGTTGTAGCTAAAGCAAATTTGATTGCTTGGTTTAGCGCATTATTTTTTAATTTCATTCTAATTTTCCCCAGTTAGAATAATTCTTATTTTTGATGTAAATTTCACATCATTTGTTTTAACTTAATTTTTTGTTTCACATAAGTTTGAGGTTTTAGCTCAAAAGCCTAATCAATTAAGCTTACTTTTTGTGAAGTCCTATCTACAGACTATAGATAAAAAACAGGAAGGGCAATTACTAATTAACCGTTTGATAACAAAAAGATTCAATTTAAGAAAAAATGCAACAGTGGTGCAAAGTAAAACTAAAATGAACTAAATAAGTGCAAATAAGGCTATTGAGGGGAATATTAATGCGCTAACTGCATTTAAATGTTATTTATTTGTTTCTTTTTTTGTGGGGTTTTCAATGTTTTGTGCGTACCGCCAAGCTGCTAATTTTTCTTTGTATTCATCCCATACGCAGGGACAGCAACTGCCACCACCGCAACATTCATCAGATTTTGGTTTTTCAGGTTTTTGCGGTAATTGATTTGTTATATTCTGCATTGTTGTATGTATTTAATACTAATTTGGTGCAAAGGGTAAGTTAAAGGGTGTTGAAAGTAAATTATTCTTTGTGAACCTGCGCTGCTGTGTGAAAATAAAAGTTATGCGATTATATAAAGTTATTCACCGTGCACCTTGGCGGGTAGTTAAAATTAGTAAAAAACGCCAACAGCTGCGTTTTCGCCGTGCTATGGTGGCGCTTAAAATCGCACTCGCCCAAGAAAAACAAGAAACTAAAGAAATGCTCTCTATTTATAGGCGTTACACTCAAGGCCACACAAGTAAAGAAGAGTTAAAACGCGCAAATGAGCAATTTGTTGATATTTTAAAAGGGTTAGGGCTCGGTGTATTTGCTGTATTACCTTTTGCTCCGCTTACAATTCCTTTAGTTGTTAAATTAGGGAGTTTGGTGGGAGTTGATGTACTGCCAAGTTCGTTTAATATGAACAAATCTATTAAAGAACTAGATGCTAAAATAGATCAAGAAAATCAAAAGCAAGAATCTAAAAACAGCTTAAAAAAGTAGCTAAAATCCCTTCAAATTAGCGATACCTTTTAGGTGCGCTTATTGATATGCTCTTAAGTACCATTTTTATATTATATGAGCTTTTTAATGAGTGCATTACTACGTCATACATCTTCTGGTATTCCTTTATCTTTTATTCTTAAAAACGAATTATCTGACTGGCAAGCACAGCAGCCTGCATTTATACAAAATTGGTTAACTAATACAGGTTTTGAAAAGCAAGGTGTTGCTTTAATTCCTGATGCTAAAACGGGCGAGTTAAGCCAGGTATTTTGTTTAATGCAAAGCAGCGATGATTTTTGGGCTGCGGGTAATTTAGCAAATACACTTCCTACAGGTACTTATCAAATTCAAGGCGACAGCGCTTTTGTAGAGCAGGTTGCTTTAGGGTTTGTACTTGGTGGTTACGAATTTAGTGAATACAAAGAAAAACCAACAGCAAAGGCGCAATTAGCCATTAGCGATAAAGCGTTATATGAACGCATTAGCCAACAAGCTGATGCCATTACACTTGCACGTGATTTAGTTAATACTCCAGCGGTAGATATGATGCCGCAACATTTATCGCAAGTTATGGAAGATTTAGCTGCAACTTACAATGGCGAATTTTCACAGTGGGTTGGTGATGAGTTACTAGAGCAAAACTACCCGACTATTCATATGGTGGGTCGTGCAAGCGAAAATAAACCGCGTTTACTTGATTTAAAATGGGGCGCGACAAATGCTCCATTAATTACACTAGTCGGTAAGGGCGTATGTTTTGACTCAGGCGGACTTGATTTAAAACCGAGCTCTGGCATGCGTAACATGAAAAAAGACATGGGCGGCGCGGCGCATGTAATTGCACTAGCGCAGCTTATTATGGCAGCTAACTTACCAATTAGATTACGTGTACTTGTACCAGCGGTTGAAAATGCAGTATCGCGCAATGCATTTCGCCCAGGCGATGTTATTAAAACGCGCAAAGGTATTATGGTCGAAATTGATAATACAGACGCTGAAGGCCGCTTAGTATTGTGTGATGCATTAAGCGAAGCGCAAAACGATAACCCTGAGCTAATTATTGATTTTGCTACCCTTACAGGCGCATGTCGTGTTGCATTGGGCACTGAGCTTCCGGGCTTTTTCTCAACAGAGCGCGATGTAGCAAATGGTATTATTGATGCAGGAATGGACGTAAGCGATCCGGTTTGGCAATTGCCTTTATTTGATCAGTACAAAAGCTTCTTAAAGAGCGATGTAGCTGATATGGCAAACTGTGCAAGCACACCATTTGGTGGTGCTATTACTGCAGCGCTTTACTTAAAAGAATTTGTTGAACCAACAACACCGTGGGTACACTTTGATGTAATGGCATGGAATTTACGTGCCTTACCTGGTCGCCCAACGGGTGGTGAAGCATTAGGTATTCGTGCTGTATTTAACTACTTACAAAATCGTTTTAATAAATAAGTTTTTGATTCAATAGTAAGAACTTGAGCTTTATGAGTTTTAAACCTCATAAAGCTCAAGTGGCAAATTATCTGGATCGGCAAAAAAGGTAAACTTTTTGCCGGTTATTTCATCCACTCTAATATCCTCAACGTTTACATCGCACGACTCTAAATACGTTTTTGCAATCTGTACATCCGCCACTTTAAATGCTAAATGTCTTAAGCCTTGTGCTTCGGGATAGCTGGGTCTTGCGGGCGCTCCATCAAACGAAAATAGCTCTATTTGGCTACCATCGGGCATGGCTAAATCTAATTTATATGAATTGCGTTCAGCTCTAAAGTGCTCATTAATAACGTCAAGTTTAAGTACATTGCTATAAAAGTGTTTAGAACGTGCATAGTCACTACAAATAATCGCAGCGTGATGAATACCTAAAAGTTTCAAGTTTAATTCCTTAAAAGCAAAAAACGCACTTAAATAAGTGCGTTTTAAATGTGGCTTATTACATGCTGCGTTAGCTTTGCTCGGCTTCTTTACATGCTTTAACAGCTGGTGCTACAAGCTCTAAACCAGTTTTATCACATGGCGGTAAAGCGGCATCACTTACACTAATAGGCGTTACACGTTCGCCCCATTTTATGTAACTTGCAGCCCACGTAAGACCTGCACCAAATGCAGCAGACATAATATTTGAATGCGGTTTAATTAACCCTTGCTCAACCGCTTCACATAACGCAATAGCAATAGTCGCAGCAGAGGTATTACCATACTCACCAATGTTAACCATTACTTTTTCGTCAGGTACTTTTAAGCGATGCTGAATAGCCTGAATAATACGTAAGTTAGCTTGGTGTGGAACGAGTACATTAATGTCGTCAAGGCTTAAATCAGCTTGCTTAAGTACGTCGTCGCAGGCTTCACTCATACCTTTTACAGCACGTTTAAAAATTTCACGACCTTCAAATAATAAATCTGATGGGCCAATTGGCTCATACTTATTTAAATCGCTACCAAAGTTGGTGATGTGTAAAATATCGCGGTCTTCGCTGTCGCAACCAGTTTTGGTACCAAGTAGACCAGCTGGTGTATCGGCAGCTTCAAGTATTACTGCACCTGCACCATCGCCAAATAAAACAGCGCTGTCGCGACGTGCCCAGTTTACGTACCAGGTCATACGTTCAGCGGCAATGACCACTGCTTTTTTAATCATACCCGCTTGAATTTGTGCTGTAGCAGCTTGCAACGCATATAAAAAGCCCGAACATGCCGCGTTTGTATCCATTGCGGCAGCGCCTGTTGCACCAATATTTTTTTGTACTTGTGAGGCGGTATTTGCCACAACGGTAGAAGGTGTACAGGTTGCTAATATCACTAAATCAATATCTTTAGGATCAACGCCTGCGCACGCAATAGCATGCTTAGCAGCAACAGTTGCCAGCTCGGCGGTACTTACATGGCTCACCCGGCGAGATTTAATGCCTGTACGCGTGGTTATCCACTCGTCGGTGGTATCAACTATTTCACTAATTTCATCGTTGCTAATGCTTGCTGGTGGAATGCATTTACCCCAACCAGTGATATGTGCGTAAGGCATAGTATATTCTCTTAAGGTGGTCTGACATGTATTACTAATGGGGGAGTTATACCAAAAAACGGCTTTCAAGACTAGTTTATAGCATGCTTTGTGTCGTAAATATTCGCAATTACAGGTTATTTAAGGTAATGCTAGTATAAAAAAGGAGCAAGTATGAAAACAACACTAATAACAACATTCACTGCAATAACACTGGCATTAATAACAACTGGGGCTTTTGCTCAACAGCATAAAATTATTTATGCGGGCAGTTTACTTGCATCCGAAGATCAAAAAGTAAAAACAGAGCAAACGTTAGTCATAACAGATAATACAATAACAGCTATTAAAAACGGCTACCTCACAAAAGCAGAACTTAACCTACCTGATGCCGATATTATCAATCTTAAAAATCAATTTGTAATGCCTGGTCTTATTGATATGCATGTTCACGTTACGTTTGAGCGAGATGCTAAAGCAAACCCTCACCGCTGGGCAACAGAATATGATGCCGATTATGCTTTGCGCTCAATTAAATATTTACAACGTACGCTCGATGCAGGTTTTACATCAGTGCGAGATTTAGGTAGCGATCACAAAGTAATATTTCCGCTAAAGCGCGCTATTGAGCGAAATGATATTAATGGCCCTCGCATTTTTGCAGCGGGTAATACAATATCGCCTACTGGTGGACACGCAGATATGCACGGATATCGAAAAGATATTACAGATGCGGTTACAGGCGGGATTGGTATTTGTAATGGCGCGGATGATTGTAGCCGTGCGGTACGCGAGGTAATTAAAAGTGGCGCTGATGTAATTAAAATTACTGCCACGGGTGGAGTACTAAGTAATACCGCTGCTGGTGTTAACCAACAACTTACAGATGCAGAGCTGGTTGCAATTGTTGATACTGCTCACCACTTAGGGCGTAAAGTTACAGCGCATGCACACGGTACACAAGGTATAAAAGCGGCCTTAAAAGCCGGTGTAGATTCTATTGAGCATGGCTCTTATTTAGATAAAGAGGCAATAAAGTTATTTAAAAAAACGGGGGCTTATTTAGTACCGACGCTTTTAGCGGGGGCAACGGTAAGTGAAGAGGTGCTTACAAACCCAAATATGCCACCGGCAATAGCCGACAAAGTGCGTGAAGTGACTCCGAAAATGCAGGCTTCGTTTAAACTTGCACTGAAAAACAAGGTTAATATAGCTTTTGGAACAGACTCTGGGGTGTCGCGTCATGGGCTTAATGCTAACGAATTTAGTTTAATGGTAAACAATGGTATGAGCGAAGCCCAAGCTATTAAATCAGCAACCATACATGCAGCTAAACTGCTGGGGCAAAGCGCACTCATTGGCGACTTGAGTGTTGGTAAACAAGCAGATATTATCAGTGTGAATGGCTCACCGCTTAAAAATATTGACGTACTTAAAAACGTACAATTTGTTATGAAAGCCGGGCAAGTTTATAAACAATAGGGAAGGTTATGAGCAGCAAAATAAAAGTGTCGTTGTTTAATCATTTGATTGACGCTGAGCGCCAGTTACTAGACCCAGAAGTTCGCCAATCTGAGCGCGCATTAGACGCTTTACTCGATGATGAATTTATCGAAATTGCTGCCAATGGCACTACATTTAATAAATACCAAGTACTAACTCGTTTACCTACCGAGGTTGTGCCACAGTTTTATAATCAGCATTTTAAGGGCCGAATGCTGAGCGATGATGTAGTGCAACTTAGTTACCAAGCTGCTTTTAGGCGCTCTGCTCGCGCTGAGTTTAATTATTCATTGCGTATGTCGCTTTGGCGTAAAAGTAATGAACAATGGAAAATGGTGTTTCACCAAGGAACGCCTTGTGCGCCGTTTTTAATTTCGATGGATGATGATTAAAAATCATATAACCGTTAAAATAACCTTATTAAACATTTGATTGGGCAATAACCTGTTGTTAATGCGTACCGACCCCACCATTAGTCGATTATTAATGCTGCGAAGCGGCGCTATTGCCGTGCAATTAATTGCGGTACTTAGCGTTTATTTTTTACTAGAACATCAAATTGCATTACTGCCTCTACTTATTGTTATTGCCGTTGAGGCTGTGTTTCAGCTTATTAGCCTATTTGCTTATCGTAATGTAAGCCGTGCTAAACCTTTGGGTATGTTGATGCAGTTAACTGCAGACGTATTATTTTTAACGGTTTTACTATCGCTAAGCGGCGGTGCAACTAATGCATTTGTTTCGTTATTATTGCTCCCAATAATGATCGCTGCTGTTACGCTGCGAGAAAAAGGATTAGCTTATATTGCGGTATTAGCCATTGCCGCATACAGTTTGCTACTTATAAAGATGCCCGATCACAGTATGCATCAAATGAATATGAGTGGTCATTTTATTGGCATGTGGGTTAATTTTGTTTTAAGTGCCAGCGTAATTGCACTTGTTATTGGCGCAATGAGCAGGGCACTTAAAGAGCGAGAGCGAATTATTGCAAACGTGCGTGAAAAACAATTGCGTAATGAACAGCTTGTTACCCTTGATGGGGCCGCTGCACAAATCACCCATCAACTAGCGACCCCAATTGCAAATTTACAGCTATTGTTTGAAGAGTTATTAGAAGAGCAACCAAACAACCCTATTGTAAAGCACATGCAAGCGCCGCTTACTCAGTGTAGTACGCAACTTAACGACTTTAGAAAACTCTCAGAGCAATTACGTCTTAAAAATTCACAAGAGCATACCACCGTAAAGCAACTGCAAACGCAAATTACAGATACGCTTTTACTGCAATACCCTGATCAGCACATTAAATGGATTACGCCACCTATTGCGGCAACGCTATTGAGTGATGCGATGTTATTGCCTGCTATTTTAAATTTATTGCAAAACGCCGCGCTCGCTAATCAAAAACAAGGTAAAACTCAATTAGAGCTGAGTTGGCAGCAAGATAACTTACATAGTGAATGCGTTTACTTGTTAATTCGTGATTTTGGCCGTGGCTTTTCGTCATCGCAATTAGCAGAGCTGGGTGGTCAACTTATGCCAAGCGACCAAGGAATGGGGCTTGCTGTGCTTTTATCAAACGTTACTTTTGAGCGTTTAAATGGCTCACTTACCTTGTTTAACCATGCAGATGGCGGCGCTGTCGCCAAAGTTAAACTTGCTATTGTAAACACTGAGAATAACGCCTCATGAAGTTACTTATAATTGAAGACGACATAAATTTAGCCAGCACACTGGCAAGGCGCTTAACTAAACAAAGCTTTACCTGTGAGGTGGCGCATAACCAAAGTGATGCGTTACTTGCTGCGCGTAAATTATTACCCGACTTTGTTTTATTAGACATGAAACTAGGCGACGATAACGGACTGACACTAATAAAGCCGCTGCGTAGTTTGCTCCCCCAAACTCATATTGTTTTACTAACTGGGTTTGCAAGTATTGCAACCGCAGTAGAGGCAATGCGGTTAGGTGCAAACGATTACCTTACCAAGCCGGTTGATATGGCAACTTTATTAAAAGCGCTCAACACTGAGCCTGTGGCATCGGCATCGAGTGTTATTGATGATGCGGTTATGTCGCCAGAGCGTTTAGAGTGGGAGCATATTCAACAAGTATTACACAGTAATAATGGCAATGTGTCGGTTACCGCAAGGCAACTTAATATGCACAGACGTACTTTGCAGCGCAAGTTACAAAAAAAGCCGGTGCAGCAGTAATTTAATACTTAATTTAAGGAAAGTGTTGTGAGCAATGATGCAGTGACAATAATGCAGTGACAATAATGCAGTGACAATAATGCAGTGACAATAATGCAAAATCAAAAAATTATATTGTTTGATGCGCAATGTAAGTTATGCAGCGCGTGGTGTAACTTTATTATTGCTCACGACACTAATACCATTTTTAAATTATGCAGCGTGCAATCTCCAAAAGGGGAGCTGTTGTTAACGTATTTTGGTTTTTCAACAATTGAATATGCCTCAATGGTTTACCTAGAAAACGGTAAAGTATTTACACAAAGCCATGCTTTTTTTAATGTTGTTAAGCAGCTAGGTTACCCATACAAGCTAGCAAACGTATTTAGTATTTTGCCAAATAGGTTTAATAATTGGCTATACGATAAGATTGCTTTAAACCGCTATACTTTATTTGGTAAATATCAGTATTGCAGAATTCCCAACCCAGATGATGCCAAACATTATTTATAAATTAGTGGTTAATACACTGCAGTATAAGTAGATGCTAGGTTTATAGGGTTGTGTTAAAATCGCCGCGTTTAATTTTAGCTAACGGTATAAAAGGCTTTTTTCATGGCAAACACAGCACATGCACTTCACATTTTGGTTAAGCACAAAGAAATTGCAGAAGATATTATTAAGCAATTAGGTAAAGGTGCGAAGTTTCAGATCTTAGCTAAAAAGTATTCGTCATGCCCATCGGGCAAAAAAGGCGGTGACTTAGGTGAATTTAGACGCGGCCAAATGGTTCCACAGTTTGATAAAATTGCATTTAAAGGCGCAATTTTAGAACCCCACCTAGTTAAAACAAAATTTGGCTGGCATGTAATTAAAGTACTTTATCGTACTTAGTTTACTTTTAAGTAAAGAAGTAACCTTCGCTGTATAGAAAAAGGCTGCAATGTGCAGCTTTTTTTAGTTAGTTATTATTTTGCTAAATTAAAATCTATAGTCATTTCTAAGTCTTCATCAACTACCGCAATACCATTAACTACTTTAGGTGCATAACGCCATTTAGAAAGAGAGCGAATCGCTGCTTTATCAAAAATTTTCACAGGCTCAGCTTTAATCACTTTAATATTAACTGGCTTACCAGATGTATCTACATCAAAAGACATTGTCACACTACCTTCAATTTTTTCACGGACACTTTTAATTGGATACTCCGGAGGACTGGGCATTATCAGTGTAGCGTTAGGGCTATCAGGTAGATGTGTTGTCGAACAAGCGGTTAAAAGAAACAGTGACGTCAATGTTGTAATTATATATTTCATTATAAATCCCTTTATAGGTATTATTATCGATTTGTTAGAGGTCGTTTCTATAATGACACCAAAAGAGATTCAAGGTAAATAATAAATTTGTATTGTTTTTGAACTGATGAATAAACAAGAAAGGCTGCATTGCGCAGCCTTTCTTAATTTTAAACTTTATTTGTGTATTAAGCGTCTTCCTTGGCTTCTTCTTCACTAATCTGTTTTAGTGCTTGAATGAATGAGTCGCTTGGTTGTCCGCCAGTAAGTGCATACTTATCGTTTATGATAAACGTAGGTACTGACGTAATGCCCATTTGTTTAAAGTTGTCTTGCTCTTGGCGTACGTCTTGTACGTATTTGTCTGAGTGTAAAATACTACGTGCCTCTTCTTTATCAAGGCCAACACTTGCTACTACATCAAGCAGAGCGTCTTCCTGATTTAAGTATTTTAAATCGGTGAAATGTGCTTCAAAAAAGGCGAGTTTTAGCTTCGTTTGCTTACCTTCTTCACGTGCCCACATTAATAAACGATGCAAATCAAAGCTGTTGATCATGATGCGTTTGCCATCAAAATTAAAGGTAAACCCAGCACGTTGACCAGCTTCGAACATGTTTTTACGATTTTCGTCGCCTTGCTCTTCTGTTAGGTTGTACTTTTGCATTAAGTGTTCGTTTAAGTCTTGACCTTCAATTGGCATATCTGGGTTTAGTTCAAAAGGATGCCACGTAATATCTGCGCTCATTCCGTCTTTGAGTTGCTCTAGTGCAGTTTCTAGGTTTTTATAACCCACTACACACCAAGGGCACATTACGTCTGAAACTATATCAATTTTAAAGTTTTTCATATTTATCCTTTTGAGGATTGCTTTGGTATAACAGGGGATATTGGGATGAACTGCACTTTATCAATGCCAAACTAAAAAGAGCAGCTAAGCAGCTGCTCTTGAAGGTATTCAGTTTTAAGCGTTAAGGCCAAATGGGTCGTCAATACTATAACTTGGTTGTGTAAACCAATGAGGGCCGTTGTCGGTCATGTAAAAATGATCTTCTAAACGCACGCCAAATTCATCGGGTATAACTAACATTGGCTCGTTACTAAAGCACATGCCTGGGGCAAGTGGGGTTTTATCACCGCCAACTAAGTATGGCCATTCGTGAATATCTAGCCCAATGCCGTGCCCCGTTCGATGCGGGCAACCCGGTGTTTGGTACTGCGGGCCTAGCCCTTGCGCTGCTAAATAGTTACGTGCGCCCGCGTCAACGTCTTCGCACGTAGCACCAATTTTAGCTGCATTAAACGCGGCCATTTGCGCTGCTTTTTCATGATCCCAAAACATCCGTTGGCGCATTGTTGGTTCGCCAAATACATAGGTACGGGTTATATCTGATAAGTAATCGTGTACTTTACAGCCAGTATCAATTAGCACCATATCGCCTTTTTTAAGTATTTGGGCATCTTTAACACCGTGCGGGAAAGACGTTGCAACACCAAATAAAACAATACAAAAATAGTTACCTGGTGCACCTACTTTTTGGTGTGCTTGCTTAATAAAAGCTTCTACTTCGGTGGTGGTTATCCCCTCATAAAGCATGCTTGCTGTGGCTTGATGTACGGCTAAGGTCATGTCCATCGCGCGTTGCATTAAGCTAAGTTCATGAACTGATTTATGCATACGGCAATGCGCCGTTACAGGTTGTGCATTTATGAGGGTTAAACCCATTTGTGCTTTATTAATGCCGTCGAATATAAAAAATTGTGCGCTTTCATCAATGCCAATAGTTGCGTTTTCATTAATATTTAACTTTTTTAATACTTCGACAAAAAGTGCATAAGGATTTTCGTGCTCTTGCCACCCATGAATAGGCCCATCTATTACTTTAAACCCGTTTAGTGAACCAATTTCGAAATAAGGCGCAATGTACTGTACTTCACCAAGGGCGGGTAATATCGCGCCAACCATACGTTCGCTCGCGTACCATTTCATGCCTGTAAAGTAGGTAAGGTTGGTGCCAGCGTTTAAATAAATTGCATCTATGTTGTTTGCTAGCATATACGCTTGAGCCTTGGCTATGCGCTCTAAATGTTCGTCAGCTGCGATAGGGGTCAGCGTTTGCGTCATGTTACTTAGGCTTGCCAGTGCTTGCTCGCTTGATTGTGTACCAATACCGATGGTGGTCATATTTTTCTCCTTGGATTTTTAGCTAGTGTGATTAATACCAAGGTAAAATTCAATGTTATGCGATAAGAGGCTATTAGTTTATAGCCTCTTAAAATGGCATATTATTTTTTAGCGTAAGGTAAACGCGTGAGTTTATTACTTGTGTGGTAGCTATCAAGCCCGGTTACTGCCACCGTTTCAATAGCCTGTAAATCTAAAAAGCCATCACTTTGAAGTGCTACTTCATCTAAATACACATCAGTGATTTCACCTATTACAAGCTCTGTGCCATTGATGGCTAAATGTTGGTTTTCTACAAATTTAACCGAGTACTTTAAGCGGCTTTCTTTAACAAAAGGCGCTGCAAAGTCATTTAAATATTCGGTCGTTAAACCTGTCGCTGTAAATTCCGACTCGCCTTTATTGTAGCGGGCTGATGTTTGATGAGCTTGCTTATAAATAGCCTTATTAACCTGGTTAATGGTGTAACTACCAGTTTCGATTATGTTTTCGAACGTATGGCGAGGCACGCTATTTGGGCGCATTATCATCCCAACTAGCGGCGGGTGAGCACCTAAATGAATAACTGAGCTAACAATGGCGAGATTAGTATTGCCTTGTTTGTCTTGCGTGCCAATTAAGTTGGCGCTTTTAAAACCCGAAAGCGAATTAATTAAATGAGTACGGGTATGTTTTTCAAGTGCGTTTATGCGTTCTTTAGTAAAATGCATTAAAGGTCCTTACCACGGTATGGTTTCGCCTTGCCAATCTAAGTAGGCAGGCTCACCATTGAGTTCTAAATGAGGGTTATTAAAAGTAAGTGTAAAAAGCTGCTTGGCTACAAATTCAGCTGTAAAGAGTTTTCCAGCAGGTACGTTTTTTTGAAATGGCTTTGAAAGCGCAGTATCAGTAGTCCCTGGGTGAAATAAAACGAGCTTGGTATTTTTAGCTCTGCGTGCAAGTTCAATCGCTGCGGTTTTAAATAGCATGTTAAGCGCAGCCTTAGAGGCGCGATACGTATACCAACCTCCTAATTTATTGTCGTTGATGCTGCCCACACGCGCACTGAGTGCTGTAATAGTGCACTGCGTTTTGTGTGTTAAAAGAGGCAAAATACTCTGCAAACAAAGTAGGGGAGTTAGGGTGTTTGAATTTAGAAGTTGGCTAAAATACTCAGCGTCTAAATCCTCTAGCTTTTTTTCAGGCATATGGGTTTCGTTGTGCAGTGTACCATTGAATATAATAACTTGTTGTATATCGGCATTTTGCTCTTTCAGGTAATTAGTAACACGCGCTAAACTTTGTTTTGTGTAGTCAGTATGCAGGTGGACAACACTTGAACCAGATTCAATACTTTTTGAACTAATACAAACAATTTGATGAGTAGGCGTGTTTATTTGTAGATGTTCTATATATGCATTTGCTATGGCACTGCTTGCGCCGAATAAAACAATAGTTTTCATTTATCACCTTTTGCTTTTAGTCCACATTGGCCGTTACTGCACTGAGTATTTGGCATTAAAAAGCGACTGATGGGGTGCCTATATTTAGCAAATAACAGGTATCCGCAGTCAGCGAAAAAGCGAATTATTGGCAAGCGAAAAATTTTCAACCAGCTGTGTTTATCCACTATTTTCCATGCTTCGTACGTTACATCAAGCCCGTAAATCATTTCACCTGATTGCTTTTGGGCTTGCAGGTAGTTCATTGCTTTGTCTTTATCAATATACGGGTAGCGTTCACTAAAGTCGCTCGCGTTAAGATCTTCAAGCGTAATTAGATTTTTAGAGTCTGCGTGTTTTAGTTGCTGCATTTCGGTGCTACAAAGTGGGCAGTTTCCGTCGTAAAAAATGATCATGTAATTGCTTTGTGATTATTTTATATATACTTTTTTACGACAAGACATTGCAAATGGATCTATTAAATATCTCTTCATGATGATATTAATAGTGTCCTACGAAACAAAGGAGAATGAGAAATGAGTGAACAATATGCCGCCTTGCGAGGTAATGTAAATTTACTTGGGCAATTACTAGGACAAACTATTAAGGATGCTCAAGGCCAAGCTATTTTAGATAAAGTAGAAGAAATTCGGGCTTTATCTAAATCATCTCGCAGTGGTAATGAAGACGACAGACAAGCGCTAATAGATGTTTTACATGCGCTTAGTGATGAAGAGCTTTTGCCGGTTGCCCGTTCATTTAATCATTTTTTAAACCTTGCTAATGTAGCAGAACAATTTCATACCGTTTCGCGTTTTAATGACGTTGGCCTTGGTCAACAAAACCCTCTCACTCAAACATTAAAAACGTTAGTTACAAAAGCAGAACAAGGCCAGCTAGATAGTAATCATTTGGCCGAAACACTCTCAAAACTCCACATAAACTTAGTATTAACCGCCCACCCAACCGAGGTGACGCGCCGTACTATTATTAACAAACATGTTGAACTAAGTGATTGCTTAGCGTCATTAGAGCGAAAAGATAACTTACCGCTAGAGCGAGATGCTATTTTAAATCGTATTGAACAGCTTATTAGCCAGGCTTGGCATACCGACGACATTCGTCGCTCTCGCCCAACGCCAGTTGATGAAGCTAAATGGGGTTATGCGGTAATCGAAAACAGTCTTTGGCACGCTGTTCCGCGCTTTTTACGTGAATTTTCAGCCAATGTTAAAGATCAATTAAGTTTAGAGCTACCAAAAGATTACAGCCCTATTGAGTTCACATCTTGGATGGGTGGGGACCGTGATGGAAATCCATTCGTAACATCGCAGGTTACAGCAGAGGTGCTTGACCACGGTCGTTGGATGGCGCTTAACTTATATATTCAAGATTTAAAAACGTTATGCGCTGAACTCTCTATGTCAGACGCCAGTGATGAGCTTATTGAGTTGGCAGGTCAAGACTTTGAACCATACAGAGCGGTGATCAAAAAGCTTAAAAACCAAGTTGCAGAGACAGTGGCTCACCTGGGCGCTAAAATTAAAAATAAGCGTAGCGATTCACAAGATTTAATTACCGATATTAATCAGCTTAAGCATCCGGTTGAGGTGTGCTACCGCTCGTTATTAAAGTGTAATATGAAAGTAGTTGCTGATGGATTATTGCTTGATTTACTGTACCGTATTAATAGCTTTGGCTTGCGTTTGGCTAAACTCGATGTGCGCCAAGATTCGTCTCGTCACAGCGATGTTTTTTCTGAGCTGACTCGTTATTTAGGTTTAGGCGACTACAACCAATGGCAAGAGCAAGATAAACAAGCTTTTTTACTTACTGAACTTAACTCTCGCAGACCGCTTATTCCAAAACATTGGCAACCAAGCCCTGATGTTCAAGAAGTGCTAGACACCTTTGATGTTATTGCTAAGCAAGACGAACAAACATTTGGCTTGTATATTATTTCGATGGCGCGAACAGCATCAGACATTTTAGCAGTACAATTATTGCTAAAAGAAAGCGGCTGTAGCTTTGATTTACCAGTAGCACCGTTATTTGAAACACTCGACGATTTAAACGCAGGCAGTGATGTAATTACTACATTACTTGATAATGTGTGGTATCGCGGGCACATTAAAAACACCCAAAATGTAATGATTGGTTACTCTGATTCTGCTAAAGATGCCGGCATGATGGCAGCAGGTTGGGCGCAGTACGAAGCTATGGATAAACTAGTGCAGCTTGCTGATGAGCGTGGTATTGAACTTATTTTATTCCACGGACGTGGTGGCACAGTAGGGCGTGGTGGCGCACCTGCTGCACAAGCGCTGCATTCACAACCGCCAGGTTCGTTAAAAGGTGGTTTGCGTGTAACCGAGCAAGGCGAGATGATCCGCTTTAAATTTGGTTTACCTGATGTAGCACTGCAAAGCTTAAATATTTACGCAGGTGCAGTACTACAAAGTAACTTATTACCGCCGCCGGAACCAAAACCGCAGTGGCGCGAAGTAATGAAGCTAATAAGTGAGGAGTCGTGTGAACATTACCGTAATGTAGTTCGCCACGATGAAAACTTTGTACCTTACTTCAGAATGGCAACGCCTGAGCTTGAGCTGTCTAAGTTGCCGCTTGGCTCGCGTCCAGCAAAACGTAATCCTAATGGTGGCGTTGAAAGCCTGCGTGCTATTCCATGGATTTTTGCGTGGAGCCAAAACCGTTTAATGCTTCCTGCATGGTTAGGTGCGTTAACTGGCTTAAAAGCTGCGCTTAATAAGTACGGCGCAGAAACCCTAAACGAAATGAGCCTACAGTGGCCATTCTTTAGATCGCGCCTAGAAATGCTAGAAATGGTATTTAGTAAAGCCGATTGCTGGTTGAGTGAGCATTACGATAATGCGCTGGTGGAAGATATGTACAAACCATTGGGTGTAACACTTCGTAAAGAGCTTCAAGAAGCGATTAGCTTGGTGCAATCACTTAGCCCACAAAAAAGCCTACTCGCCGAACAACCTTGGATTAAGGAGTCGATTAGTTTACGTAATCCGTACACTGATCCACTTAACCTACTACAGGTTGAGCTCTTACGCCGTGCTCGCTCAGAGGAAAAACGAAACGAAGGTGACATTGATAATGCGTTAATGATCACTATGACAGGTATAGCTGCAGGTATGCGTAATACCGGCTAACACTTTATTTTGTTAGGTATACCTATTGGTATTAAAAGGGAGCACGCGATGTGCTCCCTTTTTTTGCGTTAAATAGGCTGGTATTTAACACCCTAACCTTTTAAACTACTTAGCCATTGAATAATTAAAAAATATTATGGCTTCAGCAACTTTTACTGTACAGCAAGATACAGCACTTACAAATTCGCACTTCATATTAAGCGTAGCGCAAACAGCGTCATTACGTAGTCAATTAAAATCACAACGTGGCATATTAAATTCTAATAATATTAAAGCGTTATGCGCGCAACTCAATGTGTCTGATGATGTATTACTACAAGGTTTAGTGCCTTTAGCTTCTGAGTATGCCGTTGCGCCAGTGTCAGATTTTCATGTAGGCGCAATTGTTAAAGCGCTTGATGAAAAGGGTGAGGTAAACTTTTACTTTGGTGCAAATGTAGAGTTTGATCATCAAGCATTGAGTTTAGTGGTTCATGCAGAGCAATCGGCTATAAATAACGCATGGTTAAACGGCGCTAAAAAAATAGTTAAAATTGCTATTAGCGATGCGCCTTGTGGGTATTGTCGCCAGTTTATGAACGAACTAGCTGATGCGAAAGAGTTTGATATTTTACTTCCTGATCAGCAATTTAAACTTGCTGAATTACTGCCGCATTCATTTGGACCTACCGATTTAGGTAACGAATTTAGCTTATTTAACCCAAAACCACAGCAAGGTAATTTTAGCTTTGATGGCCTTGATGAAACCCTTGCGCGTTTTGCACTTAATGCGTATGTGCCTTACAGCCACAACTTTAGCGCCGTAAAAATAAGTACATTTAGTGATGGTGATTTTTACGGAAGTTACGCCGAAAATGCAGCTTACAGTCCAAGTTTATCGCCACTACAAAGTGCACTAAGCCAGTTCTTTTTGGCTGGGCTTAGCTTTAACGAAAGTTCGGTGAAGGGAATTACATTGCTCGAAACAGCGGGTCGTGAAAACCAGTCGCAAGTGGCAAAAGCTGTACTTGCCAGTTTTACGCATTTACCTGCACTTAAAGTAATTAGCGCACCACTTAAATAGTGGCTTGCATACAATAAAGCACAGCCAGAGCTGTGCTTTATTAAAGCGAGTCATTCTATCGAATTAACTCACTGACTGCTATAACCTGTATTAATCAAGTAATACTTTAGCTGCTTCTAATACTACTGCTACAGATTTACGCTCAATTTCACCGTGGTCTACATTTGGTATTTCTTGGCGAGTACGGTTAACAAGTACGCCTGCTACACATGCTGCTTGTAATCCAAGGGCTGCACACATAGTAAATAATGTTGCCGATTCCATTTCGTAGTTCATCACGCCCAATTTTTGCCACTCTTCGCAGCTACCTTGTAGTGATTTAGGAACGTAACCAGAGTGCGTATCGTAACGCTCTTGCCCTGGGTAGAATGTATCGCTTGATGCAGTAATACCAATATGAAAATCGATATTTAGGTTTTTACATGCTTGTACCATAGCTTGTGTCGCATAAAAGTCAGATACAGCAGGGTAGCTAAGTGGTGCAAAATGTTGGCTAGCTCCATCTAAACGTACAGACGCTTGGCTAATTAAAATTTCGCCTTCGTTAATGTGTGGCTGAATTGCACCGGTTGTACCAATACGTAAAAATTTACGCACGCCAAGTTGTGCTAATTCTTCTACTGCAATCGACGTAGATGGACCACCAATACCTGTAGAACATATAACCACAGAGTGGCCGTTTAATTGACCTAAATAAACATGAAACTCGCGAGTTTGAGCAAGGCAGGTTGGGTTGTCTAGGAATTGTGAAATACGTGCTGCACGATCTGGATCGCCCGGTACAATCGCAAGTTTTGCACCTTTAAGATCGTCAATACATAGTCCTAAGTGAAATACCTTTTCCATAGCTAAGCCTTTTATAATAATTTGTTGTCAATCTAGCATGATTGCTAGAAACGTTTATCAAGTACAGGACGATTGTCCGTTTTATCTTAACTCTTCCAATAAAGCCTTAATAATTTTAAGGGCTAATTTGATTTATTCACCAACTATGAATATTCACTCAAGTACTTATATACGTAGCCTTGTTGCGCTGTTGACATGTTCAAGCAGACATAATAAGTATCACTCAAGCGCGTAACTACGATTAAATGAATGATTACAGATTTTCATTAATATCAAATAAATTCAATTACTTAAATTTGTAGTGAACACGTAAAAACTAACGTGTTTACTTATATTAAGCACTGACTTATTTAGCGAAGTGGCATTTATTTGAAGTTTAGGCATTTTTAGTGATTTTGCATAACTACTCAAAAGTAATTAGCTACGTACAGAATAAAAACCGAAGGAGTTTATTATGAGCACACAATTTGAAGCATTTAAAAACAAAGTTGAGCACTGTTTGTGCGCACCGGGCGATGGCGTATACACAGTAAATACTGCAAAAGAGCGCAAAGCCGCACTGCGTAATAAACTTTACGGACAAACTGAAAACGTTGATAACTTGTGGCGCGAGTCTTTAAACGAATTACCAAACTCACCACATAAAGCCGTTATGTTAGGTATTAGTTCAGACTGTGGCGGTGGTATTTTACGCGGCGCAAACTGGGGGCCGTTGTTTGTGCGCTCAGCTTTAATTGATCAGCAACCTCAGTGTCATTCGTTTGATTTAGGTGATGTACGTGTAATCCCACATTTACTTCATGACAAATACCTAAATGATGCAACCATTTCTAATTGCCAAAAAGCCTTATATGGTGATGAAGATAACGACTATTACGTAAGCCCATTATCAATCACTGAAGATGTGTGCGACAGTTTTTACGCAACGTTTAAAGATAAAGGTATATTTGGTATTGGTGGCGATCACTCAATTAGTTACCCACTTACTAAAGCGTACTTAAAAGCAAAACGTGAGCAAGGTAAGCGCACGGCTATTATTCACTTTGACGCGCATACCGATTTACTTGTGGAGCGCTTAGGTATTGATTTATGTTTTGGCTCGTGGTGTACACATATACTAGAGTTTTTACCGGCGCCGCATCATTTAATACAATTTGGTATTCGCTCAAGTGGCAAGCCTAAAGCGCATTGGGAAAATACTTTTGGTGTTAAACAGCACTGGGCACATGAAATCATTGAACGCGGCGCAGCAGCGGTTGCTGCCGACGCTATTGCACAGTTAAAAGCCGATAACGTTGATGAAATATACGTAAGCTTTGATATTGATGCACTTGATGCTGAATTTGCATCCGCCACAGGTACGCCAGAGCATCACGGTTTAACGCCTCAGCATGCGCTTGATATTTTATCAGCCATTGCGGATGAGTTCCCGATTACGGGTGCAGATATGATGGAGATAGCGCCATTCACCGACAGCTCTTTAGTTGGTCAATCAAGCTCAGAAACTACACTTAGAGAAGGCGCTAAAATTTCAGCCTTTTTAATTAGTGCAATGAACAAGTAAGCTGTAGAAGCTATAAATACTAGCACTATCAGCGTATAAGTGTGCATTACATGACTAAAAACTAGCAGTTCATAAAGCCTCAGCTATATTTATTAAATACATATAATGAGTTAGTTGAGGCCTCGCTAGATGAAATTGTTGATCTTTTTATTGTTCATTAGCTGTATTAAAGTTGATGCAGCTGAAATTACAATAGTAACGGAAGTATTTCCGGACTTTCAGTATATTAATGAAGATAACAAACTCGTCGGCCGCTCTGTCGATAAAGTTCATAAAGCGCTAGAAGGTACAGGTATAAACTACACTATGTTGGCGCATAGTTGGGCTATATCCTACAATGCAGCGCTACGCGATAAAAACACCTGTATATTTTCGATTGTTCGATTACCTAATAGAGAAAGTAAGTTTAACTGGGTAGGTGAACTGGAAAGCTTTGACTCTGCCATTTATGGTCTAAAATCCAGAGGTATAAAGTTAAACACTCTCAATGATGCTAAAAAATACAAAATAGCAGTACTGCGTGATAACTTTAGTCATCATTATTTGCTTGAAAGGGGCTTTAGTGAAAGCAAGCATTTATTACTCATCGATAGCCTAGATAAAATAGATAAACTCATAAGCACTCGTCACCATATACTTGATTTTGTTATCCTCAACAAAAAGCAATTTAACTATCGAGTTAAAACAGAGCCTAAGCTTGAGTTACTAGAACCATTACTTGATTTAAATACAACTCAGTCTCCGTTATTTTTTGCCTGTAATATAAATATGGATCCGGCTTTAGTTTCTCAATTAAAAGTTGCCTTTAATAAAATTTAAGCACTTTAAACTCACTGTTTTACCTCTTAAATAATTGAAAATTAATAGCTTAAATATATTTCGTAAATATAAATTGCTGCGTTTAAAAAACCGATTATAATCCAGCTGCTTTTTGTTTAAAAAAGCGCTAACTTATTGGAGCGTTAAATGGGTGATTTAATCGGGATTAGCTTATTGATCTTGATCAGTGCGTTGTTTGCTATGTCAGAAATAGCAATTGCAGCGTCGCGTAAAATAAAACTGCGGGTAATGGCAGATGAAGGAAATATAAAAGCAGCAGCGGTATTAAAGCTACAAGAAAATCCAGGGGCTTTTTTTGCCATGATCCAAATTGCACTCAACGCGATTGCGATTTTGGGTGGTATTGTGGGCGAGCAGGCTTTATCGCCTTATGTTGAAAGTGTTTTAGTGCTTTTTTATCAAGGTGCACACTTAGAAAAAATTAGCTTTTTATTCTCATTTTTTACTATTACATCTCTGTTTATCTTGTTCGCCGATTTAATGCCAAAACGTTTAGCGATGATCATGCCAGAAGCTGTCGCTGTTAGAGTCGTTACAATAATGCGCTGGGTAACCTTTGCCTTAACTCCGCTAGTAATGTTTTTTAATGGGGTAACGAACTTTGTGCTGCGCTTATTTAAAGTGCCTGCTGAGCGAGAAGACAACGTTACAACTGAGGACATTGTTGCCATGATGGAAGCGGGTGCTGCATATGGTAGTTTGCAAAAGCAAGAGTATGAATTAATTGGCAATGTGTTTGACTTAGAAGCGCGGTTTTTATCAAGCGTAATGACGCCACGCGATCAAATTGTCTATTTTGATTTAAACGAATCTAGCCATGATATTGCGACCAAAATTATTGATCACCCTCATAATCACTTTTTAGTAGTGTCAGGAAATTTAGATAAATTGCATGGCTCTGTTGAATCTAAAGATATTTTACGACAAGTACTAAAAGGCGAAGCCGCCAATATAAACGATGAGCTGATTGATAAAGATGTTTTTTACTTACCGGAAACATTAAGCCTATCAGAAGCTTTAAATGCGTTTAAAAGCGCAGCAAAGCCATTTGCTGTTGTCGTAAATGAATACGCGCTTTCGGTAGGTATTGTAACGGTAAAAGATTTAATGAAAGGGTTTATGGGTGATTTAATTACTCATCAAGGTGATGAATTAATTATAGAGCGCGATAAAAATTCATGGCTTGTAGATGGGTTAACTCCAATTACCGATTTAGCAAAGGTACTTGATATAGAAGAATTTCCTGATCAGATGCACTATGAAACTGTCGCTGGATTTTTAATTTACAGTATGAAGCGAATCCCTAAACGTGCAGAGCATTTAACTTTTTCAGGCTTTAAGTTTGAAGTTGTTGATGTAGAGGGCATTAGGGTAGAGCAGTTGTTAGTTTCAAGAGTTATTAATCCACAGAACGACAACCCCCTTTAAAAAAGTAAGATAGTCGTTTATATAACTAGCCAAGCAGTTTTTTGCTTGGCTTTTTTGTGTCTATTTAAAAGTTCTGTGCTTAAAATGAGTGGTTATTTCAATCTGTTTAATTGCTTTATTTTCAAACAGCTTTGATTCTATTTTCATCAAATTAACATTAAATGCTACCTAAAGCGTATATTATATTCAATAGTGTAAGTTTGTGTAAATTTCTCCTTATTAAGATTCATTATCAGCGCATTTTAATTTAGAATGATCGTTCACTCTAAACTAAAAGGTATTTAACATGCAGCGTTCCCGCATCGCTTTATTTGTATTGTCAGCCCTCGTCGGTTCTGTTGCTTTAACTGGTTGTGATCAGGCTGCTGAGCAGTCACAAGCTTCAGCTCCTAAAGCTGTCCCAGTGGGTGTAATTACAGTAAAAAGCCAAGCGCTTACTCTCAAAAAAGAACTTCCTGGTCGCATTAGTGCATTTCAAATTGCTGAAATTCGTCCACAAGTAAGTGGTATTGTGCAATCTCGTTTATTTGTTGAAGGTAATGAGGTTAAACAAGGCCAAGCACTGTATCAAATAGACCCTGCTACATTTGAAGCAGACTTAGCAGCAAGTGAAGCAAGCGTAGCGCGCGCAGAGGCAAGCATTGCCAGCTCTAAATCAAAAGCATCGCGTTATAAAGAGCTTTTAAAAATTAAAGCCGTGAGCCAACAAGATTTTGATGAAGCAGATGCTGCATATAAGCAAGCTAATGCTGAATTATTAACGGCTAAAGCGCAGTTAAAATCAGCGCAAATTAATCTCGATTACAGCCACGTCTCTTCTCCTATTAGTGGTCAAATTAGTAAATCAAGCGTAACAGTGGGTGCACTTGTAAGCGCCAATCAAAGTACAGCACTTGCTACAGTAACTCAGTTAGATCCAATTTATATCGATTTAACACAATCAAGTAATGAGCTTACCCAACTTAAAAAAGCAATATCATCAGGTGCTCTAACTGTCGATTCGGCTAGTCAAACTGACGTTGAACTTATTATGGAAGATGGTTCTATTTATCCTCATAAAGGCACATTGCAGTTTTCTGAAGTGACCGTTGATCCAAGTACTGGCTCAGTAACATTGCGTGCTAAATTTTCAAACCCAGAAAAATTATTACTGCCTGGCATGTATGCCCGAGCTTCTATTGTGGAAGGTGTTAAGGCGGGTGCTATTTTAGCTCCGCAACGTGGCGTTAGCCGTAATTCAAAAGGCGAACCAACAGCAATGGTTGTCAGTAAAGACAACACAGTAGAAAGCCGCGTATTAAAAGTAGATAGAACTTTTGGTTCTGATTGGCTTGTTACTGATGGCCTAAGTGATGGCGATAAGTTAATAGTTGAAGGTTTACAAAAAATCCGCCCTGGTGCACCTGTGAACCCATCTGAAATTCAATCGTCTGCTAAAGCCGATCAAGCTCAATAACGGAGAGTTTTAATGTCACGATTTTTTATCGATAGACCGATATTTGCTTGGGTACTCGCTATTGTAGTGATGCTTGCAGGTATTTTGGCGATTAGGAGTTTACCTATTTCGCAGTATCCTTCAATTGCACCACCTGCAGTGAGTATTACTGCAACGTACCCTGGTGCATCTGCACGAACACTTGAAGATACGGTAACGCAAGTTATTGAGCAAAAAATGAAAGGGCTTGATGGCTTGCTTTATATGTCATCTACGTCTGAGTCGAGTGGTTCTGCTACGCTTACACTTTCGTTTAGTGCTGAAACTGACCCTGATATTGCACAAGTTCAAGTGCAAAATAAACTAGCTACAGCGACTCCACTATTACCAGAAGCCGTACAAAGGCAAGGTGTGGTAGTTGCAAAATCAGCACGTAACTTTTTAATGGTTTATGCTTTTGTGTCTAAAGATGGCAGCATGACCAATATTGATATTGGCGATTATGTTTCATCAAACGTGCAAGACATTGTCTCGCGTGTTGAAGGCGTAGGTGAAGTACAACTGTTTGGTTCTCAGTACGCGATGCGTATTTGGTTAGACCCTGCAAAGTTACAAAATTATAAGCTTACACCTGCTGATATTAGTGCATCAATTAGTGCGCAAAATGCGCAAGTATCTGCCGGTCAACTTGGCGGTATGCCTGCCGTTGATGGTCAGCAACTTAATGCAACAGTAACGGCGCAAAGCCGATTACAAACGCCAGAGCAATTTAAACAAATATTAGTTAAAACCAATCCAGATGGCTCTTTTGTACGTCTAGAGGACGTTGCTAAAGTAGAGCTTGGCGGTGAAAGCTACCGCGTTGTTGCTCGTTACGATGGGCAACCTGCATCAGGTTTAGGTATTAAATTAGCCAGTGGCGCTAACGCACTTGATACCGCAGAGGGCGTTAAAAAAGCAATTGAAGAGCTAAAACCGTTTTTCCCTGAGGGGTTAGATGCCGTAATACCTTACGATACAACACCGTTCGTATCGTTATCTATCGAAAAAGTTATTCATACATTAATTGAAGCTGTTGTACTTGTTTTTGTAGTTATGTATTTGTTCCTACAAAACTTTAGGGCAACGCTTATTCCAACAATTGCCGTACCTGTGGTTTTACTAGGTACATTTGGTATTTTATACACCTTTGGTTATTCAATAAATACGCTAACGATGTTTGCGATGGTACTTGCCATAGGCTTATTGGTAGATGATGCAATTGTTGTTGTAGAAAATGTTGAGCGTTTAATGACCGAGGAAAAACTCTCGGCACTTGAAGCTACACGTAAATCTATGGATGAAATTAAAGGCGCGCTGGTAGGTATTGCCATGGTGCTTTCTGCGGTATTTATTCCAATGGCATTCTTTAGTGGCTCTACCGGTATAATTTATCGTCAGTTTTCTATAACACTCGTATCGGCGATGGGGTTATCTGTTTTAGTGGCTCTTATTTTAACGCCAGCATTATGTGCAACGCTTTTAAAACCAAGCCATGTACATAACAATGACACGTTGTTTGGCCGGTTTTTTACAGGCTTTAACCGTGGTTTTGATAAAACAAATTCAGGTGCACAAAGCTTTGTAGGGCGCATGCTTACTCACTCTAAACGCTACTTACTTATTTATGGCGTGATTGTGGGCGGTATGGTTTATGTATTCTCAAGCTTGCCAACGGCATTTTTGCCTGACGAAGACCAAGGTATTTTGTTTAACCAAGTGTCATTACCAGCGGGTTCTACAACACAACAAACGCTTGAGGTTGTTAAAAAGGTAGAAAACCACTTTTTAAACGATCAATCTGAAGCAGTAAACGGTATTTTTACCGTGACTGGTTTTAGTTTTGCAGGTTCTGGCCAAAACTCAGCAATTGCCTTTGTAAATCTTAAACATTGGGATGAGCGTCAGCGTGACGAGTTATCTGTTCAAGGTGTTGCAGGTAAAGCGATGGGCTACTTTTCAACGATAAAAGAAGCATTTGTTTTTGCCTTTCCGCCACCTGCAATTGTTGAACTGGGAACCGCTAATGGCTTCAATATTTTCTTACAAGACCGTGTAGGCCTTGGCCATGACGCACTTTTAGCTGCACGAAATCAGTTATTAGGTTTAGCAAGCCAAAGTCCAATTTTAGCGGGCGTGCGTCCAAATGGACAAGAAGATATGCCAGAGCTACAACTTGATACAGATTTGGCAAAAGCCGAAGCGCTTGGTGTGTCGCAAAACGATATTAACAGTACACTTTCGACAGCATGGGGTAGTAGTTATGTGAATGACTTTATTGACCGTGGTCGAGTGAAAAAAGTGTATATGCAAGGTGATGCACAATCTCGCATGGTGCCTGAGGATCTAAATAAGTGGTATGTACGCAATGATAATGGCGATATGGTGCCGTTTTCAGCGTTTGCTAGTGCCTACTGGACGTATGGTTCGCCGCGTTTAGAGCGTTACAATGGTTTTTCAGCAATGGAAATTCAAGGTAGTGCAGCGGCAGGTTACAGTACAGGCCAAGCAATGGATGAAATGGAGCGTTTAGTTAAACAATTACCAAATGGTATTTCGTCTGAGTGGACCGGTATTTCATTCCAAGAGCGCTCTAGTAGCGGTCAAGCACCTTTATTATATGGCTTATCGCTGTTGTTTGTATTTTTATGTTTAGCCGCGCTTTATGAAAGTTGGTCAGTACCGTTTGCGGTAATGATGATTGTGCCACTGGGTATATTTGGTGCGATTATGGCAGCGCTTGGCGGTGGCTTATCTAACGATATTTACTTGCAGGTAGGTTTGTTGACCACCATTGGTTTAGCATCTAAAAATGCGATACTGATTGTAGAGTTTGCGATTCATAAAATGGAAGAAGGGCTTGGCTTAGTTGATGCGGCTATTGCAGCTGTTCGCCTACGTTTGCGTCCAATACTTATGACTTCGATGGCCTTTATTTGTGGTGTTTTACCGCTTGCTATTGCCTCAAGCGCGGGTTCTGGTGCGCAAAATGCGTTAGGTATTTCGATTATTGGCGGCACACTTGCATCATCAATATTAGTTGTTGTTTTTGTTCCGTTATTCTTTGTGTTAGTACGCCGTGTATTTCCTGGCAAAGCTAAAGAGATAACGAAGGAGAGCGCAGAATGAGCATTAAAACATTCAGCCTAAGTGCAATTGCTTTATTGGTGCTAAGTGGTTGCCAATTAGCGCCAGAGCAAAAAGATCTTGCTCTACCAGTATCTGATGCTTATGCATCAGGTACTGAGCAAAGCGCTGCGCAGCAATTAAATTGGCAGCAGTTTTTTAATGACGAAAAACTACAAACGTTAATTAGTCAAAGCCTTGAGCATAACAAAGACATGCAAATTGCAGTGCTTAATGTGCAGCGTGTGCGTGGTTTATATCAAATTGAAGACTCTGCTTTGTATCCATCCCTTGATTTAAATGCCTCAGGTACGCGCCAGCGTTTACCGGCTGACTTATCAGGTACTGGCGATGCAGCTATTAGCTCGCAATACAGTGCAACAGTGGGTATTACCTCTTACGAGTTAGATATTTGGGGCAAGGTAAGTAACCAATCAGCGCAAGCACTGCAAAACTTATACTCTACAGAGCTTAGTCAATACAGCACGCAGGTGTCTTTAATTTCAGAGTTGGCAAATGCGTGGCTAAATTATGCAACTGATTTGCAACTGCTAGAGCTTGCAAAAGAAACGCTTACCTCTCAGCAGGAGTCATTATCGCTTACGCAAAAAAGCTTTGATTTAGGTGCGACGTCTTCAATTACCCTTGAGCAGCTTAAAAGCACAGTTGCTACGGCAAAAGTAGACATAGCAACGTACAAACGTTTGTTAAAGCGTGATAAAAGTGCCTTAGATTTATTAGTAGGTAAATCTGTTTCAGCTGATTTACTGCCTAATAAAGACCTGACTAACTTGATCAGTATGCCAGAAGTACCCGTTGGTTTACCGTCTGATCTGCTATCACAGCGCCCTGATATTAAAGCCGCTGAGCATTTAATGCTTGCTGCTAATGCCAATATTGGTATTGCTCGAGCGGCGTTTTATCCAAGCATAAGCTTAACAGCCAATGCGGGGTCTGCTTCAAGTGACTTAAGTGGCTTGTTTGATTCAGGCTCGGGTACATGGAGTTTTGTGCCGACAATTAGCTTACCTATTTTTAATATGGGACGTAACCAAGCAAATCTTGATGTAGCAAAAGCAGATCAAGAAATTGCAGTGGCAACGTATCAGCAAAAAATTCAAAATGCGTTTCGCGAAGTTGCCGATGCACTTGCTGATAGAGAAGGTTACCAAGAGCAATTAAGTGCCCTTGATATGCTTATAAGTAGCCGACAAATCACGTTTGATTTATCAAAAATGCGTTACGAAAAAGGCGCAGATAGCTACTTGCAAGTACTTGATGCTCAGCGTACGTGGTACGGCGCGCAGCAGCAGTTAATTGCGGGTCAGCAAGCGTATCTTGCGAGTCAAATTAACTTGTACAAAGCGCTTGGTGGCGGATGGAATGTAGCCAGTGAAACAACTCAGGTAGAGAAATAATATTTGCGGCTTTTAAAGCCGCATTACATATTTATATGGCGAGACTATTTATAGCTCTTGCTTTACTGAGTTTATGACTTAGTAGTGGAGTTGAACATGAAGCCTAAAGCAAAAAGGCAAACAGATCCCGCGATAGCACTTGCTAGGCGTGAGCAAATTTTAACAGCTGCTGCAGAGTGTTTTCGCCGTAAAGGCTACCACGGTGCAGGTATGGCAGAAATATCTAAAACGGCAGGGATGAGTGCAGGCCATATTTATAATTACTTTGAAAGCAAAGAAGCTATTATAGAAAGCATTATTGAAAAAGACATGGAAGAAATGTTCTCTATCTTTCAAAAGTTTGAAGATCACCCTGGTGATGTTTTGGCGGCTCTTTTAGATGGCTTAAATATTGGCGTGCAAAGACACATGGATACAGGCTCATGTGTTATCGATTTAGATATGATGGCAGAAGCGGGTCGTAATATTAAAGTCGCTACTCTTTTGCGTGAAACCGATATTCAAGCAAGAGGGCGCATGAGGCAGCTTTTAACAAGCGAGCGAAGTGCGCTCAAAGACATTGATGAGCGTGAACTTGAAAGCCGAATTAATGTTATTTTTTCGATGATGGCAGGGTTATTACTTAGAAAGTTACTTTACCCTGAGCTAACCGAAGAAACGGTACTCATAGCGCTTCGCCCTGCGATGAAAACATTACTGATGCCATTTGATAAAGCGCAGTAACGCTAAAAATAAATAACCAAAAGTAAGCTAGCCAATATTTTGGCTAGCTTTTTTATTTATACTATTTAAAAACGCTCGATTGACCACTGAAGTGCAACAATTGCGATAGCAACGGAGCCCATTGGCATTAACCATTTTTTATACCAAGTGTAGTGTCGTACATAAATGAGTATTGGTAAGGCTATCAGTAATATACTAAGTTGACCGATTTCGACGCCTAAATTAAACGCCAAAATACTGAGCAGTTGATAGTCGCTCGACAGGCCAAGCTCGCCAAGTACGCTCGCAAATCCCATCCCATGTAGTAAACCAAAAGCAAAAGTAAGCCAACCTAAACGAAGTACCAACGGCCACACATTATTTAATGCTGCAAATAAAACAGATACAGCAATTCCAAGCTCTACCCAGCGACTATTTGGTGATACAAGGTTCATAGCGGTGGCGGTAAGCGTAATAGAGTGCGCAAGCGTAAACGCGGTTACTATCCATGCTGTGTGTTTAATAATGTGTTTTTTAGAGCTAATACCTTGCCATGCTTTATCGCTGCGTTTTAAAACACAGGTAAGTAACAAAGCGATTAAAAATAAAATATGATCAATACCAATCCAAATATGTAAAACACCTTGGTAAACGTATTGATTAAAGGTACTTAAATAACTTGTTTGCTCAAAGCTGAACGTTTGTTGTGCCTCATTGATATTAAATACACGAGATACACCGTTAATATTTACGATGGATTTATGGTTAGTATCAGTTTTGAAAAAAGCGGAATAGGAAAGGGTGATTGCTTCATTATCATCACAGCTAAACTGCAGCGGAATCACTAAATAAGGTTGGTTAAAATGGTTATCTAGCTGATAGATACCTTCACTTTTTAAAGGGCATATTTGCGCGCTTTGCGTGATATTTAAATTTTCTTTAATGAAGTTATTAATTGAGCTGCGTTTTGCTTTTATTTCTGACCACGAAATTTGTCCGTTTTTATCTAAATCCAGAGGCACTGCGTGCTCTAAGTCGGCAATATTTATTTGCCAGGTACCCGTGTATAGATTTTTGCTGGTGTCGTTATTGTTCTCGCTATTTAAGGTTATATAACTTGTACTTAGTTGATGGGCAAAGCTGTAAGTTGAAAAAATGCACAGCATTAAAGTGAGTATAAATAGATAAGGCGTTTTCATAGTGTATCTCGTTGCATCGCTTTTGCTTGAATAAGTAATTGCTCATCGGTGCTCATTTTAGCCTGCTGCCAATTAATATGAGCCCAGTAAAGTGCTTTTTCGCGATTTGGTTGTACATCAAGGTAATATTTAGCTAAGTCACTTGCATGAAAAGAATCTTTACGAAGCTCTCGTAGCGTAACTCTTTGCGCCATTGTATTTTGCCATTTTTTATCGCGTTTATTCAGTTTTTTTTCTGCGATTGAAAGTCTTAGCAAAATAGCGTCCTCTAAATTACCTTTATCAGGAAGCAGTACGCTTAATGTATTTAATACTTGTTGTGGTTGGTTTAGAGCAATTTGAATATCGGCCCATAAAACAATTAGGCTCACAGGGGCTTGAACTAAATCTACACTTTGTAAGTGAGACAATGCTTGTTTGTAGTTATTTAAACGATAGCTCATTTCACTTAAAACATGGTTTGTAGCTAGGCTAGTTTGATTATTATTTATAATTTTTACTAATGCTTGGTAGCTGTCTAAAACGCTTTCATGTTGGCTTTGTACATCAAGTACACAGGTGCTAGCAGTAATAGTGCTTACGTGCCCAATTAAGGCGACACAGTGTTTTTTTGCTTGTGCAAACTTACCTTGAGTCATAAATATATTGGCTAGCAATAAATGGCTATTACTATGCTGTGGCTCTTTAATCAAAACGTTATTAGCAATATCAATAGCTTCGTTGAAAAGGTGCTCTTTTTGTAAAACACGAGCATATAAGTAACCAATTTGAGATGAGGGTGTTTGTTTATATAGCTGGGCTAAACGGGTTTTAAGTAGCCCCTGTAAACGCTCTGTTTGGCCTACATATTGGCTGTTAGTGACTAATGTATTTATTTCCTCAACAGACAGAGAAGCACTAAGCGTTGAATTACTGTTAGCAATAGCTGCATCATCTTTTGGGGTAAAAGGCGCAGCGCTTAATGCAAAGGTCGTTAGGCATAAAGTAATAAATGCGACGGACTTAAAAATTGATAAATGCATTATAAATATCCTTTGAAAAAAGCCATCCATGGCCTGTCAGCTTAATTACTTGGTTAGTTACCGTTTGTTGAAATTAATCCATCAACATCGGTATCTGTGTTTGTAAACACCCGACCGTTAACAGTTAACGGCTCTGCATTTGGCGCTTGATTAAATGCATCGGTTGCAAATTGAGCAAAGTCGACTTGTAGTGCGTCAATTGTAATGTTTACTGTTGCAGTTACTTGCGAATTAACGCCATCACTTACACCAAACATAAAACTATCTGAACCTGTCACTTCTTTATTTGGTGTATAGGTAAAGTTACCGTCGCTATTAACGGTAACAGTTCCAATAGTTGGCTCACTTGTTAACGAATAAGTAAGCGAATCGCCATCATTGTCGGTTGCGCTAAGCATATCGGTAATGCTTACCTCAGTTTGTGTAGTTAGCATTGCATCACTTGCGGTAGGCGCTGTGTTTACAACCGGTGTAGGCTGTTTTTTATCATCATCGCTACTACATGCTCCCAATGTTAATGCACTGAGGAGAACACAAATATGGGTAGTTTTTAAATTACGCATTATTTTACTCCTTATTTAGAGCCAGCAAGCGGTGTTGCAAGGTATGGGAATGTTGAGTCCATCATTGTTGCATCAATAGGTGCGCCGTCTGTAAATGGCACTGTGCCTGTATTAGCATCCTCTGGTGCACAAAGTCCTAAATCAGTGTCTTCACCATTTACAGGGATAGGATGACATAAACGACCCATCACAACACGAAGTGCAATATCAACCACATCATCACCCGGGCGACGACCATTTGGGAAGCCGGCTAAATCATTACCCGCTACACCAAATGCAGATTGATCAGCTTGCGCTGTTGCTGCAATGCCTGTATTTAAACGCAGCATTTCTGAAGGTGTTACAGTTGCTTGCTGATTAACGCCTGCAAAACCTGTTAAAAATGCAGTGATTAAATCAGTACGCGGGAAGTTTGTGGGTGCCAGTGTTTCTAAGTTTGCGCCAAGGGTCGTATTAACAGCATCTTTAAACAAAATGTTTAATAACTCTGGTAGTGCTGGGTGAGATACATAATCTAAAAATTGTGCATCATCTTTAGGGTGAGCAGTGGAGAATGTGTCCTTGTCTTTAATGCCAATTACAAGCTCGTTTACAAGCGGGCTACCCAAGCGTGAAACTTGTGTTAAAGCACCACCATTAACACCATTATTAGCAAATTTAGCATTAGGATTTAATACGCGAGCTTGAGGTAGGCTTGCTGTTGTCCATGAACCTATTACGCCATTACCTTCACCAACAATACAGCTTTTAGGTATTTCGATAGCGATTGATGTTACGTTTTTATCTGCAAGGTCGTCGTTATCAGCTGATTGTGTTATACCACCAGGAAAACCACCGCCGTCACCAGCACCTGGGGCGCTATCACCCTCTACAGGTACATAGTTAACTAAATCAAATGTTTTGCCTAGATTAACTACAAATGGGTCTTTACGTTGCCCTACAAAAACTTGTGCCATGCTTTCACAGTTAGGAATTGAAACCTGATACACAAATTGGTCAGCATAAGTTTGATAATCGCTCATTGAACCAAATGTTTTATTACCCACATAATCAAGCGGTTTAGAAAATGTGCTGGAGCTTGATGCAGTGTTATTTAATACCGTTGTTTCGCCAGTACGCTGCGCACCGCTTATCATGCTTACTGTGTATGATTCGCTAAAATTTACAGCGCTGTTATCACCGGCAGATACACCGCCTACATTTTTAAGCGGTACAGACACGGTGCGTTGATTACCTTCAGGTCCAACAGTTAATTGCACACCTTGGTTATCATTAGGAAGCATGCTTTTAAAGTTAAACGCAAATGTAATATCTTCAACAGCATCGCCGTCGTTATCTATATGAATGCTGTAGGTAGCATCTGGGTCCATTGCAAAGTAATTAGGACCGCCGTAGGCATCTTGCAGCGGGATGTAATTAGCAATTAATGTGACGTAATCATCACGACCTTGCTCGTAACTATTAAATACATAAAAATCGGTTGAATCTAAAGTCGGGAAACGGCTTATATTTGGCGCTTCTCTGTGGCTAGATGCTTCACTTGGTGCACTTACAAACGTACTACATATTACTACTGCGAGTATTGATGGAGTTAAAGCTTTCATGACTTTGTCCTTTAGTTTTGATTGAAGTCATAGCTAATAACGGGGCGAGATTTAAATTGGATGCAAAAAAGTTAAATTATTTTATTTTTTGTTAAAAAAGTTAGAGAGTAGGTTGGCTGCTTTAAGTAAACAGCCAACTTTAGTCATGAAAGTAGGGTTATAAAAGTACCAGCTCTGTGGTGTAAAGCACTTCAGTGGGAGAGCCATTTGGTGAGCCACCAATAGGCTCTAAGCTCACTGCTAACAATGCGATATCACTTGCGTTGAAGCGGTTATCTTTAAATAATATTTTACTGCCTTGCTTGGGCAGTAAACCCAATGAAATAGGTGCATCTTGACCTTTTAAAATCATCCACAGCTCATAATCTTTATTAGTTTGAGCAACCAATTGGCTGCTAGCTTTAATTGAGAGCCCTTGCTCGCTTACATCAATAAACCACAATGATTGTTTATCTTGATTTTGAACCAAAGCAATTTGCTGAGTTTGCATAACATTGGTACTAGGCTGAATAACCAAAAAGGCTAAAACAATGCATGCGGCAGTTGCCACAAAAGACCATGTACGCCAAATTGAAGGCTTGGTATGTATGACTGTTTTACTTGTTTGTGGTCTGTTCTCAATACGCTGTAGTATATTTACCCATACATCGTCACGTGGCGTTTGCGGTGTAATAGCACTCGCTAAGTTGTTTAGGTTTTGCTCCCACATATTTGTTGCTTCACGTGTTTGATTTGAGTTAAGTAACAGACGCTGAAAACGCTTTCGGGCAAGCCCTCTAAGTGTGCCAAGCACGTACTGCCCAGCAAGCGCGTCTAATAGTTCGGGTTTATTATAATTCATAATGTTAAACACCTTTGTAGCTGCATAAGCCCACGCCTGATCCAGCTTTTAACTGTACCTAAAGGCGTTTCTATATGATCGACTAACTCGCTATGACTCAGCCCCTTATAATAAGCTAAGTGAATAGCTTGTTTTTGTTGCGGCTCAAGCTGTTCGATACAATTGACCAGTTTCGTTTCTTCATCGTAATTAACGTCAACACTTTCATTTTCATATTCGTCATCGCCTAACGACTGCTCTTTTCGTACTTTGTGATAGCGAAGTGAGTCAAGACTTCTGTATCTGACTATACTTATCATCCAACTAATAACGGTGCCTTTAGAGGCGTTATATTCAGATGCGTTATGCCAAATTTTTATAAAAGCGTCTTGTAGTGCCTCTTCTGCATAAGCCCTGTTAGTGAGCATATTTAAGCTAATAGCAAAAAGTTTGCCGCTAGTTTGTTGATATAAACTTGAGAAAGCATTTTTGTCTCCTTGTGCTGTTGCGCACAAAAGAGGGAGTAAATCATCGTTATCCATAGGGGTCCTGTTTTTCTTATTATCATTGAGTAAACGGTTGAGAGTGTGATTTGGATGCAAAAAATTTAATTGCCTTTTAGATTAGCTGCTTTATACGTAAGTACAAGCAATAACCGATCAGTGTTTGAAATTTAGACGTGTAAGTATAATTTATTCACATGTTTGTAAAAAATGCACAAAGAGCGGTCTGTAGTAGATTTTAGTTTATTAATTACTATAGATATCAATGCCCTACTGTTCGCGTTTGAATTTTAAATGGCATTTATATGGCGTGATATTTGCAAAAGACTACTTAAAGCCGTTTAAATTAAGATTATAAATCGGCATTATTTTCACAAAGGAGAGACTATGTGGGCTGCAATTAGTTATTCACTATTAGCACTACTGCTTATTTTTATTGGTTGGGAAGTGAACTCTGTTTATTTTGCTATTGTTTTTTATTGGACTGCGCTGTCACTTTTATTAGTGAGTACCGCGTATATTTTTAATACAGCAAAAATATTTAGAAAGCGTGAAAATGGGGTGATCCCATTTTATATACGGTGGGCGTTTGTGCCATTTTTATTCGGTGTGCAAATTTATAATGCCTGGTCACGTAAGCGCGATAAAGTGCCGCCCATTCAACAAATAAACGAAAACCTATTTTTAGCTTGCCGATTATTTCCCTCAGATATAGACACATTAAAAGATAACGGGATTACGGCGATTTTAGATGTTACGTGTGAATTCGACGGGCTCGAGTGGAGTTCAACACAAGAGAATATTAATTATTTAAACATTCCGGTGCTCGATCATAGTATTCCTACCCATTCTCAGTTAAATCAGGCTATTAATTGGATTCATCACCATATTAAAGAAGACCATCGCGTAGTCGTTCATTGTGCTTTAGGGCGTGGGCGCTCTGTTTTTGTCATGGCGGCTTATTTACTGAGCCAAAACAAAAATGCAGATGTGCATGAAGTACTTGCACAAATAAAAGAAACCCGCGAAACCGCAAATTTAAATAAGCATCAACTTCGCCATTTAGCTAAGCGACATAAAAAAGGCGAATTACTGATTAAAAACAAAGCCGTTTTAATTGCAAACCCTGTATCTGGTACACGATTATGGGAAGAAAAAGAGCACTTAATTGTTGCGCGGCTATCGGATTATTACGATCTGAAAGTACTCACTACTACAAAAGAAGTTAACGGTATTGAGCTGGCTAAACAGGAAATTGCGCAAAATCCGGATATTATTATCGCATGCGGGGGAGATGGTACGGTGGCCGAAGTTGCAAGCGTACTTGTAAATACACAATGTAAACTAGGCATCATCCCTATGGGGACTGCAAACGCCCTTGCGCATGTATTGATGGGTATTACCTCTAAATTTATTCCTGTTGAACAGGCTTGTGACTTAATTATAGATGGTCAAACAAGCATAATAGATACTGCTTATTGTAATAATGAATTAGTACTACTGCTCGCGGGTATTGGTTTTGAGCAATCAATGATAGAAAAAGCAGATAGAGAGTCGAAAAATAAGTCGGGGCAACTTGCCTATTTAAATGGTTTTTTTGAAGCGTTTGGCGAGCAAAAATCGCAGTTACTTAAAGTAAAACTCGATGATAATGAGCCAGAAGAAATATGTACTAATAGTTTTATTGTGGCTAATGCTGCGCCTTTTACAACGTTATTGGCTCAAGGTGGCGGGCAACCTGATCATAGTGACGGGCTACTCGATATAAATTGGTTAACACCAAATAATGAAGATTCAACCACAGTACTAAGTATTGCAGAGCTGATGTTTAGTAGCTTAACGCAAACACATTTAGCTATAAACTCTCACCATACAAATGCCAAAAGAGTAGAGGTTACAGGCGAAGGAGAGCTTAAGTACGTACTAGATGGTGAAGTTAAAACCGCTCAAAAACTGGTTATTACTATTGAGCCGGCTTCATTAAATGTGATTTGCAAAGAGCAATAAATCGCGCAAGTTATAATCAAAAAAGGAGCTTAATTAGCTCCTTTTTTTACATCACTTTTTAATTGATGGCCAAACAAACCCTGTTGTATCCGGCGCTTGAGAAGATGTTTCTCTTGGTGCACTTTTTGGTCTACGAATAGGCTTATTATTTATAGTGTGAATATAAAGTGCTTCCACTTTATCGCGAGCCCAAGGCGTTTTACGCAAAAACTTTAAACTCGATTTAATGCTGGGTTGATCAGTAAAACATTTAATTTTTACTTGCTCGCCAAGTGTTCTCCAGCCAAGTCGTTGTTCTAACTCAACAAGTATTTGTTCTAATGTTACCCCATGTAGAGGGTTTTTAGGTTGATTATTCATAGCCATACTACTTATTTAAACTGCATGCATTGTAGCTTAAATCAGCTTTTAGCGCTAATTCACAGTGATTGTTTTAGGAGCTGTTGGGTAAATAGCATTACCTTGCTTATCTATTTTAAGCCAAATGAGTTGGCTGTTACTGTGTTGGGGTGTTTTAGCACCACACAAAAGTGTAAAAGAATGAACTTGTATTAATGCGCCTTCGCTATAGCGTTTGTTGTCGTACCAACAGTTAGCTTCTTCATTTACAAACTGGTTTGCATCAATAATTGAATGGGTTTTTAGCGTTGTTGCTTCACTAAGTATTGAATACGATAAGCTGCTAAAACAAAAACATAGAATTAAAAAGTTACGCATTAGAGGCCTTTAAATAGGGAGGGTTAAAAATAATACATTAAGCTAAAAAACGTGCTAGTGTAAAGTACACAAAGTGATTTTAAGTATAAACTTAGTTATTCACAGAACAATAAAAAGGTGCACACAATGCAATTTAATCAAACAATGATCGAAGAATTCACACTATTAGCAAAGTTTCCTCGCGACAGTAAAATGCAGGGTATTAAATTACATTCAGACGCAGAGCCAAGCTTACTTAGCGCAGCGCAACGTTTATTTGAAAAAGGGATTATAGATAGCCCAGATGGCGGATATTTAACTGATCTGGGCTTAGATTTAATTGAGCACGTTACGGTTATTCATAGCGCGCTACAAAGTTAATCTAAATTAGCTTAATTTGCATCGGGTTGATTTTGCGGTGCAGCGTCATTAAATGCAGCTAATTTATTACAATGTTCGTAAATGGCTGCAATTTTTGGATAAGCGCTCATATCTACGTCAAAACGAATTGCATTAAATACTTGCGGCACTAAACAAATATCAGCAAGTGTTGGTTGGTCACCAAAACAGTAGTTATTATTTTCGTTTAGCATCAGTTCTATTTTTTCAAAACCCACTTCTATCCAATGTCGATACCATTTATTTTTAGCCTCGCCATCAACACCTAATTCGTTTGATAAATACTTCAGCACGCGTAAATTATTAACAGGATGAATATCGCAAGCAATGGCAAAGCTTAAGTTTCTTATTTGCGACTTTTGCCACGCAGTCCCTGTAATTAATGGCGATTGCGGATAAGTTTCATCTAGCCACTCAAGTATTGCAAGCGATTGTGCTAAAACACCATCATTGGTTTCAAGTGCCGGTAGTAAGCCTTGCGGATTAGTCGCTAAGTATTCTTTCCCAAGCTGCTCCGATTTTAAAAGGTTAACAATAGCAAGTTCATGATCGATTGCTTTTAAGTTAAGCGCTATACGCACTCTATAAGCCGCTGATGAGCGAAAGTAGCTGTATAATTTCATAATTAATCCTGTGAACCTGTAAATTGTTTTTTAATAGTACGCCAGCAATCGGTGTAATTTGGTTGGCGCTCTTTACCTTCTAATGCATATTTTGTCGGTGAAATTATATAGCGCGACTCAAACATAAAGGCCAATGTGTTTTCATATTTTTGTGGTGTAAGCTCAGCGTTTGAGGCTTTTTCAAATACGTCGGCTTCAGGTCCATGTGGCGACATACAATTGTGCAAACTTGCGCCACCAGGTACAAAACCATGCTCTTTTGCATCATACACACCTTCAATCAAGCCCATAAATTCACTCATAATATTGCGGTGATAATACGGCGGGCGAAATGTATTTTCGGCTACCATCCAACGCGGTGGAAATATCACAAAATCGACATTTGCCATACCCTCAGTAGCAGAAGGAGAGGTTAGTACAGTGAATATAGATGGGTCGGGGTGATCAAAGCTCACTGTATTCATTACATTAAAACGCGATAAGTCGTATTTATAGGGCGCACTATTACCCGTCCATGCAACTACATCAAAAGGAGAGTGCTTTATTTCACAGCTAAATAAATTACCGTTAAATTTAGAAACAAGCTCAAAGTCACCTTCTTTATCTTCAAAGGCTGCTACAGGGTATTGAAAGTCTCTGTCGTTGGCATAACCGTTGGCGCCAACAGGTCCTCGCTCTGCAAGCTCTAACGCATGGCCATAATTTTCACAAATATAACCACGGGCTGTATCGTCAATTAAATCAACAGAGAACTTAATTCCTCTGGGAACTACAGCAATTTCACCCGGTTTAATGCTTAACTTACCGCACTCGGTGTGAATTAATAACTCACCTTGCTGAGGGACAAACAACATTTCGCCATCGGCATTGCAAAAGTAACGCCCTTGCATTGACTGATTAGCGACATATACATGAATGCCAATACCAGATTGCCCATTAGCACTGCCATTAGCTGCCATCGTTACTAACCCATCAATAAAATCAGTAGGCTGGGAAGGCATATCAATAGGATTCCAACGTAGCATTGTTGGTGGTGTTATGGCTTCAGTGATTGGGGCTGTTCTTATTAGGCCGTTATCAATTGCTTGGTAATCACCTTGCACTACAGACGGACGAAGGCGGTAAAACCAAGTGCGACGATTTGAAGCGCGAGGAGCCGTAAATGCAGTCGAACTAAATTGCTCTGTGTATAAATCGTATTTAACTTTTTGTGGGCTAAATTGTCCTATTGGCAGTGCACCGGGTAGCGCTTGTGTTTCAAACTCATTACCAAAGCCGGTCATATAACTTAATTGTGTTGCCATTACTGACTCCTGTGAGAGGGGTTGGTTTAATATTATTTTTATTTCAATTAAGATACTCTCAAGTGAGACTAATATCAAATGTGCAACTACGCATCCGTGTAAATATTAATGAACACCAAAGTAAGCCTTATAAAGCTGGGATAACTAAAAATGAAAATTGATTTAGCAACGTTTTTACCTTATCAATTAACGAATGTAGCAACACGTGTAAGTAATGACTTTGCCGAGGTTTATCAAACTAAGTACGGTTTAAATATTCCCCAGTGGCGAATACTTGCTAATTTAGCGCAGTATGGTCAGAGCAACGCAAAGGATTTATGCACGCAAGCAAATATGGACAAGTCGACAGTGTCGCGTGCGGTAAAAGTTTTAATAGATAAAGGTTTAGTGAAAAGTGAGTTAAATGCACAAGACAAACGCGCGGCCTTACTTGTACTGAGTAAAGTAGGTCAAAGCTTATATGAGCAAATAGCACCCGATGCACTGAATTGGGAAAAACAATTACTAAGCACTTTGACTAATGAAGAATATGAAGTGTTAGTGGGTATTTTTGAAAAGTTAAATAACAAATTAAAGGCATAAAAAAGCCCACCAAAGTGGGCTTTTAAATGATGTTTTAGGTTAAAGTTCTAAATTAGAAAGTGTAACGAACACCTACACGCATTTGCCAGACAGATGCATCTGATTGCACTGATGTATTTGCATTATTCGCATTAAAGTCAGAGTAAACGTAACGACCCTGATCATCAAGTGATGTTGAAATCATGCTAGCGCCTACGAAAGGACCTTTCTTAAGTACGCCCCAATCGTCGTTTAACAGGTTAGTAAGGTTATCAATTACGAAGAATGCTTCACCTTTGTGACCTTCCATAAAGCCTGGAAGCTCTTGAGTTAACTTAAAGTTAAACTTAACAAACCAATCAGAGTTTTCTGCGTTACGGCTAGTAATTTGACCACGCTCTAAACCATTTGATGCAATAAATTCATTGAATTCATTGATATCAGCAGCACTCATGTTGTAAACAACGTTAGGATCGTTTTCAAGTGGAACATACAATAGTTGGCGGTTACCATTCCAGTTTGCATCGCCCCATACATTTTCGTCACTGCCATCAAATGTGTAGCTGTATGGTAAGCCTTTATATGCTTCACCAAATAGGTTAAAGCGAGTAGCAAACCCATCAACAAACTCATGAGTATAACCAAGAGTCATAGTAAAACGATGTGGAATTTCGTAATCAGATGAAGCAACACCTGGGTTACCTGGATCTGTAAGAGCGATATTACCGTAGTTTGAACCAGCAACAGAGCTTGTCATTGGGTTAACATCATCAGAATCTGTGTATGCATAACCAAAGTTAACGCTCACACCATTATCAAACATCTTGCTAACCGCTAATGAGATAACAGATGAATCACCGCTATCACCGCTCACATTTGTTAGTAAGTATTCGTTTTCACGACCTTCAATTGATTCGTATATAGGACGACCATCAAATGTAGTTTCGCCAGAATCTTGAAGTGCGATGTCACGCATTAATGCAGCATCTTTTTTCTTTGAATATAAGTAATCAAGAGAGATTACGTACTCGTTTTCAGTTGTGTACGTTGCACCAAGTGAGTATTTCCACTCTGATGGGATTTCAAAGTCTGGATCAACAGCGTTTGCAACTGAATCGCCTGAGCCGATTACAGTGTCAGCTACTGCATCAAATTGAGACTGAGGTACTTCAAATCCTGGAGTACCATTATTTACATTAGGTGTTGCGAACAAGTCGATAGCACCAAACTGGTTTGCACTAATATTAGTAATGCCGTCGTTTGAGTAAGAGTTAGATAACCAAACATTAGGGTTACCGCCTGAGAACAAGCCAACGCCTGCACGTACTTCAAGTGCATCTGTAGCGTACCATTGGAAGCCTACACGTGGTTGAATTAAATCAATACCATCAAATGTACTTTGGTTACTGTAGCCATAGCGGTCAGTAAAGTTTTGATTTAAGTTAGGTACATCATCACTTGTATATTTGTCGTAACGTAGACCAAAGGTGATGTTTGCATCTAAATCAGTGAATGAATACTCGTCTTGCACGTAAAATGTATGCTGAGCGTACGAAAAGCTTGCTGCTGCATCGTTTGGATCATTTGTAGCAGCTGCATTATTGTAGAAAATTGCACTTGCAATACCGTTTTCAAAATCATCAATATTGTTGAAACGGTATTCACCTTCAGTATGCTGAACGAATAAGTTAAATACATCTAACTCTTCAAACTCGTAACCAGCAGTAATTGTGTGCTGATCTAGGTAGTAAGTACCTGCAACTTTAAATGTAGTTGTATCGTAATCTAAGTCATTTGATTGACGTGAATCATCTGGACCAATATAAACTGTACCACCATCTTCGGTACGAATTTGCATTTCACCAAAGCTGCTTGCTGCATCTAATGATTGTACTGTTGCATCTAGCTCAGACTTACCAATACGAACTTCAGTTGAGAAGTCATCTGACCAATCAGAGTAAACAGATGCAATGATTGAAGTGAATTCTGCACTTTGGTCATAAAAGTGGTTAGATAGTGATACACGGCTAGACCCAGTATCAGACTGTGAAACAGTATTACCATCGTTGTAGTTATAGATTAAGTTTGCACGGTGATCTTCGTTGATGTTCCAATCTAGTTTAACTAAGATTTTTTCATCTTCAACAGGCATACTTGAAGGCATTCCGCCTACATCGTAACCATATACAGTTTGAGCAACGCTTGTGATACGCGAGATATCATCAGCAGTTACACTGCCGCTGCTTAAACCATCGTAGTTAAACTGTTGAACACCTTCAAGTTTTTCATATGAAGTGAATAAAAATAGTTTATCTTCAATTAGTGGAAGACCTACGTTGAAGCCGTAACGTTTTTCAGTATAGTTACCGTTATCAACGTCATCACCTTCAATTTTATCACCCTTGAAAGAGTCACTAGTGTAATCGTAGAAAACAGCGCCATGAACATCATTGCCGCCAGATTTGGTTACAGCGTTGATGTTACACGATGTAAAACCACCGTATTGAACGTCAAACGGTGCAAGTTCAGCTGAAACTTGTTCAATTGAATCAAAAGAGAAAGGGGCGCGAATAGTAGGGTAACCATTTGAGCTTAAGCCGAAGTTATCGTTCATACGAACGCCGTCTAGCGTTAAGCTATTGTAGCGAGGGTTACCACCACCACAGTTAATTGAACCACGGCTATCATCAATTGTGATACGTGGGTCGATACGGATAATGTCTTTTAAATCACGGTTAATAGCTGGTGTATTTTCAAGATCAGTTAGCGTAAATGTAGACGCCGGACCAGTACCACCAGACATAGCGCTAATTGGCGCGCCAGAAACTACAATTTGTTCCATGCTTGATTGTGACTCAAGAGAAACGTTTACTGGATAATCGTTACCAATATTAAGAATAATGTTATTGAATTCTTGGTCTGCATATACATCTGAATCAACAATTACTTTATAAGGACCGCCAACTCGCAGGCCTTTAGCTGTAAAATAACCAGCGTCATTTACTTCAGTTGTTTTTACTGATCCAGAAGGTACGTGTAAAATTGTTACTTTAGTGCCGGCTGCTGGGTTGCCGTTAGGCCCCATTACTTGACCTTTAATTGCAGAGGTCGTTTCGTTAGCCATTGCAGCGCCACTTACACCAACACATGCTGCAATAGCAAGTGAAAGAGCTGTTTTGCGTAATTGAGTTTTCATTTAATTTTCCCGTGTAGTTATTAATTAAATTTTTATATTTTTATTTTAAAATTTTTCAAAATAAACAGTTAAAGTTCATTTATTCAAAATCCGTTACTAGTGTACCTTATTTATTCGTTACAAATAAAATACAACTGCAATATATTTTTAATAAATAGTACTATTTTTGTCTATTTGAGTGTTTTTTTGAGCAATAACTCTATATCGGGGTATATATTACGTGGGCTTTATGACAAACATGTGAAATTGGGGTGTGAAAAACAAAAAACCCATTACAAATTTGCAATGGGTTTTGTTAACAATTAACTTAATGTGTTATTACTTACCTATTAAGGCTTAAAACTTGTAGCTAATACCAACTTTAGCCTGCCAAGCTGATGACGATGAATTGATTTGTGAGTAATTACGCACATCTGCACCGCCAAAGCTGTTGTCTATTTTATATCTGCCTTGGTCATCAAGGCCACCAAAGTCATAAATAGTTTGGTTAGAGTAACCTAAGCGTTTTTCTACACCCCAGTCGCTGTTTAGAAGGTTTGCGAAATTATCAATCATTAGATAAACCTCACCAGTGTGACCTTCAGCAAAGCCTGGTATTTCTTGCTTAATGCTAACGTCCATCGTAGTAACCCAAGGTTGAGTTGCTGTATTTTTACCTAAAATACCACCACGCTGAGATATACCAGCACGCTCTAGTAATGGTTCTAACTCAGCCCAAGTCATACCTGATTCATCCCAGTTTACATTTGGATCATCAGCACCTGTAGGTATATATGGTAAGTAAGCACCATTACTGAAGAAACTACTCGTATCACCCAAATCACTGTCTTTATACATGTTCATTGTATAACTAAATGGACGACCTGAACGACGTTCAAAATACACGTTAAACTTAGTCGCATACCCTTCAAAAAACTCTGTGTTATATGCTAAGTTGATTTTAAAGCTGTGCTCAACTTCGTAAAAACCACGTGCTGCAATATCTTCATTACGATTTACTGTAATATTATGCTTGTAGTTACCTTCCGCTTGAGAAGCTGAACCGGCTGATGACTCGGTAACATCCTGGTGAGCATAGCTTGCCGATACAAACAGGCCATTATCCCACTGTTTAGCAATACCTGTTGAAATAATAATTGAACGTCCATCATCAGATGAATTCGTCATTTCTATGTCAGCGTTATCAGCTAAAGAGCCACTATAAATAGTTTCATTTATGACGCGTTCACCATCAGCTGCAATACCGATTGGGTTAATAGATGTATTATGCCATACCGCCTCATTCTCTTTTTTATGATAAGCAATCTCTGCTTGCCATTTAAAGCCATCACCTAATAGTTCAGAATCAAACTCATATTCAAAACCAATTTGGGTGCGAATGCTTGAAGGCAATTTAAAATCAGGGTCGATATAAGCAACGCTACCAGCACCTTGTTCTAATGAGTTTTTAATTTCATCAGGCACCTGAGTAATATCGGCAGTGTTATTTGCATAGTAGTCGTTAATTACATCGTTAGGAGCAGATACTAATGTAATACCATCGCTTTGGAATGAGTTGTTATACCAAACATTTGGAATACCACCTTGGAAGCGACCAATACCACCGTTAATAGTAAGGGCTTCTGTTACGTAGTATTTAAAGCCAACGCGAGGAAGTATAATGTCTAGACCATCTAGATTTTCTTGGTTAGTAAAGCCATACGTATTCGCAAAATTTTCATTTAGAGTTGGTTTATCATCTGATGATAAACGTTCATAACGAACACCTGCTGTAACTTCTAAATCGTCACCTACATAAAAAGTGTCTTCAATGTAGAGTGCTAGTTGGTTACGTCTTACATCATATGCTGTATCAGCTGAATCATTAGTGTAAGCATTCTGATAAGAGAAATCATAAGAACCAATTTCACGGTTTTCAAAATTTTCTAAGCTATCAAACTTCCACGTGCCAAGAGAGTTTTCAGCAAATAAGTTATATAAACGAAGTGACTCATATTGAGCACCAAAGTTTATTTCATGCTCATCCATTAAATAGGTAGCATCGAGTGTGAAAGTTAAATTTTGCGTTTCAGAGCGGTTAGCATGACGATATTGATCTGTACCAAAGTTGTAAGAAGGGCCATTTCGACCATCTTCATCAACTGAAATACTACCTAGGTTTGAGCGAGTTGCGCTATCAGAGGTAACATCTTTATATGACACACCAATTTCAGTAGAAAAATCTTCAGTCCAATCAGAGTAAAGCTTTGTTGAAAAGTTATTGAACTTCGTTACGTAGGCGTAGGTGTTCGATGTTAGTACAATATTATCGCCACCGGTGCTAGTGTTACGCTCATCTTGATCGTCTTGCCATTGGTAAGTAAAATCTAAACGATGGTCATCACTTGCGTTCCAGCTTAGCTTAACTAACAGGTTTTTATTTGTATCTTCTGGCGCACCTGCTAATGAATCAGTCAAGCCATATTCATTATTTAAAATAGAAATGAAACGGTTATAGTTAGCTTCTGAAGTATTAAATTCGTTGGCTGCACCAGAGCCGTCAAAGCCGTAATCAAGATCTAATTCGCTTGACCATTCTGAATAGTTAACGAAATAAAACAGTTCGTCTTTAACAATTGCGCCACCAACGTTAAAACCAAATCTTTCTTCAGTTTTAATCGGCTCTACTTTATTTGTAGAATAAGTTTTATGACCTAGCTCATCAAGGTCATCTTCTTGAACAATGCTATCGACATCGCCTGCAATCTCTGGAGTAGAGATTTCATAAAAGCCAGAGAACTTAAACTCATTTGTACCAGATTTTGTTACTGCATTAATAGTACCGCCACCAAAGTTACCTTTAGAAGCTGAGAAAGGAGATACATCAACAGAAACTTGTTCAATAGCATCAAGTGCTACAGGAGGCTGAGAAGTAGGGTAGCCACCAAAGTTCAAGCCAAAGTCATCATTTTGACCAATACCGTCAACAGTTAAACCGTTGGTACGCGGGTTACTACCTGCAAACGTTAGCTCGCCATTACCATTAATACTGGCAAGTGGGTTTAAGCGCGCAATATCTTTAATGTCGCGGTTAAAGCTTGGCATATTTTCAATAGTATCAGAACCAAATGAGCTGCTTGAGCCACCAGATTGCTGAACGATTTTATAACCAGACACTTCAATTTTTTCAATGTTTAGCGGAGCAAGCTGCGAACTTAAGCGGTATGTTTCACCCAGATTTAGATAGATATTTTCAACAGTCGTATCGTTAAACTTATCAGAATCGATGATAACCATGTAAGGACCACCTACACGTAAGCCATTAGCGATAAACGTACCACTTTCGTTTGTAGTTAGCTCGCTAATAGTTCCCGTTGGTTGGTGAACTACTTTAATTTTAACGTTTGCAGCACTGCCACCTGAAGGCGTTGTAATTTTACCACGCATTGCAGATGAAGTATCAGCAGCCATTGCGCTTGTAGAAACACCTAGAGCTAAAATTACCGCTCCAGTTAATTTCGAAAGGCGAAGCTTAGTCATAATGTTGATTTCCCGTGTGTAGGTTATATAAATTTAATACTGTTTATTTGTCAGTCGTCATTTTTAGTGCCGTTTCTAACTCTTTTGCAGAAGGGTCAAATAAGGCGTTCAATAGTCCAGCTAGTCGAATACCCGCTTGTTGTAGGCGTGTTTTAACAATTGGAGTGTTGTTATAAATGTAGCTGTACCCAACTTCGTCGTTGGTGTACTTATAAATTTTTGTTGCTAAATTGTGTGATTCTTCAACCCAAGTTTTAGGTGAGCTTTGTAAATACTCAGCAATTAACTCGCTGTTATTTGTATCAATAAATTGAGCGTATTCAGTAAACGACAAGTTCTCGTTCTCAACTAACTTTGTATCCCAAAGGCTGTGAAGATTTGTTTCTTCGTTAAAAAATGAAACCTTAATACGGTTACCACCTCTATCTTCACCTCGACCGGCATGAAATGGCTGATGGCTATCGCCTACTAAATGCACTAAAAAACGCAAACTGAACTGCTTAGCATCTAAGGTGCTATTTTTATCAGTGAGTGTTTGCATTGAATAGTGAATGCCTTCTAGGATATTACTTACAGATTCTTTGTTTTTAGTGTGATCGTGATTGAAGCTGAAAGATTTTCCTGGTGCTGCATTAATATAATGCCAACGAGATGATTGCTTTTGCCAAAAGTCGCCAGGAGCAGAGCGCATTTCATCAGGCCACGTTGATATTTGCGCAAGTGACTCACCATCTAAATAAGGTTTAATTGCTGCTTTAGTTGTTTCGCTTATATGAGATTGTGCAATCTGCCCTACAATACGGTGGCCATTTTGACCCCAAGCGTGTGAGTTAGTGCTTGTGAATATCGCACTAATCAAAAGCGCAGAAGATATCGAGTACTTTATATTGTTATGCATTAAAACTTCCTAAATGAATATTTCATGGGGTTGCTATAAGCTAATGCGGTCAATTGTCCTCATTTTTAATGTTGATAGGAAGGACTTATTAAAATTCATAGTTTCTTATTAAATTGCGTTTAAAATCAGTCTCTTATATTTAACAGGTAAAATTACTTGTTGTAATAGGTAAGCGAAATTGTTCAAATACACTATATCGTCTATTTTTGGGTGGCATTGCTTTGGATTATAAAAATATTGTGTTGCACAAAATGTTAATTGTTACATTTTTGTTTCTATTATTGGTCGTTACGTGGGTTTGCGGTCAAGTTAGTGTATACAATGATGATTTACATTTTCCGGTTATGATCGAAACCTCAACAGAGTGTCAAACAACTGCTACAAGTAACAAAGGCCAATTAATTGTTTTTACACAATCAAAAAAAATAGCCAAATTATTAACACAAAAGTTATGCTCTGATAACGTAGTAGCTAAGCAATATGGCTCTGTAAAAGGGTATTGGGGGTATAGAACGGCAGACAGCTTTGAGTTTGTGGGTAAAGGAATTGCTGACTTAATTTTGGCTAAAAACAATATTATGGCAGCCTTTAAAGCAGAGTCGACATATAACTACCAGCCCGTTGTTGGTTTTTCTGACTACACGGCTTTTTTTATATCTTCTAAAGAAAAACCTCGCATGACAAAACAGTACTTTTTAGATAAGCGTATAGGTTTGCTTGATTATCCTACCAGCCGATCAGGGCATATTTTACCAAAGCAAATGTTTAAAGAACTGGATATAAATTTAGCTAATTTGAAAATCACTTATGCTAGTTCTCATAACGAATTACGCGATTTACTCGCCGACGGAAAAGTAGATATTATTGCTTCGTTTTGGAAAGAGAGTGACGAAAAACGTTTTTCAAAAAACTATATTACGCCTTTGAGTAATAATATTACTGGAACAAGATGGTATTTAAAAATGCAGCAAAACAATACTGATTTATTATGTGCAGTACAGGCAAATTTGCTTGCTATGTCTAAAGATCAAAGTTTGCATTATTATCAAAATGCACAATCGTTTTGGAGTTGCGGTACTAGCTCAGTAAACTTAAAAGAGGAAGTTAGTGATGAGTAAATATAAACAACTACTTGTTTTACTATGCTTATTTTTAACTTTATCTTCTGTGTTTTATATTTCTGTAATTCAAAAAAGCCAGCAAGTGACTAAACAAAAAATAACGCAGATAGAAAGGCAAATAGCACTCGACTTACCATTACTTGATTTATCAAATGAGCTGCTAAAGCATTCAGGGAATAAAGATGCGGTTAATAGCTACATTAAAACCTTAAACAGCTACATTAATTCGAATGATCTTAAAGTTGTTGCTATTGCACCAAAAGGCGAAATACTAGCACCTGTAAACTTACACCAAATAACACGTAGTTTGAGCACTAATAACGGACCTATATTAGTTGTATTTAACGTTCAGCAAACCCACTTTACAGTGAGCCATCTTATTTACTATTTTATATTTTTAGTATTAAGTGTGTTGATTAGTTTTTGGGTAAAGTTTGCGTTTATCAAACAAAGCAATAAGCAGTCTAATAATGCACAGCATCAATCAATTGCAGAGCCTACGCCGCTGATGCTTATAGTTGATCTTAACGATAAAACACTATCAAGTAGTTGTAATGCAGAGCAAAAAGTGGGTTTAGCCAATAAGCCATTATGCTTTTATTTAGCACTTGTAGAGTATTGTACAAATAACGATGATGTAGCGCTTAGTCATAATAAAGATGTACCAGAGGAGCTTCTAGAGCTCGCTAACAAGTATTTTTATAGGTTGGTCGAACTTGGTCATACGGTTAGAAAAAGGCCTAATTTTAATAATAGCCTAGAAAAAACCTTGAGTGAAATACGTGCGGCGTTAGATGAAGTACTTAGTGAGTGTACTGAAGAAAAAGAGTTATATTACCCACCTAAAGCCTATGGGGAAGGCTCTCGTTCTCGTTTGCATAGTTATGGGCTGGCAAATATTAAAAAAGGTAATATTGAAATAAGAGGAAAGTAACTAGATTACTTTCCTCTTATTCTTAGAGGTTATTTAGGGGTAAATTCAGCCGCTTTGAGAGGGCTATTTTTTGATATAAAGTCTTGAAGTGCTTTAGCATCTGTTTCGTCTGTACTTACAAAGCCTTTTTTATTTGTAAGTGCAGGATAACCATCACCGCCTGATGCGTTATAGCTATTTAGACTCATTCTGTATGTTTTATTTTTATTAAGCGGTTCGCCATTGATCAAAACATTAACCAACTGATTATTTTTACGCTCAAACGATATTTTATGGTATTGCAAATAAGCACCAGCATCCGGTGGGAAGCTCGTTACTGTATTTAAGTAATCCCATAAATCACTGCCTTGCCAATCCATGTAAGTAATGCGGTTTTTAAAAGGATGTACTTTTAAAATATCTTTATAGCTTACTTTACCAGCCTCTATTGAGCTGCGAATACCACCGCCACTTATTAATCCAAAGTCTGCATTTACTACATCCATTTGAGCTTGAATAATTACACGTGCAAGGTTTGTTTGTTGGTAACGAACTTTGTTTCTGTCACCTTCTAAGCGAGCATCTACTTCACCAATGGTACCTTCAATTTGTTTAGCGCCTTTAGCTTGGTATACCGCTAAATAAGATTCAAGTTTAGGGTCTGGTTTAATGTACTCGTTTGCTAATACTACTTTAGTAGAGCCATCGGCTTGAACTTTATCTACATACAAATTAACAGGCATGAGTTTGTAGTCTAGTAACGTTAATTTTCCGTTTTCAAGCTTAAACTCAGCTTTACCAACATACTTACCCCATTCATGGGCTTGCATAATGTAAGTACCGTTTTGCTGGTCTGGTTTACAGGCAAGGCCAGGTTTAAAGTTATCGTCATTTACATTTGTATCACTCATACACACAGGTTCTTGTGAGTGACCGCCAATGATCATATCAAGTGTGTTTGCAGGAAGTGAGCGAGCAAGTGTTACATCACCTGGTGCATTAATGCCAAAGCTAGCATCAACATAATGACCCATATGAGTCAGCGCAATGGTAATGTCAGGGTTGTACTTAGCTTTTATTTCTTTAGCTAGTTTTGCGGTAACGTCAACAGGGTCTTTAAACTCTAAGTGGCCAATATACTGAGGATTACCAATTTTAGCTGTGTCTGTTGTTGTTAATCCAATAACAGCAATAGTTAAGCCATTTTTTTTGAATATTTTATAGCTATCAAACGCATGTTCGCCTGATTCTTTTTCAAATATATTGGCTGATAGAAAAGGAAAGTTCACCCATTTTTGCTGTTGCTTCAATACATCAATAGGGTTATCGAATTCGTGATTACCTAATGCCATTGCATCATAACCAATCAGCGACATACCTTTAAAGTCAGGTTCTGCTTTTTGTAAATCTGACTCAGGAATACCGGTATTAATGTCACCACCAGAGAGAAGTAAAACGGCATGACCTTGCTTTTGGGCATCATTACGTAAAGAGTCAATTAACGTTTTGCGAGCGGCCATACCGTATTCGCCTTTTTCGTTTTGCCAAAAACGGCCGTGATTATCATTAGTATGAAGAACAGTTAAATATTTAGTAGGAGTACTGTTAGAGGTTGATTCAGGAGCAGGAGATGTACATCCAAGTACACTAAAAATAATCGAAAATAAAATAATTATACGCATAAAATACCTATGGATTAAGGTCTACTTAATTTATCAAGCGGGTAGTTTAAACTAGTTTTATGCTAAAAAAACGTACTTATTGACATTTTATTTAGAAGGTACAGTTAATCGATTTGTGGCGGCACTTTCGCGACGCTTTAACTCTGCATCCGCATATTCTCGCTTAGTATGGTTTATACCTACCATCCACGTTAAAAAGCTCGCCGGTAGTTTTGTGTATGGTTCACCTTTGTGTAAACCAAAGTCGCAAATTGTTTGTTTAGTATGTGGCATTGTTAGATCCTATTGTTTGTGTTTTTTTAAGGTAACAAATAAGTGACCACACTTTTAAGATGATTTAATTTTAAATAGTTAGATTTATATAGCAAAAAAGAATATAAATAATGACATATGTAATTAATTTGTTATCAACACGTTCTTAATTGTATCAACTCACACTTTAGAATCGATTTTAGTCGCCGATGGCATTAATGTGTTAACGCATTAACTAATTATTTAAAAAATATAACAACAGGAATAAAACATGAAAAAACTTTTACTTGGCTCAGCACTTGCTGCAGCAAGTTTTACAAGCACCGCTACTATAGTTGAAATGAACACGAGCCAAGGTGTCATAGAAATTAACCTGTTTGATCAACAAACCCCCAAAACAGTCGCAAATTTTTTAAGTTACGTTCAAGACGATTCATATAACGAAACAGTAATTCACCGCTCTGTTAGTAACTTTGTTATTCAAGGTGGTGGATTTACATTTTCTGATTCGCTAGATGCGATTACTACAAAGCCTGCTGTAGAAAATGAGCCCGTTTTTTCTAATGTTAAGGGCACCATTGCGATGGCTAAATTATCGGGTGATGCTAATAGCGCAACAAGTCAGTGGTTTTTTAATATGTCTAATAACAGCGCAGGAAGTGCAGCACTTGATACGCAAAATGGTGGCTTTACTGTGTTTGGACAAATTACTGCAGCAAGCCAATCAACTTTAGATAAAATTGCAGCGTTGGTACACTGTGGTGAAACACCCGTGGTTGATATTACTGCTGAGCAATGTGCAAGTACTGATGTAACAATTAGTAGTGCTAACTTAGTGACTATTCAAAATGTGGCGGTAATGGATGATGATCCTAATTCAGCAGCAGGCCTTACTGTCACTGAAAATACGTTAATTGATTCTGACACATCAACAGGTTCTAGTAGCAGTTCTGGCGGCGGGTTAATTTGGCTTTTAGGTGCTTTTTTACTTGCGGTACCTCGTTTAAAACGTGCTAAATAATTAAAATTAACGGTAATGTGGATGGCCTAAACCAGCCGTCCACATTACTATTATTAAACTTTGCTGTTTAAAATAGTACTCGCCAAACCATTGCTAGCCAAATTGAAAACACACAAATACAACCCAGTAAAAACACTTTAAAACGTGTGCGTACGTTATTTTCACCTAAATGAATAACACTGTGCACAATACGTGTTGCTACAAATAAACAGGCCAGTATTGCCACAAGTGTACTGGCGCTATTTAGTTGCAGTGCAAGTAAACACCCCGCGTAAAAAAGCACAGGTATTTCAAACTGATTTGAAAAGTTTCTATCTGCCACCCTAATAGTGTCGCCAGCCTTATCTAATTGCATTGTTTTAAAATCACTTAAATCTAGTTGTTTGTTTTTAGCTGCGGCAAAGCGCCTTTTACCCATAATCAGCATGACAACCAGTGAAAGCGTAACTTGTGCAAACATGGCAAGTATGATGATTTTTTCCATTGTTTTTCCTTATTATTATTTAGAATTTGCGTATTTTTTGATATTGAAAGATTTTTAATCTCGCAAGGTTGGCAGACTCCCAACTAGTAGCCGATTATGAAGACATTTTTCACAATGTGTTACACAAAATAGCGTTATTTTGTAGAAAGTTATTAATTGAAAATGTTAGTTTAGCTTAACTATATTGCTTTGAATTGGCGCACGCTATTTTGCGCAATACTTTTTAATGGAAAACAAAAATGAAAAAGATTATTGGTTTTAGTGCTATCGCACTTGCAGTTTTAAGTGGTTGTTCAAATACGGCTTCGGTTTCAGTGGCGCCTCAGGCCTCTTTATTATCAGATACGTTAGTCGTTAGTCCTAACGATAACCGTGAATATAAAACACTTAAGCTGGCAAACGACATTGAAGTAATTTTAGTGTCAGATCCAGGTGCTGAAAAATCAGCAGCGGCACTCAGCGTTGGTGTTGGTTTACTGCACGATCCAATGTCGCAACAAGGTATGGCGCATTATCTAGAGCACATGCTGTTTTTAGGCACAGATCGCTACCCAGACACAAAAGGGTATTCTGATTTTATGACCAAAAATGGTGGCGCGCACAATGCTTACACGTGGCTCGATATTACTAATTACATGTTTAAAATTAATAACGACGCGTTTGATGAAGGGCTAGACCGTTTTGCTGACTTTTTCAAAGCGCCTAAGTTATACCCAGAATACACAGACAAAGAAAAAAATGCAGTAAACGCAGAGTGGTCAATGCGCCGCGAAATGGACTTTTTTGGACAATTTAAACTCGCGCGTAAAATGATGGGCGATCACCCAGCTAATCGCTTTTTAATTGGTAACCTAGAAACGCTTGGCGATAAAGAAAACAGTTCACTTCATAAAGAAACGGTTGATTTTTATAATAAATATTACTCTTCAAATATTATGAAAGTTGCGCTTATTTCTAATTTACCTATTGCTGAAATGGAGCAAAAAGCGCAAAAATACTTTTCTGATATAAAAAATAAAAACATTGAAAAACCAACAGTGACTGCAAAACTTGATTTTGATAACGCTGGCGGAAAACGCGTGTTTTATGCACCAAATGAAGATGTAAAACAGCTGCAACTTGATTTCACCATTGCTAATAATAATAGCGAATTTGCACTTAAACCAAACCGATTTGTAGCGTATTTACTAAGTAATGAAATGCAGGGCAGCCCAGCGCAACTTCTTCGTGATAAAGGATGGGTGTCTCAGCTTTCAGCTTCAGCTGCACCAAATCAATATGGCAACTACGGTTCGTTAAATGTAAATGTAGAGCTTACCGATGAAGGCATGAAAAATCGTGACGAAATAGTTGCGACTATTATGCAGTACATCGATTTAATTAAAAAAGAAGGAGTTGATAGCAAGTACTTTAACGAAATTCGCACTTCCCTTAATAACCAGTTTAAGTTTCTAGAAAAAGGTGATGAGTTTAATTATGTAAGCTCACTTACACAAAGCATGCAAGACTATCCGCTAAATCACGCTATTAATGCACCATATTATTATGCAAAGTTTGACGCTGACGCTGTAAATAATGTACTTGAGCAGTTAAATGCCGATACCCTTCGTATTTGGTATGTATCGCAGCAAGAAGAGACAGACTCACAATTACACTTTTACGACGGTAAATACCGCATCAGTGATATTAGCGATGATGAAATTGCCAGCTGGAAAAAACCAAGCGAATTTAAGTTAGCACTACCAACAGTAAACAATTTATTGCCTGAAAATTTTGCAATAAAAACCCAAGCTTTTAAAGAGCAAAAACACCCTGAGCTTGCTTACGATAAAAATGGTGTGAAAGTATGGCGCCAAGCAAGTCAAAAATTTGCAGAGCAGCCAAAAGGGCTTGTTGAAGTATATATAAATACACAACCCGGTTTGAACGATATCAAAGCAGAAGTCCTTTATTCTGTTTGGGCTGATTTATATAATATTCAACAAAGTCAGTTAAGTACCGAAGCAGCAATCGCCGGTATGAGCGTAAGTTTAGCACCGAGTAATGGTCTTGTTTTATCTATGAGTGGTTTTACAGATAAGCAAGATGTATTGCTTAAACAAGCTTTAACCGGATTAAAAGCCGATGAAACAGCACAAGCATTTAGCCAAGCGGTAGATCGCTTTAAGCGTAATTTACTAAACCAACAAAAGCAGTTTCCGTATGCACAAGCATTTGGCGAGTATTCAAAACTAACACGTACAGGTGGCTTTGATACAGATGCGCTTATTAAAGCCGCTGACTCACTGAGTGTTGCCGACTTAGCACAATTAAAAACAGCTACGTTTGCGCAAAACGATTTACGTGTATTTAGTTACGGTAACTACGATCAGCAAGATATTGACGCGATTGCACAAGAGTTAAGTGCAACATTACCAAGTAATCATAAGCGCAGTGAATTTGCGCGAAGCAAAGCGTGGTTGCCACAACCGGGCGAAACGCTGGTATTGCAAAAAGATATAGATGTAGCCGATGTAGCGGTGGTCGATATGACCGTTCACCCTGTTGCGGGTTACAAACAAAAAGCAGAAGCAGCTGTATTACAAAGCCACTTTAGAACAGTTGCGTTTGATAAAATGCGTACTGAGGAGCAACTTGCATACGCAGTAGGTGCGTTAGCTCGCCCAATTGAAGATTACTCAGCAATTGGTTTGTATATTCAAACACCGGTTAAAGGACCAAAAGAAATACAAGCTCGTTTTGATAAATTTAAAAAAGAGTACGCAGTTGAACTTGATAACATGAGCGAAGAGACTTTTGAGCAGCTTAAAAACTCTACCCTTGTATCACTTAAAGAGCAGCCTAAAAACTTAAGTGACGAAATGAGCCCACTTATAAACGATTGGTACCGTGAAAACTTTACCTTTGATTCTAAGCAAAAGCTGATTGATGAAGTTGAAAAAGTAACGCTTGCAGATATAAAAGACTACTATAAGCAAACAATGCTTAACCCTAATGCTGCACGTTTAAATGTGCAATTACGCGGGACTAAGTTTATAGAAAGTGACTTTGCCGATTTACCAAATCAAACTAAAATCACAACGCTTGATGCCTATTACAATGGTATTAAACTACAAAAATAAGCTTTATTTATACAGCTAAAAATAAACCCCAATGTATTACTACATTGGGGTTTTTATTTATTCAGCTAATTTAAGCCATTATTAAAAAGCCTATAACAGCTAATGCCGCAGCAATCAGTGTATATGGCAATTGTGTAACGGCATGGCTCATTAAATTACAACCAGAGCCTTGCGCTGCGAGCACCGTTGAATCTGAGTAAAAACACGCTTGGCTACCAAAAGAGGAAGCCGATAATAGCGCACCAATGACCAGTGGTATGTTTGCATCAACCGCATTAGCCAGTGGCATAACAATGGGAATTGATACAGCAAAAATACCCCAGCTAGACCCAGTTGCAAACGCTAAAATAGCCATTGAAATAAATACCACGGCTGGTAAGTATGCAGCGGTCATATAAGGGCTTAAGCTGCCAATAACAAACTGAGGCAAACCAATTAAGTCGCATACATCTTTGAATATAAACGCCGCTATAACAGTACCAATAGCGGGGATCATACTTTTAAAGCCATCAAGCATGCGTTCAATCATTTCACTTACGCTCATTAATTTTTGTAGAGCATAAAACGGGAGAGTGACCGCCATTGTTGCTAATAAGCCTTTGTATACGTCTATTTCAAAGTAAACAGTAAATGCAACCAGTAAAATAATCGGCACCAAAAAGTTACGTAATTTACCTTTAGGATCAGCATCTTCAAAGTTCTCTTCTACGGCTTTTACCGCATATTCATCCGCTGTTTGAACGTCATTGTATTGGGCTGGATCAACTTGAGCTTGCTCAATTTGTGCCATTTGCTCTGCTTTTTTCATTGGACCAAACGCAGGAATAATACCCAGCACAACAAGTAAAACAACAAGCACTGCAAACCACGCATAAAACATATACGGTATGGCTTGGATATAAACCGCAATCCCTTTGCCTTCTTCAGCAATACCGTTATCTACAAGTAAGCCACCAAAAAAAACCGCCCAGGTAGATAAAGGGACGAGTACACAAATTGGTGCAGCAGTAGAGTCTACAACATAGGCAAGCATTTCACGGCTCACTTTAAATTTATCGGTAATGCGTTTCATGGTTTCACCCACGGTAAGCGCATTTAAGTAGTCATCAATAAAAATAACTACACCCAAACAAAAGGTCATAAACAAAGATGAGCGTTTACCTTTAGTGTATTTAAGGGCTAACTTGCCAAAAGCCGATGCGCCACCTGTGCGCACTAATAGCGCGATTAAAGCACCAAAGCCACCACATACAAGTATTAGCCAGCCGATGGTTTCGTCTGTCATCACTTTTAGCGATGTACTCGCAAAGTTAGTAAGTACTTGTGCAGGATCGGCGATAACTAAACCAACTAAAGCACCAATAAGTAAAGATAAAATAGGGCGGCGTAATACAACAGCCAATACAACTACCACCAACGGTGGTAGTAAACTTAACGCAGAAGGTTCAAGCATTTAAGTATTCACAAAATTAAAAGCATGTATAAAAATTAAAATAGTATTAATTTTTAAACTGCTTATACAAAAACAAAGAAGATGATAAGTTTGTTGTAAAATCATCTTCCAAGTCACTGCTTTTGTACGCGAGGGAGGGACACATAAACAGTTATGTTAAATAGCGGCTTAAGTGAAACGCGTTGGCTTTGGCGCCAGACGGTGCAAGGAGTGCAAACCGCTATTGTTGTGCCTGTAAAAACATCGGCGCAAAAATAATCTGCTTTTTAATTTCAGTCAACAAAAAGTTACATGCAAAACAAAGTTTTTTAGAGGAGCTTATATTGAACGCTGTATTTAAAACAAATCGATTGTTGTTGCGCCATGCAAATGAGCTTGATGCAGCTATTTTACTTAAGCTAGTTAATCAAGCGAGCTTCATAGAGCATATTGGTGATAAAGCAATCTATACCCTTGATGATGCCAAGTCGTACATTATAGGGCCTGTTTATCTTTCGAGGTTAAATTTACAGCAGTATGTTTGGTATTTAGGCAAGGCAGAGCCAATGTAGTGTGGTTATTCCCCATAAATAGGCGATAACAAAGCATAAATGCCAAACATGCGCTGCCCGAAGGGTTCTACCTAGGGGCAATTAACTCTTTGTTGCTCGGTTTTTACTTAGCCCACTAGGTTACAAACCTCACGCCGCGATTAAATCGCCCCTAGTTTGAACAGATTTTAATCCTGAAAGGTCAACAGGCCCTAGTCATTTATTGCTTCTCATGTACGCCAAGGCTTTGGGCCTTACATTATTACTTTGCATAATGCTGTAGTGGTTGGCGTTGTTGGGTTTTATAAACGCGCCGCGTTACTGCAACCTGATTTAGGTTTTGCACTTGTAAGCGGTTTTGAAAAAAAGGGTTATGTTTTTGAAGCGGCCAGCGCACTTTTGCAACATAAGCATGAATTTGGAATTACAAAACTGTGTGCAATAACATCACCAGATAATAGGGCATCGCAGAATGTGTTGTTAAAATTGGGTTTTAAAATAGAGGGCAAGGCGGTTATCAATGATGATAAAACCGCCGTGATTATATTGTCACTTAACGATTAAAGTCTTGCTTGTTCTATTTGTTTTGCAACATTTAGGTTTATATTTAGCCATGCTGCTTCAAGTGTTGAAACTAAACCGTCATAGCCATCATCATCAATAGGGACCAATTGCGAAAAATTATTAATACTTATAAGGCGTCGGCCTGTTTCAGGGTGTGTGTAATATAAACGCCAAAGCCCAGAAATATCAGCGTTACCTTGCATATCGCCATTAAAGTGGTGAATTTCGTATTCAAGCTCATAAAACGTTTGTTGATCAAGTTCAGTAATGACCGGTAAGCCTTTTATTACCATCCAGTTGGGCATAGCATTAAAAAGTGTTTGCTGGGCTGTTGCAGTAAGCATTACATCCGGCGATTCGCCCCACAGGTTATAATTTGCAGCATGAATTTGGTTGCTATCTATTTTCATCGCAATGCCCAAATTATTTAAAGCGCCTCTAAGTACAACAGTTTGTATTCTTAGTTGCGCATCTGTATCTGCAACGTTTCGAGACGATGCACCTATAGGCTGCTCAAACTGGTAATACTGTGTCGCAGTTTGTATTGCTGAACTACAACCTGCCAATAGTAATAATAAACTTGCGGTTAAAAATAACGATTTCATTATTGCTTCCTTGGTTTTGGATCTGCTGGTAATGATTTATCAAAAATTAGCATATTAGGTTGCTCGTTTAATCCGCGAGTTAGAGGCTGTAGGCCCTCACTTAAACGTTTAAACTCTTTTAATGTTTGCTGTATTTGATGATGAAGTTCAGAACCGGCTTGGTAACTGGCCATGGTTTTATCAAATTGGCGCATAGTGACTTCAAACTGCTCCATGCTTTTTGTCATCTTTTCGAAATTACGGTTAAAGTCGCCAGGCAAGTTTTGTGTATCTTTTTGGCTTAGCAGCTCTCGCATTTCATTAGCAAGCGCTCGGTAATCGGTAAATGTAGCTTGCATTTGTGCCAAGCTATCTTCAACTTTTAAGTTATTTACCTTATTAAGTACGTCAGAAACTTGATCTGCTAATACAGTTATACCGCTAGAAATACTCGGAAAAACATCATACTGCACAAGTTTACCTAGGTGTGCTTCTGGCGCGTCGGGGTATATATCAAAATCTACATACACAGCACCCGTTAATAAATTACCAGGCTTTAACGAGGCGCGCATACCACTTTCAATCCAGCCCTTTAAACTGCCTTGCCAATACTCTTTTGCTGAAGCACTGTCATGATACAAGCGTCCGTATTCTACTTTTATAAGCACTGGAACCGCCGTATTATGGTTTCTAAAGTGGGCAGGTTTACCGTCAATAATTACATTGGCAGGTGTTTCAACAACAGTACCTACACGCATACCTCTGTATTCGACAGGTGCACCTGTGCGTAGTCCTCGAACTGATTGTTCAAATTCAATTAGGTAGTAATCAAAATCATAAAAGCGCTCTTCTAACGCCTCTTTATAGCTTTGGCTTAATGAAAAGCTATGCCCATCTTGTGCTATTTCACCCGGGGCCTGTTGTTCAGGTAAACCAACCGAAATACCGCCTTTTAATAGTTTACTCAAAGAGCCCGTATTAATATTGATGCCATCGGCAGATAGGTCAATTTCAATTCCTGCGTTCACCCAAAAAATAGAGTTCATGGTGATCAGATTTTGATAAGGGGCTTTAATAAATACGCCGTACTTCATTGCCTGGTTTTCCCAATCAAAAGTGGCGGTTTCTATTTGACCTATTTTGTAATTTTTGAAAAATATACCGGTACTCACATCAAGCACTTCAGCGTTATAACTCATTAATTTGAAACGACCACCTTTCACATCTTTACCAATGAGGGCAGGTTCATCTTGTAACTTAAAACGCTCTTTTAGTTCTTTACTTTCACCGGGTGAAAACTCTAAATATACACCAGACAATAACGTACTCATCCCGCTAATACCTGTTTCATCAATGCGTGGTTTCACGACCCAAATTTTGGCATCGTCAGTTAGTAGCTCGTTGTAATTTTTATCTATTTGCGCGCGAGCAATTACGCTGTCTTGCGTGTCGGATAGCCTAACATGATCAATTTGACCTATTTTTACACTGCGCACTTTTATTTCAGTCTTACCTGCAATAATACCTTCTGCTTGTGGCATTTCGATAAAAATAGTAGGGCCTTTATTAGCTTGATATTGGTATAACATCCACATGCCCACTAACAGCGCAATTGCCGGAATGATCCAGATAGCGGAAATTTTCGGTTCTTTTGTTATTTCGGCGGTTTCGGTCATGCTTTGTTCTCTGATTTTTTGTTTTTAGGGGAATCCCACAATAAGCGTGGGTCAAAGGCATGGGCAGCCATCATTTGGCATATTACCATAACTGTAAAAAATACAATGCCTAATCCTGGCGTTACTGACATTAAATTACCCAGTTGAACTAAGGCCACTAAAATAGCAACCACGAATACATCTATCATCGACCATTTACCAATAAACTCAGTCAGTTGATAAATTCGGGTGTAACTTTTTGTATGTTTATTGGCAGGCCTTGTAACCATAAAGCATAAAAAGCTCAATACAAATGCCTTAGCAAGCGGTACAACCACACTGGCTAAAAATATAATAGCGGCAATAGGGTAGGAGCCACTGTTCCAAAGAGTAATAACACCACCAATTAAAGTTGAAGGGGATTCATCCCCAAGGCTAGTGGTGTGCATAATAGGTAAAACATTTGCTGGAATATAACAAACAACAGAAGTAATTAGCCAAGCTGCTGCTTTTTGTACGCTATAAGGGTTTCTGACGTGTGTTTTTGTATGGCAACGCTGGCAAATATTACCGGTACATAGTTGATGGCACACATGGCAGGCTTTAATATTTTCATCTATTGCACGTTTAGCATGCTCTGCGCCTTCGAGTACTTTTACAGGCTTTATTTGAGCCCATAAGCGTGGGCGATTTAAGTGAACAAGTGCAGCTATGTATAAAATAACAAACCCCACATAAGCCCAAAAGCTCGTGCCGAAGCTAATATCAGCCAGCGACATGATTTTAACCATACTAACAAGTACGCCAATTAAAAATATTTCCGACATAATCCAAGGCTCTAACGCCAAAGTGAACTTTAGTAGTCGCCTTGCAATGCTCTCTGGTAATGCTTTTAAAAGCCCAAGATGCAAAGGAATTAAAATAACAAGCAAACCCATAGGCAGGGCAATAATGCTCAAATCAATAAATAAGCCAAGTAGCTCACTATCATAATTAAACAAAATTCGAGCCGCGTCGGGCAGTGTAATAGTTTGAGTTATACCGCTACTACTAAATGAAATAAAAGGGTAAAACATACTGCTGAGCAGCATTAATAGTGCGCTAAAGCTTAGTGCAACTATGCGACTGTCGTGATTAACATTGGCTTCGCAAAGTTTATGGTGACAATGTGGGCATATCGCCATTTGTTTTGCGATTATGCGAGGTATATCTATGATCAGATCACAACAGGGGCAGACAGTTTGCAATTTAATACCAAGCAAGAAGAATATTTCTTCAATTTTGCTATATTTAATACATTAATACAACGCGTTCTGCCATCAAGCTGCTCGTTATATAAAGGAAGCGTGTGAAATATTATTTGTACTGCATATTAATGTGGCTCTTTATTTGTTCGCAAAATGCTGTGGCTATTAATAAAGAGCGAGAAGTAATTATCGCCGCGAGCGCATCAATTCCGCCCTACGTTTTTGCAAAAACAGACTCGGGTATACACCTAGGTTTAATCAAAGCCGCGTTAAAGGCTAATGGATTTGCCAATATTAATGTGCAATATATGTCGAATAAACGCGCTGAGCATCAATTGCATAATAAAGGAGTAGATATACTTTTAAATTATGCAGGAAGAAGTAGTCCTGGTATTTACTCAAGTAAACCGGTACTTAGTTATGAAAATGTAGCCATCACACTCAAGCGAAATAAATATAATATTGATAAAATAGAAGGCTTGTTTAATAAAAACGTTCTTGCTTTTCAAAATGCAACTGCATATCTGCCTTCTATATTTAAAAGTAATGTTAAACACTTTAGCTCATATCAAGAGGTTATTAATCAAAAAGCGCAAGTAGATAAGCTGTTAAAAGGTTGGGTGGATATAATTGTGTTAGATAAGCGTATTTTTTACTATTACTACAATCAACATAAATCACCCGAAGCTGTGCAAATTTACACTTTATTTCCAAAAGCAGAGCGACCTGCTTATTTTAATCACCTCTCTTTATTAGCTACTGAGTTTGGTATTGGTTTGGCGCTCATCAAGCAAAACGGTACTTATAAAAGAATTGTTGATGAAGGCCAAACCCATTCATCAATCAAATAACGCCACTGTTTGACGTGTAAGCGCTATTAGCTCACCGGATTGTGACCATATACAGCCATCTTCTAAACCATAGCCATCTTTTGAATGATGAGTGATTGCTTCAAAGCCAAGCCATTCTCCAGGTGATAAGTTTGGCTCTTGTACAAACTCTAAATACCATGACATGCTGCTAGCTGGAGCGGGTTGTTTAAACATTTGTAATAACGTAGGTGGCCATGCATCTGTTAATGCAATTACATGCGCTTCTGTTATTTGCTCTGGGGTGTGCTTAAAGCGCATCCAGCCCCCTAAGTGAGAAGTTTCTGCGCTGCTAAATGGCATGGCACCTTGTTGAGGGCATAAATCAACATGTTGAAAAAATTCAGGCATTTGGCCTTTAATAAAAGGTAGAGTATGGCGCTCGTCTACCGGTTTTAACCCTAAAGACTTTGAAACAGGCACATTTACACCCGACTCTCTACTTTTAGCAAAACACGCTTGTACAATTACACACACTTGTTCATTTTGAATCGCTTTGGCGAGTACCTGTGTGCTGCTTTTACCTTGTCGTAATATTTCTACCGATAACGAAAAAGGAGTATCAGCTAGTAATGGCCCTACAAAATTTGTACTGAGTGAGAGTAGGCGACGATCATTAGATACTTTTCCTCTGATAGCTTGATACAACAGTGCGGCTGAGAGCCCACCAAAAGCAGTTCTGCCTTGGCACCAGTTTTCTGGAAATTGCATTGTGCTAGTTAATTGTTCGGTATTGTCTGAACTTCCAATTTTTGTAGCTTGGAGAAGTAATTGTTCAAAATGCATGAAGATGTCCTTTTATAGTGCGATTTAATAAATTTATAACACAACCAAACTAGTCAGACCAGTAATTAAAAACGTCTCTGGCGGTGCAAAAATCACCATTCCTTACAATTATTAGGGTTATTTTGTAAATAAATCACAAAAAATGGATTTTTTTTCATTTTTACAGTTGAAATAAGTTTGGCGCATCCCTATTTACTATGTCATCGAACGTATTAACGAATATTGAAGTTGGAGAAGTTTCATGGGTAAAATTATTGGAATCGATTTAGGTACTACAAACTCTTGTGTTGCAGTACTTGATGGTGGCAAAGCACGTGTTATTGAAAACGCGGAAGGCGATCGCACAACCCCGTCTATTATTGCTTACACGCAAGACGGCGAAACATTAGTAGGTCAATCTGCTAAGCGTCAAGCGGTTACTAACCCGACAAACACATTATTTGCAATCAAGCGTTTAATTGGTCGTCGTTTTGAAGACGAAGAAGTACAACGCGATATCGGCATTATGCCGTTTAAAATCATCAAAGCTGATAACGGCGATGCATGGGTAGAAGCGGGTGGCGAAAAACGCGCTGCACCACAAATTTCTGCTGAAGTACTGAAAAAAATGAAGAAAACGGCAGAGGACTTCTTAGGTGAAGAAGTAACTGAAGCTGTAATCACAGTACCTGCATACTTTAACGATTCACAACGTCAAGCAACGAAAGATGCTGGCCGTATTGCGGGTCTTGAAGTTAAGCGTATTATCAATGAGCCAACTGCTGCGGCACTTGCTTACGGTATGGATAAAAACCGTGGCGAAAACATCGTTGCAGTATATGACTTAGGTGGCGGTACTTTCGATTTATCAATCATTGAAATTGATGAAGTTGAAGGCGAGCACACTTTTGAAGTACTTGCTACAAACGGTGATACTCACTTAGGTGGTGAAGATTTCGATAACCGTGTAATCAACTACCTAGTAGCTGAATTCAAGAAAGATCAAGGTTTAGATTTAAAAACTGATCCTCTTGCAATGCAACGTGTTAAAGAAGCTGCTGAAAAAGCAAAAATTGAACTGTCATCTGCACAATCAACTGAAGTAAACCTTCCGTATGTAACTGCTGATGCATCTGGTCCTAAGCACATGAACGTGAAACTAACACGTGCTAAGCTTGAATCACTAGTTGAAGATTTAGTAACTAAATCTCTAGAGCCTCTTAAACGTGCACTTGCTGATGCTGATTTATCAGTAAGCGACATCAACGATATTATTCTTGTTGGTGGCCAAACACGTATGCCTTTAGTACAAAAAACAGTTGCTGATTTCTTCGGTAAAGAACCACGTAAAGACGTAAACCCTGATGAAGCAGTTGCAGTAGGCGCAGCGATTCAAGGTGGTGTACTTGCTGGTGACGTTAAAGATGTACTATTACTAGACGTTTCTCCATTATCTCTAGGTATTGAGACAATGGGCTCAGTAATGACTGCATTAATTGAGAAAAACACGACGATTCCTACTAAGAAATCGCAAACATTCTCAACAGCTGAAGATAACCAATCTGCTGTAACAATTCACGTGTTACAAGGTGAGCGTAAACGTTCAAGCGACAATAAATCTTTAGGTCAATTTAACCTAGAAGGTATTCGCCCAGCACAACGTGGTACACCGCAAATCGAAGTAACATTCGATGTTGATGCCGATGGTATCTTACATGTATCTGCGAAAGATAAAGATACAGGTAAAGAGCAAAAAATCACAATTCAAGCATCTTCAGGCTTAAGCGATGAAGAAGTTGAAAAAATGGTTCGTGATGCAGAAGCACATGCTGAAGACGATAAAAAGTTTGAAGAACTTGTAGCTGCTCGTAACCAAGCTGATGCTCTAGTACACGGTACTCGTAAGCAAATTGAAGAAGCTGGCGATGCATTACCAAGCGAAGACAAAGAAGCGATTGAAGCGGCTGTTGTAGATTTAGAAGCTGCTATTAAGAGCGACAACAAAGAAGAGATTGAAGCTAAAACTCAAGCTCTTGCTGAAAAGTCTCAAAAACTAATGGAAATTGCACAAGCGAAAGCACAGCAAGGTTCAGCAGATGCAGGCGAGCAACAGCAATCAGCTAAGCAAGACGACGACGTTGTTGATGCAGAGTTCGAAGAAGTGAAAGACGACAAGTAATTGTTGCTAACGCTTCTCGCTAGCCAAAAACACTTAACTCAATCGAGTGTTTAGGTTAGGATGAACAATTGAGGCGCGCGAGCAATAGCTTGTCGCGCCTTTTGCATGTATTTAAGGTTTAAAAATTCAATGATAAATCGATGCGATTTATCGGTTTATCCAGCAGCTCACGCTGCAAACAGAAAAGAGTAGTGTGATAGATATGTCAAAACGCGATTATTACGAAGCCCTCGGCGTAAGCAAAGATGCGAGTGAGCGAGACATAAAAAAAGCGTATAAACGCTTAGCGATGAAATATCATCCAGATCGTACCGCAGGCGATAAAGAGCTTGAAACTAAATTTAAAGAAGTTAAAGAAGCTTACGAGATTTTAACTGATCCTCAAAAACGCCAAATGTATGACCAACATGGTCACGCGGCATTTGAGCAAGGCGGTGGCGGTGGTCATGGCGGCTTTGGTGGCGGTCATGGCGATTTTGGTGATGTATTTGGTGACGTATTTGGCGATATTTTTGGTGGCGGCGGTGGTCGACGTCAATCTCGTCAACAACGTGGTTCTGACTTACGTTACAACATGGACTTGAGCTTAGAAGAAGCGGTTCGTGGTAAAGAAGTTGAAATTAAAGTACCAACATGGGTGGGTTGTGAGCCATGTGATGGCAGTGGTGCTAAAGCAGGTTCTAAGCCTAAAACATGTACTACGTGTCATGGTGCTGGCCAAGTACAAATGCGCCAAGGTTTCTTTGCTGTTCAGCAAACGTGTCCAACGTGTCAGGGACAAGGTCAGATTATTTCAGACCCTTGTAACAAATGTCATGGTCAAGGCCGCGTAGAAAAAACTAAAACGCTTTCAGTTAAAATTCCAGCTGGCGTTGATACTGGAGACCGTATCCGCTTAACTGGTGAAGGTGAAGCCGGAATGCACGGCGCGCCATCTGGCGACTTGTACGTGCAAGTATCTGTTCGCGAACATGAAATATTTGTACGTGAAGCAAATAATTTATACTGTGAAGTACCAATTAGCTTTACAACAGCAGGTCTTGGTGGCGAAATTCAGGTGCCAACACTTGATGGTCGTGCAAAACTTAAAATACCTTCTGAAACGCAAACGGGCAAAATGTTCCGTATGCGTGGCAAAGGCGTTAAGTCTGTTCGAAGTGGTGCCCAAGGCGATCTAATTTGTAAGGTAGTAATCGAAACGCCAGTTAATCTTAACGAGCGTCAACGTGAACTACTGCAAGAGTTAGATGAAAGTATGGGTACAGATAGCTCGAAAAATCGTCCTAAAGAGCAAGGCTTTTTTGACGGTGTTAAAAAGTTTTTTGATGATTTAACCAAGTAAATTTAAATTATTAATAATGAAACGGCGCTTTTTAGCGTCGTTTTTTTTGCTTTAAATTTTATTTTTGTTACTGTTAAAAAAAACACGATTAAATAGTATGACCCCAGCAATCGAATTACTTAAAAAACAAAAAATCCCCTTTGAAGTACTCAGTTACGAACATGATGCAGGTAATAGTCAATATGGGCTTGAAGCTGTTGAAAAGTTAAATTTAGATAGCGCCCAAGTATATAAAACTCTCGTTCTTGAAACGCATGAAAGGCAGCTAATTGTTGCTGTTACTCCTGTGTCGCAACAAGTTAACTTAAAACAGTTAGCAAAATTATGTGGTGCCAAAAAAGTAGCCATGGCTGCCCCGCAAAAAGTTCAAGCTAGCACTGGTTATATTTTAGGTGGAGTAAGTCCACTTGGGCAAAAAAAACGCTTAGCTACGTTTATTCATAGTAGTGCTTCACTTTTTGATACTATTTATGTAAGCGCCGGAAAGCGAGGTTTAGAAATCGCACTCTCCCCAACTAATTTAGCGGCGTTAACTAGCGCTAAATTTGGCGATTTATAGCCTTCATTTTTAAAATCACTCTCCATAAAGGCAATTAACTCAAGTTAAGCAATTTGCTCAATACCTTATTTGTAACTACATTGAGAGTATCTTTATACCGTTAATATTTAATACCAAACGGTATTACACATTTTGTATACGGCTATTTGTATGAACCTTTTAGATGTAGATTATTTTGCAATACTGGTGGCTGCACTGTCTTCTTTTATGCTTGGCGGCATATGGTACTCAAAAGCACTCTTTAAAAACGCTTGGCTAGAAAGTATTGGCTTAACTGACCTTGATTTACAATCAGCCAATCCCAAGTTGATATTTGGCGGCAGCTTCTTTTTAGTATTTATAGCGGCTTTAATGTTGTCTCTATTTTTAGGTAAAGATGCAAGTTTAGTTGAGTGTGTAGGAACAGGCTTTGTGATCGGCTTTTTTTGGATCAGTAGTTCACTAGGATTAAGTTATATATTTGAGCAACGCCCTTTAAAACTATTTTTAATTAATGGGAGTTACTGTATTTTACAGTTTTCGTTAATGGGGCTTATTTTAGGTATTTGGCCGTAAGGGTTGAGTAGCCGTTAATGCCCAGTTTGATTCTTACCTGAGAGTAGAGTAGGTTTATATAATCGTATTTACATGATTTGGTAGCGGTATTAATGAAAATATTAGTTGTTGATGATATGCCGCTCATGCGTCATGTTTTAATTAATATGCTAAGAAAATTGGAGTATTGCAATATCGTTGAAGCTACAGATGGATTACAAGCTTTGGCTTTATTGCGTGACCAACATTTCGATTTGGTTATTACAGATCTCCATATGCCAAAAATGGATGGTGTTGATTTACTCACAAACATTCGAAAAGACAGAGCCCTTGCCGGTATTCCTGTGTTGATGGTTACCTGTGAGGATAGTACAGATAAAGTTAAGCAAGTTATTGCAGCTAAAGTATCGGGATTTATAATCAAACCTTTTAATATGAATGTACTATCATCTCAATTAAACCGCTTCTTTTTCAAAGATTAGGTTATATTTTCATTATCATTAAATTATTATGAGCTCACTTTAGTATCCATACCGTGTAAAAATTCTAAAACCCAGTGGTCACCTTTACCCACCTAATACAAATGAGCAATAATACCTAATCATTTTGCGAGGCTAAATGTGTCGCTCCCTGTGTTAAAAAATTCTCATTTAGGGTAATTAAATAGCGAATTTTCGCCTAGTTATCAACACGTTTTTCTACCCTCTAAATAGATCACTTAATTAAACGAATTGCTATAAACTGGTATCATAAAGAATAATTTTTTATATAGTACAGCAGGACTTAATGGCAAAACCTAATAAAAAAGGCCCCACTAAAACGGTCGATATTTTTTGCTCTGCTTGTAAAGCTTCCTTATTTAAATATCGAAAAGGAGGCAAAGGAGCATTAGTTAAGTGTTTTAAAGAGCGTATTAGTCAAGACTTTACACAAGAGCCCTGTATTTGCCCTAACTGTAGTCGGCCTTTTGCCCGAGAAGCGATTATTCGTGGTGCGCCTGCCTATAAAATAATTGGTGGCAAAGTAACGTTTAAATAATTCAGATACAGTTAAATTTATTCATACGGACATATGGCCTTGTTAGAATTTACCATATTGATAGAATCGCCCGGTTTGCTGTTTCAATGAATGAAAAAATACCCTCCCCATGGATCGGGCCAGTTTATTGGGTTATTTAAAAATGGATAAAGGATAGTTTCGTGATAGCACTCTTATTTGACATCATAGGTATGACAGGTACTTTTTTAGTAGTTGGTTCATTTTTCTTACTGCAGCTAGGAAAAACGTCCCCATCTAGCCTAACGTATAATATGATGAATTTAACAGGGGCGATTTTGTTGTTAATTAGCCTTTGCTATAACTTTAATTTAGCTAGCTTTGTGATAGAAATATTTTGGATAGCTGCTTCATTAATTGGTTTATACAAATACCTAAAAAACAGATCAGCTTTAGCTACAAATTAATAACGTATTAATTTTGTTCTAAACCTTAAACACTGCAAGCACACCTGTTTGCGGTGTTTTTTGTTTTTAGGACTAGATTTAATTAATAAGTATAATTAAATTCATTTGTTAACAAAAAGTTTATATCCCTGCCTTATATAAGTCGTTACACTAGCGACCTTAAATTTTTAGGCTATTTCTCGGGTAGGCCATGTTTACGTTTTCTAAAAAAATAATTACAGTATGTATATTATTAGTATTAATTTTGGTTGTTACATTTTGGGTAGGCCGCGCTCACGATATTGAAAAAGCAACAGCTCAAGCGCAGCGTCAGGTTACTCAATTAAATAATTACATTGATACTGAACTCGCTCGTTTTTCGGCTATTCCCCAGCTACTTACTTATAATCAGTTAATGATTGAATTTGCAAACGGCGACCAAGCCCATTACAACGCTATAAATAACTACTTAGCTGATATACAACAAGCTAGCGGTGCATCAGATATATTTGTACTGAATGCCCAAGGCGCAGTAACGGCAAGTAGTAACTGGCAAGCCGATTACACATTTTTAGGCAGTAACTTTGCCTTTAGACCATATTTTAAGCGTGCATTTGCAGGTGAAAAAGTGGCCTATTTTGCACTAGGTATGCGCTCAAAAGAGCGTGGCATTTATTTTTCGCAGGCTGTTTATCACGACAACAAAGCGGTTGGTGTTGTTGTATTAAAAGTGAATGTAAGCAAATTTGAAAACGACAGAGAGCTTTTAAATACATCTAAAGGTAGCCATTTTTATTTAGAGCTTAGTGATAATGTAATTGCGATGTCTGATATGCAAACATGGCGTTTAAATAGCTTCAGCGAGTTTGATATAACAAAGCGACGTAATATAAAATTACGCCGTGCCTATTTAGATCATCAACCTGTATATATTAAGCAATTTCAATATAAGAGCCAGGGTATTTCGCATTTCAAAATTAATAAAAACCTTTATGTGAGTGCGACAAAACCATTGCGTTACTTTAGTGCACATATGAACGTACTTGTTGATATTACAAAAGTAAATTCAGCTCAATTAATACGCTTGTTTTGGGCATTTAGTATTTATGCTTTAGTTATGATTGTTGGTTATAGCTTACTTGCTCGTTTTGCGGGTTATAAAAAGCTCGTTTACTCTAGGCATAGTCTTGAGCAAAAAGTGATTGAGCGCACACAAGAGCTTGAGAAAACGCAAGTTGCATTAGTTCAATCAGCAAAACTTGCAACAATTGGGCAGTTAAGCGCAGGTATTAATCACGAAATAAACCAGCCCCTTAGCGCTATGAATACTTACCTAGCAAGCGCCAAACGTTTACTCGCTAAGCAAAATTACACCGCACTTGGCGAAAGTATAACTGTGATTGAGGGGCTTGTAGGTCGCGTACACAAAATAGTGGGGCAGCTAAAACATTTTAGTAAACCATCACAAACTCAATTAAGGCCTTATCCGTTAGCTGGTTTATTAAATAACGCCTTGATGATTGCCAGCTCACAACTAAAGCAAGATAACGTACACGTAGAGCAGCCTAATTTAGATAGTGGGTTAATAGTGTGGGTTGATTCACTGAAATTTGAGCAAGTGTTGGTAAACTTAATAACTAACGCGAGCCAAGCTATGAATGGCGCAATAATACGTAAATTAAGTTTTAATGTTGAGTGTTTTGATAACCGAGTAAAACTCTCAATTTTAGATACAGGGCCTGGAATAGAGCAACATGCTTTTGGTAATATTTTCGAACCTTTTTATAGTACTAAAGAGAGTAACGGCTTAGGCCTTGGATTATCTATTTCAAAACAAATCATTAACTCGTTTAATGGCTCTTTAAGCGCGCACAATCGACTGCAAGGCGGGGCTGAGTTTATAATCAGTCTATCAAGCACGCAGGATAAAACAGATGATTGAAAACTCACCGTGTAAGCACATCATTGTAGTTGATGATGAAGCGATGATCAGAGATTCATTAAAGCAATTACTTACTCTCGAAGGCTATACAGTTGAGTGCTTTAATGATGCAAGTACGGCTCTAACAAAGCTTAATCGACGTTTTATGGGCGTTGTACTGAGTGACATAAATATGCCTGCAATGGACGGGCTAACTTTGCTTGAGCAAGTCACGGCATTTGATAGTGAACTGCCGGTTATATTTTTAACAGGGTACGCCGATGTAACTATTGCTGTTAAAGCTATGCAATTAGGCGCGTATGACTTATTTGAAAAACCAGTAAACGAAACATTGCTTGATTGCATAGCAAGAGCATGCGACAAGCGTAGCTTAGTGATTCAAAATCGTGCACTAAAACTTGCTGTACAAAAAACCTCAGCGCCGGGTGTACGAATCCTAGGTGATACTCCTAAAATGCAAGATATGATGCATTTGCTCAATACGGTTATTGATACCCCAGCTGATGTAATGATTGAAGGTGAAACTGGCACGGGTAAAGAGCTTGTAGCGCGTTACTTACACGATCAAAGTATTCGCTCAGCAAGTAACTTTGTTGCTATAAATTGCGGCGCGGTGCCTGAGCAGTTGATAGAAAGCGAGTTATTTGGTGCTGCAAGTGGTGCCTATACCGGAGCAACTCACACTCGTAAGGGAAAGTTTGAATTTGCACAAGGTGGTACAGTTTTTTTAGATGAAATAGAAAGCACCCCAATGTCGTTGCAGGTTAAATTATTACGCGTATTAGAGGAGCGAAAAGTAACTCCAGTAGGTGATAATAAAGCAATTGAATTAGATATAAGAATTGTTGCAGCCACTAAAGTAGATTTGCTTTCATTAGTTGAAAAAGGTGAATTTAGAGCAGATTTATATTATCGACTAAGTTTGGTAAAAGTAGATATACCGCCTCTTAGAGCTCGCAAAGCAGATATAGTATTACTGTTTAAGCACTTTAGCTCTATTGCAGCAACACGCTATCACAAGCCGCCAGCACCTCTTAATAGCGAAATACAACAGCGACTCTTAGCGTACGACTGGCCTGGTAATGTAAGGGAGCTTAGAAACCAAGCTGAGCGCGCGGTTTTATTAGGAGTAGAACTTGCTTTTAGTGTTAGCAAAACGCAGGCTAAAGGTGAGCTTTCTCCCGATTTAAGCCTATCTGAAAAAGTTGCTTTTTATGAGCAGTCGTTAATAGAAGAAGCCCTAGAGCGTAACCATGGCAGTATTAAAAATACGATGGATACACTGCAAATCGCTCGTAAAACCCTTTACGATAAAATGAGTAAATACAATTTAAACCGCGATATGTTTATTGACTAAATTGTGTGGTTTATGTGACAACTTCGTTTTTATGGTGTGTGGGAAACCGCACATTTATTCTCTTTTTTATACGCAATACCCATTAACCATCTGAAATATAGAGGTATTTTAGCTTTGGCAGTAAAGTTGCCTTATTAGGTCTGACAACAAGTAGATTCTAATAATTAGGACACATAATGATAAAGTTTACACACTCTACTATTTTACTCACCTCAATAAGTAGCTTTGCTTTTTACTCGTACACGGCTTGCGCTACTGAATATGACGTTTATGGTAAAGCCGAAGTACAAATTGCTAATACAGATACGGGTATCATGCGTTACGCAGATGAAGGCACGCAGATTGAAGCGCCATTTTCGCGTATAGGTATTCAAGGGCAACACAAATTAAATGAATATTTAAACGTTGTTTTTAAATACGAAGTGCAAGTAAAAGGCTTTGAGCAAGATGACACCGAAGAGCCATTTAGTGCAAGGAATACTTATCTTGGTTTAAAAGGTCAATTTGGCGAGCTTGTAGTGGGAAGAAATGATACTCGCTTTAAATACTCTGAGGGTAAAGTTGATAACTTTAACGAAACCCAGGGCGACATGGCCCAAGTTATTGCAGGACAAGATAGACTAGGTGATACGCTAACATACACGTCTAAGTATTGGCATAATACCCAGTTTTCGTTTACTTATGCTCCAAAAGATGACAACAAAGATAACGAAGCTGGATTTGCAGCAACCTTTATTTATGGTGATCGTAGCTTAAAAAACACCTCATATTACTTATCATTAAGCCATGTTGATTCTCTTAATAATATTAATGCGAGCCGAATAGCAGCAGCCTATAAATTTGAACAATTACAGCTTGGTGCACTGTATCAGCATTCTGAATCAACAGATGGTATAAAATCAGGTAACGGTTATGTGTTAAGTGCAAGCTATACGCTTGATAAATGGGTACCTAAATTACAGTTTGCTAAAGATGACTCTTTACTTCGTCAAACTTCTGAGGCAACGCAATGGACTACGGGCCTTGACTATGTATTTGATAAGCAAACAACTGCTTACCTTTTATACACTGACCTTAATTTAGAAGAACAAGACGACAGCAGTGTTGCGCTTGGTCTTAAATACAAATTTTAGAGGCCTGCCATGACAGATAATATACTCACGCAAAAACCAGATAATAAAAGACATTTTCAAAGGTTTTTATTAATACTTGGCCCATTAGTAATGCTATTAACATGTTTACTCGATCCACCAACGGGTATGTCTGTAGCGGCATTTAAAACCGCAGGTTTAGCATTTTGGATGGCGTCGTGGTGGGTGAGCGAAGTAGTACCAATTCCAGCAACTGCTTTGCTCCCTCTGGTAATATCACCACTTGCTGATATAGCAGCAATTAAAAGCGTGGCTGCCCCGTATGCGCACCCGCTAATATTTTTATTTTTAGGTGGTTTTTTAATTTCTATTGCTATGGAGCGTTGGGGGTTACATAAACGTATTGCGCTAAGCACCATGTTATATGCGGGTAAAAAGCCAAGCTTGCAAATTTTAGCAATGATGCTGGTAACCGCATTTTTGTCGATGTGGATGTCTAATACCGCAACAGCTGTAATGATGCTGCCTATTGCGCTTTCAATTACTAATTTAGTTAAGCAATCAGACCCGAGTAATGAAGGTTTTGGTAAGGCTTTACTGTTATCAATCGCTTATGGTGCAAGTATTGGTGGTATTGCTACCTTAATTGGTACTCCGCCTAATGCTTTAATGGCTGCTTACTTGTCAGATAGTTACCAAATAGAAATTGGCTTTGCGCAATGGATGATTGTAGGCGTACCACTGTCTTTAGGCATGCTAATTATTAGCTGGGTTTGGCTTACTAAATTTGCGTATAAAGTAGATGCTAATGTTAAAAACGATCAAAAAATTGATACAAAAGCGGTGTTTTCAACACAGTTAAAAAGCCTAGGTATAATGCAGCGCGCCGAAAAAGGCGTGTTATTTGTGTTTGTTTTAGCAGCACTGTGTTGGATATTTAGACCTCTATTAGGTGATATAACAGGTCTTAATATTTCAGATACTACTATTGCAATTGCAGCGGCATTGCTGTTGTTTGTAATGCCAGCGAATAAAGGCAAAGATGAGCGTATCCTTGATTGGGAAAGCGCAGCTAAAGTGCCGTGGGGCGTTTTATTATTATTTGGTGGCGGGCTTACACTTGCATCTCAAATTAAGTCATCAGGGCTTGCTGAATTTATTGCTCATCTAATTGAAGGTGCTAGCACTATTCCACTTGTTATGAGTGTACTTGTTGTTGTGGCATTAATTACGTTTTTAACTGAGATCACAAGCAATACAGCAACTGCAGCAGGCTTTCTTCCTTTGTTAGGGCCCGTTGCAGAGTCTATAACAGGTTCACCATTGGTTTGGGTTATTCCTGCAGCTATAGCGTGTAGTTGTGCATTTATGATGCCGGTAGCGACACCACCAAATGCTATTGTGTTTGGCTCAGGGCAAATTCAAATACGCGACATGATAAGAGCGGGGTTTGTGCTAAACATTGTGGCTATTGTATTAATTACGCTGGTTACAATGACGATTGCAGCCCAAGTATTTGGCTTTTAAAGCTGAACTAAATTAGTTCCAACCAACCTATGCCAGAGTAGCTTTGTTTATATTTACAATTTAAACAAAGCTACTCTTTATGCTTATTTATATTGCCTAAGAAGCTCTTTTTTAGATAATTAGTGTTATTGCTCGAAAAACAGAACAAGGTTATAGTCGTTAATAACTTTAAAAATTGAGTAACCTATTTTGAGCACTGAGACATCACAGGCAATGCCTTTAATTCCCCAATTTGATGAATTGCAAAAAAGCTTTCTCGAAATGCCTTACTTGCCACTTGATAAACGTCTCGTTTTATTGAAAAAACTCCGTGTACGTATTGTTGAGCTTGAGCAAGAGCTAGTGGATGCTGCTTCAAAAGACTTTGGTTACAGAACCGCTTTCGATACCTTACTCGGCGATATATTACCTACAGTGCAAACACTCGCGCACATTATTAAAAAATTACCAAAATGGGTAAAGCCAAGTAATCGCTCTGTAGGTTTAAGTTTGTGGCCTTCAAAAGTCAGTGTTAATTATCAGCCCAAAGGTGTGGTTGGTATTATTGCACCGTGGAATTACCCGATTCAGCTAGCGTTAGTACCTGTGCTTACCGCCTTAGCCGCTGGTAATAGAGTCATGCTTAAATTAAGCGAGTTTACACCGTATACAAACGCCGTTATCGAAAAAATATTTAAAGACGACATGCAAGCGCATTGTAAAATAATACAAGGCGGTAGCGACGTAGCCGCACAGTTTTCATCACTGCCATTTGCTCATTTATTATTTACGGGTTCAACGAACGTAGGTAAGTTAGTAATGGCGTCAGCAAGTCGTAATTTAACGCCGGTAACGCTTGAGCTCGGTGGTAAATCGCCAGTTGTAATTACGCAAAATGCCGATATTAAAAAAGCGGCACAAGCCTTACTATTTGGTAAAATGGCCAACGCAGGGCAAATATGCGTTGCACCCGACTACGTATTTGTACCCAAGGAGCTTGAGCATCAGCTTATTCAGCAATTATGCGAGCTGTATAAAAAGCATTTTAAAGACGGTGTTGAAGGTAAAAACTTAACCTCTATTATTAGCGATGTACACTATAAACGTTTGGCAACCTACTTAGAGCAAGCCCAAGAGCTTGGCGCAAACATCATCAAGCCACTTGAACAAAACCAACAAGATGCAGAAAAGCATCGTATGGGGCTGCATTTAGTGACTCAAGTAACTGACGAAATGCAGCTTATGCAAGAGGAGTTATTTGGTCCAATACTACCAATAATGAGTTACGAAAAGCTCGACAGCGCAATTGACTATATTAAAGCCCATCATCACCCATTAGCGCTTTATATTTTAGGCCAAGATAAGCAAGCTCAAGAATACATTATGAAGCAAACAATCAGTGGCACTGTGGCAATAAACGACACCTTAGTGCAAGTAACTGCTGATGATGCTCCCTTTGGTGGTGTAGGGCATTCAGGAATGGGGCATTATCATGGCATAGAAGGGTTTTTAACGTTTAGCCATGCTAAAAATACGTTAGTATCGGGCTCGTTTAATCCTCGCATTGTTATGCTACTAAATCAAAGCAAACTTATTATTAAGCTTCTAAAGTGGCTTTACATAAAATAATAGGGTGCTGATTTGGTAAAGTTGAATAGGTTTTAACTTGCTAATCAAGATATATTAAAAAGGCTGAATTACATAACGTAATTCAGCCTTTTTTAGATTAGTTTAAAGCTACGGTCTTAAACTCTAAAATAAGACTTTAAAATAAGCGACCTTCGCCAGCATAGGTACCCACTTGTATTTTTGCATAAATGGCATCGGCTTTTTCTTTAGCTTCTTCAATTTCTTTAGGCAGCATTTTACGCTCATCAAGTTTACGGCTATGACTCGCTTGCATATTGCCGTTGTACTCAGCGATAGTATTCCAAATATATGACTTTTCTAAATCTTTTGGCATACCTAGTCCTTCAAAATACATGAGGGCTAAATTAAATTGCGCTAAAGAGTAATTGTTTGCAGCTGCTTTTTCGTACCAATTACGTGCCGCTTCATAGTCTCGTGTAACACCCACGCCATTAGCGTACATTACGCCCAAATTAAATTGAGCTGCAGGTAAATTCTTCTTAGCTGCTTTTTCAAATAAGGTAACTGCCATTTGATGATCAAGTTTAACGCCTTTACCTTCATCGTATAAAACAGCTAGAGCAAACATCGAATCAGCGTGGTTCTTTTTAACGCCTTGTTGATAAAGTGCAGCTGCTTTGCGGTAATCGCGTGTTACACCGTATCCACCTTCGTATAATTTGGCTAGTTCGTAAATTCCTGGCGCAAAACCTTTGTCTGCTAGGTATTGGAATTCTTTTAGGGCGACTGCAAATTCACCTTCGTTAGCTGCTCTTATGCCATCTTCTAATGTTGCATGAGCGAAAGGGCTGGCAAGTAAAACGCCAGCAAGAATAAGTGCTTTTAAATTAAACTGTGACATATTAATGTCTCCAATTAGTAATAGTTTCGATAGATTTTAGGGCCAGTACATTTTTTAGATTAAACATCCACTGCTATTTAGGCTCGCGCTTGAGGCGGTTTGGTCTTTGTTGCTCGGTTTTTTAATGAGCTTACTAAGTTACAAACTTCGCGCCGCGATTAAATAGCGCCTAGATAGAACAAATTTTAATCCTAAAAGGTCAACAGGCCATAGTTAAATGCTAATTTATTAAATTTTTGCACTATTTGCACATTATAAACGTTTAATACCCAATACATTTATGTAAAGACTAAATCGGTTACTATAAATAGATGCAAAAAAGGGTGTCTACTGTTATGTTTTACGCCAGCTTTAGTGTAAACGCAAGGAGGTACCTTATAAGATCGTGCGTATAAAATGTAAATAACAGCGCGGTGGACTTTCAAGGTAAGTAAATGAGTTTAAGAAGTGTAAGATACAGATTTTATAGAAAATTTAAAGATATAAAAAAAGCCCGTTAGGGCTTTTTTGAGTCATATTAACCGTCACTAATATGAGCAATGTAGCAAGTAAATGTGATATTTGGTGTTATTACTTGGGTCGAGTAAGTAATACCACGAAGCGGCACGTTCTTCTTTTAATGTGTCAGCATCCTTGCTGAATATCCTTCCATAGGCACTGAGGTCGGTACACTTTGTTTCTGATAATGATTATTAGTTAGATTAACGCGCAAGTCAATACTTAAATGATAATTATTATCAAATAGGGTTTTCATGATTATAAAATTTAAAATAAGGAAAGTGATGCTTAATAATCTTAAAGCTAAAAAAGTGATAAATGCATGCTTTGCTATCAGTATGGTATTTTTGTGTAGCTGTTCAGCCTCATTCACTTATAACAACTTGAGCTGGCTTTCGTCATTTTGGGTAGATGATTATATTGATTTAAATAAAACACAAAATAAGCAGCTCAAACAGATTATTAACACGACTCAAGCGTGGCATAGAAGTACGCAGCTACCAGCCTACAAACAAGACATTCAAAATATTAAGGCACTTTTTAACAGCACGCTAAGCACCGAGCAGTTAAAAGAGCAGGTGGTTTTTGCTAAAAAGCATTGGCAAAACTTACTCGAATACGCGCACATGCCTTTAGCAGAGCTTGGGGCAACCTTATCAAGTGAGCAAAGAGAAGAACTTTTAAACAATATTCAAATAAAAATTAACGACGAACGTGAAGAGTTTGACGAACAAACCCCGCTTGAGCGAAAAAGTGAGCGTTTGGAGGAGCAATTTGAATACTACGAGCAGTGGATCGGCAAGCTTAATAAACAACAAAAAGCGCTGATTAAATCAACTAATGAGCAACATCAAGACTCTGGAATGTTGTGGTTGGAATACAAACAAACCCGTTTGAATGCAGCCAAACAGGTATTTGAAAATGTTGAAATAACAAAAAAAGAATTTATAAATCAGTTGAGTACAGTTATTAAAGAGCGCGAACTATATATGAGCGACGCACTATTGAAAACCAATGAAACAAACTTAGATTTATATATAAATTTACTCTACGAATTAAACTCAACTCTAAATGATAAACAACGCCAAAGCGTTAATGATCAATTTGATGAGTTAATTGAGACCTTAAACGATATAATAGAAAATTAAATTGTGCGTGAATTATTAAGTTTTAAATTAGCTGTTTAGGCTGATTTGTTTTTAAACGCAAAAATGCTTTTTAAAGGGCAATATATGGTTACAGATTTGAAAAGTATCTTAAACACTTGGTATCCCGACAGGGATAACCAAGAATGGGTTTTAGCTACTTTGTACAAAATTGAAGGCTCTAGTTACAGAAAGCTAGGGGCTATGATGCTTATTTCGAGCCTAGGCGAGCGCTTGGGGATGCTTTCGGGTGGCTGTTTAGAAGCTGACATACAACGCCATGCTAAACAAGTAATGAGTAGTTTAAGCAGTAAAACCATTAGTTATGATGCCACCGATGAAGACGATTTAACATTTCAACTTGGCATTGGTTGTGGGGGCATAGTACATATTTTACTGCAGCCCATTCACAAAGCTAATGACTATTTACAGTTAGAGCTTGTATCTAAAGCACTTAATGAGAATAAACCAGGGCGATATCTTCAACAAGTAAGCCCCATTTTGCCAGCCGGTAGTGGTGTATTTTCGCAAAATGATGAGTTGCATGGTTTATCAATGAACCGCAAAGCGCAATTGGTAGAATTACAAGGCGCTACGTGCTTGCAAACCTCTATTTATCCGCCGCCTCATTTATTAATAGTAGGTGGTGGCGCAGATGCAGTTCCGGTTTATACATTTGCCAAACAACTTGGTTGGAGTGTAACGGTATGGGATACACGCGCGGCTAATGCAAAAAGGCAATATTTTAAAAATGCTGATGCTATTTTGCGCATCACACCGAGTGAGTTAAAAGAATATTGCATAACTAATAAAGTCGATGCTGCTATTTTAATGGCTCACAGCGTTGAACTTGACGCCAGTACGTTGGCTCAATTTAAAGATGTACCGTTTAAATATATAGGGTTATTGGGTCCTAAGCACAGGCGTGAGCAAGTTTTAGAGCACGCAAATACGCGTGTTTCACAAATTAAGTCTCCTGTTTTTGGGCCTGTCGGTTTAAATTTAGGGGGCGACTCGCCAGAGAGTATTGCACTATCGTTGATCAGCGAAATACATGCAGTGCTGTGTGATAAAGATGCCCAATCACTTAGCCATTGGGGGCAAGAGCCGTGCTGATTGCAAAAGTAGTGTTGGCAGCAGGCCAATCATCTCGTTTTGATGGTTGTAAGCTAATAGCCGATGTGGGCTTAGGGCAAACAATGATTGAGCGAGCGGTTGAAGTGCTGCAAGCGCTTGATGATTCACCCGTATATGTAGTTACAGGAAAGTGGCACGCAGAGGTAGTAAAAGCACTCAGCGGGCATTCAAATATACATATTATTGAAAACAAACGATGGGATGACGGCTTAGGTGTTTCAATTGCTGTCGCTTCGCAAGCGCTATCTAAACACCATGCTTATGATGGAATTTTATTTATGCTTGCCGATCAGGTTGAGCTTAAAACGCAAGATCTAGCTGCATTAGTTACAGGTTTCACACGTGAATCCTCGCGCTGGTGTGCAAACTATGGCGAGCGTTTAGGTGTACCCGCTATATTCCCAGCGGTTGATTTATCAAAGCTTACAAGCTTAACTTCTGATAAGGGGGCACAGCAATTACTGCGTTCCAGCAGTGAAGTCGTCAATACAATTAATTTAAGTAGTGCGAGTGTAGATATAGATACGCAACTGCAGCTGAGTAATTTTATAGCGAAGCATGAATTAAAAGTACACAAAAAGTAATTGAATTATATCAGTTGTAACTACGATTATGTTTAAAGTATTTAGCTGTGAATACAATGGGTATTACATAGTAAATGATGTTTTTAGAGTGAGTAGTTACAACAATTTTAACGGTAAAAGCCAACGTATTAACTAATATTGGGGCTATAAAGCTTAATCAAGGGGCAAGCTATGGTGACGTTTACAATTAATGGCAAGGTGGTTGAATCACACGCAAGTGAAGATACACCATTGTTATGGGTTATTCGTGATGAAATTGGATTAAAAGGGACGAAGTTTGGTTGCGGTATTGCAATGTGTGGTGCGTGTACGGTGCATTTAGATGGGCAGGCAACTCGCTCATGTGTTTTACCAATTGGCGCAATTGCAGGAAAAAACATTACCACTATTGAAGGACTTAATAACGAACACCCACTTCAAAAAGCATGGGTTGAAGAGCAAGTACCACAGTGCGGTTACTGTCAGTCTGGGCAAATAATGCAAGCGGCTACATTACTGGCAGCTAATCCAAGTCCTTCAGATGAAGAGATAGTAAGCCATATGAACGGTAACTACTGTCGCTGTATGGCTTATAAACGTATTAAAACTGCTATTCAACGCGCTGCAGATGAGTCACAAAGTGTAGTAAATATATTTGATCCAAATGCACAAGACGCTTAACTGGAGCCGATAATGAAAAAATTATTTCAAAAAAATAGCGAAACCGTTAATTTAAATCGTCGCTCGTTTATGATTGGCACTGCTAGCGCAGGTTTAGTCATGGCGTTTGCCCCTGCGTTATTTTCGGGTTCGCTCAGTGCAAAAGAATCAATTGCGCAACAAGCTTTTTCACCCACTATTTGGTGGACTATGAGCACCGACGGCGCCGTAGAAGTAAGTATTGCAAAAGCTGAAATGGGTCAACATATTGGTACTGCTCTTGCGCGTATTGTGGCTGATGAACTTGAATGTGATTGGGATAAAGTATCAATTACCTACGTAGATACTCATGAAAAATGGGGCTTTATGGTAACAGGTGGTTCGTGGTCTGTATTTCAAAGCTTTAAGCCATTATCTCAAGCCGGTGCTGCAGGTCGAATTGCATTAATAGAAGCTGGAGCGAAAATGCTCGGCGTGACTGCAGATAAATGTCGTGCTGAAAAGGGCTATATTATTGCAGGCGAAAAATCGGTTAGTTACGCAGAAATAGTTAAAAAAGGCGAGTTTAATCGCACATTTACAAGTGATGAAGTTGTAAACTTGCCACTAAAACCTGCTAATAAACGTCATTTAACGGGGCTTAAACAAGACTTTAAAGCGCTTGATATACCAGCCAAAACAAATGGTACTGCAGTATATGGGATAGATGTAGAAGTTGAAGGCATGTTGTACGCGCGTCCAGTTATTCCACCAACTCGTTATGGCAGTACAGTGACAAACGTTGACGATAGTGCAGCAAAAACAATTAAAGGTTACAAAGGCTATGAAATTTTAAATGACCCTAGTAACACAGTGCAAGGCTGGGTTGTTGTATTAGCTGATAGTTACCCAAGTGCCATTAAAGCAGTAGATGCTTTAAAGGTGAGTTACAAAAAAGGTGAGTCGGCAAATATATCTGAAGCTGATATTCAAAAACAAGGTAAGCGATTATGCGAGCAACGCGACTCGGGTACTTTGTTTGTTGATGAAGGCGATATAAAGAAAACCCAAGCAGACGCTAGTGAGTCGTTAGAATCAATGTATACCACAGCGACAGCGAGTCATTATCAGCTAGAGCCATTAAATGCGGTTGCAGAGTTTAAAGACGGAAATTGGATTATTCATACAGGTAACCAATGGCAGTCACTTACATTACCTGCGCTTGCTAAAGCACTCGAAATAGAACAAAACAAAGTAATTATTCGTCCTTATTATTTAGGTGGTGGTTTTGGTCGTCGATTATTTGGTGATTGGACTGTACCTGCAGCTCTAACCGCAAAAGCAGTAGGTAAACCAGTAAAACTGGTATTTACACGAGCAGACGATAGTTTATTCGATCAGTCTCGTTCTGCATCTGCTGCAAAAATGACGGCGTCGTTTGATAAAAACGGTACTTTTACTGGTTTAGAGCATGCATTTGCTGCAGGTTGGCCTACTAAAGCAATGGCACCAGCGTTTTTATCACCGGGTGTTGATGGTAAAGGTAAATTTGATGCATTTTCGGCATCGGGCGCTGATCATTGGTATAGCATGAGCAGTCATCGTGCACGCGCTATTAATAACGAAGTTGCTCAAAGCACCTTTACTCCAGGTTGGTTACGTTCAGTAGGGCCAGGTTGGATTGCTTGGAGCCTTGAGTCGTTTATTGATGAAATTGCCCATAAGCAAGGCAAAGATCCAGTTCAATTTAGAATTGAAATGTTAGATGGTAAAGGCAAACAAGCAGGTAAAGCACCTGAGAGCGTTGGCGGAGCACTGCGCTTACGTAATGTGCTTAAAACGGTGTCTGACAAAGTAACCTCTGTAAAATTGGCGAAAGACGAAGGCATTGGTTTTTCTGTAAGCTCAGGGCAAGAACGTACAATGCCAGCATGGCTTGCAACCGCAGCGCATGTTCACGTTAACCGTGATAGTGGTAAAATAACGCTTAAAAAGCTTTATGTTGTTGTAGATGCGGGCTTAATAGTTCACCCTGATGGCGCACTGGCGCAAATTGAAGGGTCGTTACTATGGGGCAGCAGCCTTGCATTGCATGAGTCAAATACGTATAAAGATGGACAGGTATCAGCGACTAACTTTAATACTTATTTACCGCTAAGAATGCAAGATGTGCCAGATATGGACATCGAGTTTTTACAAAGCGATGAGTTTCCAGTTGGTTTAGGCGAACCTGGCGTGATAGGGGTTGCTCCTGCTATTGGTAATGCAGTGTTTAATGCTGTAGGCGTTCGTTTACGCGACCTACCAATGAAGCCAAGCGAACTTAAAAAAGGCTTAGAAGCGTAAAACAAAAATAATTAAAGGGGTATGCTTTAGGCTGCCCCTTTAAGTTATTAAATATATTTATGTAATTATTATTTATGTATCAATAGGTAGCGTTGTTTATACCAATTCGCTTAATTAAACGATTAAGTATTATTGCAAATTGGTATCAGGTTGTTATTACGTGTTGATATTAGTTAAGGTTTATTTATGCTAATCGACCCAACAGGGCGAGAGTTTAGTTACTTACGTTTGTCTATTACGGATGTATGTAATTTTAAGTGTGTTTATTGTTTACCAGATGGTTATCAGGGCGGTCACGACCGTGGCTTTCTCACAATTGATGAAATTAGCAATACGCTTAAAGCGTTTGCACACCATGGTATTGAAAAATTAAGGATCACTGGCGGAGAGCCAACCCTTAGAAAAGACTTTATAGATGTTGTTCGCGCGGCAAAAGATGTTGCGGGCATAAAAAAAATTGCAATGACCACCAATGGTTTTTCTCTTCATAAGAATATTCATGACTGGGTAGATGCAGGCTTAAACGCCATTAATGTAAGCATTGATAGTTTAGACTCACGCATGTTTAACACCATTACTGGGCATGACAAATTTACCTCAGTAATGAAAGGTATTGATACTACGCTTGAAACGGGTATTGATTCGGTAAAAATAAACAGCGTGCTGATGAAGCAATACAACGCAAAAGAGTTTGATACATTTTTAAATTGGGTTAAACACCGCCCCGTTACCATCCGCTTTATAGAATTGATGCAAACAAACGACAACAAAGCCTTTTTTGATGCTAACCATGTTTCTGGGCAAGTTTTAAAAACTCAGCTACTACAAACGGGCTGGCAGCAAGTTGCGCGTAGTGCATCAGCAGGTCCTGCTCAAGAGTTTGCTCATCCTGATTATCAAGGCAGAATTGGTTTAATAATGCCTTACAGTAACGACTTTTGTAGTACCTGTAATCGACTAAGGGTTACAGCAAAAGGAAATTTGCACTTGTGTTTGTTTTCTGAAGAGGGTATTTCGCTAAGAGAATATATGAACGACAGTTCGAATAGTGAATTAATGGCATTGTTATCTCGTTATATTAAAACTAAAAAGCCAACTCATCTTTTGCATCAAGGTAATACGGGCATCACCACTAATTTATCTATGTTAGGTGGTTAATTTTTAGAACTAATTTGTAAACGAAAACATCAAATGTGTTCCTAAAATATCTATAAAAGGGAGTGTTTACATGGTTTTAGAGTAACAAAGCTTGTTAAATTGTATTTTCACGTTAAACTTACTTTTTATTTTTATTAAGTGATTAGAATGGATATCGCAGCCCTTAATAGCACTAAATCATTAAGAAAAGACGTTCTAAGAGGAATGTGCCTTTGCTTTGGTGTTTTATCGCTAGTATTTGCGAGTGTTAATTTGACCGTAAATAATTTTCCATTGCTAGGCTATATCGAAATCTGTTTTTCTATTTATTGTATATTTACTTATATTTCACTTAAACGCCGCCCATTACAGTTTTGGCAATCCGTTGTAATGTGCGCACTTATCACATTCATCGTTATTTTGGGTACATCTTTGGCGTCGCCTCGTAACGGTGTGTATGTATGGTCGTTTGCATTACCTATTTTGTACTACCTACTATTGGGTAAACAATATGGTGTAATTTTCTCTGCAAATTTATTAGTGATCCAAGTGTTTATTTTAGGTAGTCAGTCTACTCTTGCCCCTTTTGAGACTTTTAACTTATCTCTTAATCTACTCTGTGCTTATTTAAGTATTTGGGCGATTTCTCATGTTTTTGAAGGAAGTCGTTCACACTTTTCAAGGCGACTTAAAAATTTAGCGTTACTTGACCCACTAACGGGGGCAGGCAATCGCCTTTCAATGAACCACTACTTTGAAGTAGAACTACAAGATAAGTCACAGTTATATTTATTCTTACTTGATTTAGATTTTTTTAAACAAGTAAATGATGAGTATGGCCATGGTGTGGGTGACCAAGTACTTGTCGAAGTGGCTACTTTATTAAGAGTTGTGCTGGGAAGAGGGTATGTATTTAGAGTCGGCGGTGAGGAGTTTGCTTTATTTAGCTCTTTTGAAAATGATGAGGCCGCGCTGAAAACCGCTGAACAAATAAGAGCACGTTTTGAAAATACCACATTCGACATTGACGGCCTTGCAATCAATGTTACAACCAGTATTGGTGTCGCAAAATTTAAAAGTACCAATTCATTGGAAAGCTTTGTAAACCAAGCAGATAAACAGTTATACAAAGCAAAGCAATTTGGTCGCAATAAAGTGTATTGTAAGTTTAAAAAAGAAAATGATTACCAGGCAGTTGTTGCGTAAGTCGTGCTATTTAGTACATTTGTTCAAAGTTAGGGATCCCGTTTTCCCAAATCGGTTTATCTTTTCCTAAATGCTCGCGTACAGCATCAAAAAATAATCGGGTTCTTACTGGTAAATCTCGATGCGGATATACGGCATACATCGCGCTAAATTCCATCAATTTTACATCGGTCAATAAAGGCACTAACTTACCTTGTATTATTTCATCACCAATAATGAATGCAGGGGCGACAAAGTAAGTTGTACCCGATAATGTTTTCATTAACAATGACTCGGCATCATTAGCACGAAACACACTTTTTATTTTTTGCTCGCAGCGCTCACCTTTACTATCGTAATAATCAATTGTTTCTACTCGAATAGAGTTACTGGCATAGCTTGCTGCTGGTAATTTCGCTAACTCTTCCATTGTTTTTGGCATACCATAAGTTTCAATAAACTGTGGCGCAGCTAAAATTAATAATCGATTACGCGCTATTTTACGTGCAATAAGTGACGAGTCTTTAGGCTCTCCTACACGAAAAGCCAAATCAAATCCTTCAGAGACTATGTCTACTAATCTGTCGTCTAAGCGCAGTTCAACTTCTACTTGCGGAAAGCGTTTTTGAAAATCATTAAGTACAGGTTGTAAATAACGACGACCAATAAGTGTTGATGAAGTGATTTTTAAAACGCCGCGCGGCTCTAAATGGTAGTTTTCAGCCATGCGCACGGTTTCGCCGAGCAGCTCTCTAAGCTCTGCGGCTTTTTTGATCATTTCGGCGCCTGCCGCTGTGAGCGAAAATGAACGGGTAGTTCGGTTAAGTAACCTAACGCCTAACTCATCCTCTAAACGGCTAATTTGTTTAGATATAACAGAGCGATCTATGTTGCGTATTTCTGCAGCTTTAGCAAAAGAGCCTTGCTCAACTACTTCAAGTAACATTAAAAGTCGACTTGTTGTATCCATTATTACACCTTAACTAATCTATTGATGCCATTTTGGCATTAATGAATTTAAAAATCTATGGTTTTTACACACGGGTTTAATCCGTATTATGCGAGGCTAATCAACAATGGAGCGTCTTCATGAACAAATATCTAATTGCTGCTGCACTTACTGCGGCATCTTTTACACTTGCGGGTTGTGCTGATGAGAGCACAGCTCAATCAGCACCTGCACAGCAACTTCAACCAATTGATGTAGCACAGGTGCTTGTTAAGCCGGTACAGAGCTGGCACACATATACAACTCGTTTAGAGTCTCCACAAGAAGTTGCTTTAATGCCGCGTGTATCAGGAATCATCGATAGCATTGAATTTAAAGAAGGCGACGTGGTTAAGCAAGGCGATGTTTTATTTCAATTAGATGCTCGCCCATTTGCAGCGGTTGTTGCAAGCTTAAAAGCGCAAATTAAAAGTGCAGAAGCCGCACTTGAACAAGCTAAAAGTGAAGACAAACGTGCGGTACGCTTATTAGACCGTAAGGCAATCTCTACAGAGCAAGCACAAGCGCGTACTTCAACACTGCGCCAACGCGAAGCACAGCTTTCTGCACTGCAAGCACAACTTACTTCAGCAGAACTTGATTTAGAATTTACGTCAGTAGTATCACCAATTGACGGCATTATTTCTCGTGCAAATATTACTAAAGGTAATAACGTACTTGCGGGTCAAAGCGTATTAACATCGATTGTTTCAAACCAAGCTATGTACGCTTATTTTGATGTTGATGAACGCACATGGAATAGCTCTTTTAATGATGTTACTGCTGCGAGCCATCAAACTGTTGTAATGCAAAAAGTGGGTCAAAGTGATTTTGCATATAAAGGCTACATTAACTTTATTGATAACCAAATTAATTCATCAACGGGCACATTACGTGTACGTGCAGTATTTGATGAAGATAGTAATCAACTTCGAGCGGGTTCATTTGCACGCATTAAGTTAGCGGCTAATGAAGTGAGTGAAAAAGTTATTATTCCTGAGCGTGCAATTGGTACCGACCTTAAAAATCGTTTTGTATTAACCGTTGGCGAAAACAACGTACTTGAATACAAACTAATTACTATTGGTGAGCGTTACGGTGCATTACGTGCGGTTACTTCAGGCCTTAGCAAAGGTGATGTAATTGCAGTAAATGGTCCTGCTCGCGTTGGTCCTGGTATGCCAATCTCTCCTCAAACAGTAACAATTGATACAAGCGGTGTGGCATTTACATTGTCAAACGACAACGCACAACTTGTGGCTAAGCAATAAGGTTTATTGATGAAATTTTCGCATTTCTTTATACAGCGCCCAATATTTGCGGCTATGCTTTCGTTGGTTATTTTAATTGCTGGTGGCATATCACTATTCCAATTACCAGTAAGTGAATACCCAGAAGTAGTTCCTCCAACAGTTGTTGTTACCGCCAACTACCCAGGTGCTAACCCTACCGTTATTGCGCAAACAGTGGCAACACCGCTGGAGCAAGAAATTAACGGCACTGAAAACATGCTATATATGTTTTCGCAAGGTACTAGTGATGGCCGTATGACTCTAACGGTAACTTTTGCGTTAGGTACCGATTTAGACCGTGCTCAAGTACAAGTACAAAACCGTGTAAACAGTGCACTTCCGCGTTTGCCAGAAGAAGTACAGCGTTTAGGTGTTGTGGCTGAAAAGTCATCACCCGATTTAACCATGGTAGTGCATTTATACTCACCTGAAAAAACGCACGACACAGCTTACTTATCTAACTATGCTGATTTAAACATTAAAGATGAAATTGCGCGCTTACCAGGCGTAGGTGATATTCGCATGTTTGGTGCTGGCAAATACTCAATGCGAGTATGGCTAAACCCAGATGCACTTGCTGCACGCGAATTAACAGCAACAGATGTAGTAACAGCACTTCGCTCGCAAAACCAGCAAGTTGCTGCAGGTAGCTTAGGTGCGCAACCAATTTCAAACGACAGTCAATTTCAAATATTGTTAAACGTTAAAGGTCGTTTAAACAGTATTGAAGAATTTGAACAAGTTATTATTAAAGTAGGCGACGAAGGTCAGTTAACGCGTTTATCTGATATAGCCCGTGTTGATTTAGGCCAAGACACTTACGCACTGCGTGCAGAGCTTGACAACCAACCAGCACTTGCAATGCCAATATTCCAACGTCCAGGTTCAAACGCTATTGAGCTTTCTGATCAAGTACGCGAAACAATGGCGCGCTTATCAAAAGATTTCCCTACTGGTGTTGAATACGACATTGTGTACGACCCTACGGTATTTGTTCGCGGCTCAATTGACGCGGTAATTGCCACTTTGCTTGAAGCAATTGTACTGGTAGTTATTGTTGTTATTGTATTTTTACAAACGTGGCGTGCATCTATTATTCCGTTAATTGCCGTGCCTATTTCACTCATTGGTACGTTTGCTGTAATGCAGTGGTTAGGTGTCTCAATTAACACCTTGTCGTTGTTTGGTTTAGTATTGGCCATAGGTATTGTTGTAGACGATGCGATTGTAGTTGTTGAAAACGTAGAGCGTAATATCGAAAATGGTTTATCGCCTCTTGAAGCAACCCGCGTTGCAATGAGCGAAGTAACAGGCCCTATTATTGCCATTGCATTAGTACTAAGTGCTGTATTTATTCCTACTGCGTTTATTACCGGTTTATCAGGTCAGTTTTATAAGCAATTTGCCCTTACGATTACAATTTCGACGATTATCTCAGCGTTTAACTCATTAACGTTATCGCCTGCGCTTGCTGCATTGTTATTAAAATCACACGATGCAAAACCAGATGCGTTCACGCGTTTACTTAATAAATTGTTTGGCCGTTGGTTATTTAAACCATTTAACCGCGTATTTAATCGTGGTGCTAAAGGGTACGAAAAACTGGTACAAAAACTAATCCGTATGACCGTTGTTGTAATGGTGGCTTATATTGCACTTGTTGGCGGCACAATTAAGTTATTTGATACCGTACCAGGTGGCTTTATTCCACAGCAAGACAAACAGTATTTAGTGGCTATTGCGCAGTTACCTGACGCATCAAGCCTTGATCGTACTGAAGACGTACTTGCTCAAATGCAGCAAATTGCATTAGAAGTCCCAGGCGTTGCACATACTGTTGCTTTTCCTGGCTTATCAGTGAACGGTTTTACAAACAGCCCTAACAGTGGCATTGTATTTACACCACTTGAGAGCTTTGACAAACGTACCGATCCGAGCCAATCAGCGATGGCGATAGCGGCGCAGTTGAATAAACGTTTTGCTGCCATTGATGAGGCATTTGTTGCGGTATTTCCACCGCCGCCAATTCAAGGTTTGGGCACTACCGGTGGTTTTAAACTGCAAATAGAAGACAGAGCTAATAAAGGGTTTGAAGCACTATTTAATAGCCTGCAAGCCGTTATTGGTAAAGCGCAACAAGACCCTGCATTAATGGGTCTGTACTCAAGTTTCCGTATTCAAGTTCCACAAATGGATATTGATATTGACCGTGAGCAAGCGCTTATTCAAGGTATTCCACTTGATGAAGTATTTAATGCTCTGCAAATTTATTTAGGCTCTGTGTACGTAAATGACTTTAATATGTTTGGCCGTACGTACCAAGTAAATGCACAGGCTGATGCTGACTACCGCTTAGACCCTGATCAAATACTTAATTTAAAAGTACGTAACCGCTCAGGTAATATGGTGCCATTAGGCTCTGTATTAACAGTAACACCAACAATTGGTCCTGACCGTGTTATGCATTACAACGGTTACCCAAGTGCAGAGTTAAATGGTAGCCCAGCGCCAGGTTATAGCTCTGATCAGGCACAAGTTGCTATTGAAAAAGTACTCGCAGACACACTACCAACAGGTATTGAGTATGAGTGGACTGAAGTAACATACCAGCAAGTACTTGCCGGTAACACCATGGTTTATGTATTCCCGTTAGTTGTATTACTTGTATTTATGGTACTTGCAGCGCAGTACGAGAGCTTACGTTTACCACTGGCAATTATATTAATTGTACCTATGACTATCTTCTCAGCCTTGTTAGGTGTGTGGTTTGTTGGCTCTGACAACAACATATTCACCCAAATAGCGCTCATAGTTCTGGTTGCGTTGGCTTCTAAAAATGCGATATTGATGGTTGAGTTTGCAAAAGATAGACACGACTCAGGCTTATCGCACTTAGAGGCAATACTTGAGGCATGTCGTATGCGTTTACGCCCAATATTAATGACGTCAATTGCATTCACAGCAGGTGTTGTACCGTTAGTACTTGCCACAGGTGCGGGCGCCGAAATGCGACACGCAATGGGTAACGCAGTATTCTCAGGCATGATAGGTGTAACCGTGTTTGGCCTATTGTTTACGCCGGTATTTTATATGCTAGTGACTAACAAAAAAGAGAAAGCGCAGGAGAATACTCATGACTAAATTAATGCAAAAAAGACTTAAAACAAGTCTAACTGTCAGTGCGGTATTAGTCGCTGCGTTTTTAGCAGGGTGTGCGAGTAAAATAGACACCATGAGCGAGCAAAAAGCGGTTAACGAATTTGTTGCTAAAGCTAATATTGCAAGTAACGTTAGCGTTGCTGATGAAATAAACTGGTGGAAAAAGCTTAATTCTGATCAGCTAAATGAACTTGTTACTGGTGCGCTTGCAAATAACTATAATTTGCAAACAAGCCAGTTAACACTTAAAAGTGCATTAGCCCGATTAGGAGAGCAAAAAGCCCAGTACCTTCCGCAAGGTGGCTTAAATGTTGGCGCAGCTCGAAGCGATGCACCAAGCGTGTTTGATCGCCAATCAAGTGCAAACGTTGCACTTGATTGGCAGCTAGATTTATTTGGTCGTATAACGGCGTTGGTTGATGCTGCAAATGCATCAGCCATGAGCCAAGCAGAGCAAGTACGCTTATTACAAATTGAAGTTGTTTCGTCAGTTGTTAAAGGCTTTGTAAGTTATCAAGGAAATGTTGAAAAACAACACATTGTAGCGCTTCAAATAGAAGCCCTTGAGCAAAGTATTGACGTTTTGCAAGCCCGAGTTGATGAAGGCGTTGCAAACGAGCTTGATTTAAACCGTACTATGGCGCAGCTTAGGCAGCAACAAGCACTTATGCCTGCCATTGAGTATGCAAAATACAGCGATTTATCTGCTCTTGCAGTACTAAGCGGTAAGCTAGCGCAAAATATTGCTATTGAAAACGAGCAAGGCGTGCTTGAACGTGACTTTAGCGTTGCACTAAAAAACGCTAATAATGCCATTGCCTTACGTCCTGATATTAGCCGTGCACTGTTTGACTTTAGCCAAGCAAATAGTTTAAGTGTTGCAGCTAGCAAAGCGTTATTACCAGATATTAGCTTATCTGCATTTGCAGGGGTTGTGAGTATAGACAGCACAGGCTTAAAAAATACCGATCAGCAGTGGCAAGTAGCACCGCAGTTACAATGGTCGTTATTAAGCTACCCAGCATTATTAGCACAGCGCGACGCGCAGCAGTTTTTAAGTGAAGCCGCATACAGCGATTATCAACAAGTGGTATTAACTGCACTAAGTGAAAGTGAACTTTCACTGCAATTGTTGGTCAATCAGGCACAGCAAAAACGCTTTGCCGATGAGCGCTATGACTTTGCTAATAAAGCATTTTTACAAGCCCAAGCAATGTATGAAGAAGGTCAAATTCCTTACCTTGAGTTGTTAGATGCGCGTCAGGATGTTTTAATAGCACAAGAAAATGCTGTTGAAACAACAATTTCTTCACTGCTTGCCAAAGTAAATGCTTACCAGTCATTTAATGGCCAATGGAGTTATGCGTTAAACGACACTAATAAGTAGAGTTATATTGATGCCAAATACTGAAAATTTACATGAATACATTATCCCGCAAACAATGCGCGCTATTGTACTGCCAGAACCAAATGAAGCAATTGACTTAGCGGATGCTGAGCTGCCTGTTCCAGACTGTGCAGATAACGAGCTGCTTGTAAAAGTAGAGTACGTTGGTTTAAATCCAGTTGATGGTCAATTTGCTAAAACAGGCTTTTGTAAATGGCAGTATCCACATATTTTAGGCTTAGACGCCGTAGGTGTTGTGGTTAAAGCTAACAAAGGTGTGTTTCCAAATGTTGGCGAGCGGGTTATGTGGCATGCCAACATTGGTGAGCAAGGTGCTTTGAGCGAATACACCAAAGTGCCTAACTTTGCAGTGTCGGTTGTGCCAAGCAGTTTAAATCCGGCCATAGCAGCAACACTTCCATGCGCCGGTATGGCAGCACTTATCAGCTTAGATAAAATAGGCATTAGTGAAGGTGATACTATTTTTATTGAAGGCGGAGCCGGAGCGGTAGGGCAGTTTGCTATTCAATATGCAAAACAGCGTGGTGCAGATGTATTTACCACCGCATCAAAGCGTAACCATAAATTGGTTAAGCAGCTAGGCGCTGATGTGGTTTTTGACTATAGCGATAAAAAGCTATGCGAAAAAATCCGCAGAGAACTTGGCCCGCAAGGCTTTGATGCGGTTATTGATACGATAGGTGGTGAGTGTACTCAGCGTAATATTGAGTTAATGCGTTTTTGCGGACGTATTGCCTGCTTAAATCCGCTACCTTGTTTTGATCAAGACTTAATGTATCACCGAGCGCCGAATATTAGCGTTGTATCGATTGGTGGTGCATGGCTTGCTAATAGTTTATGCGCACAACAACGCTTGAGCTTTATGGGCAACCTGTTACTTGAAGGAGTTGTTAGTGGCGACATTAAATACCCAGAAATAACGCCCGTAGACTTTAGTGCTGAGTCAGTATCGCAAGCGCTTAATAAACAACTTGCTGGTGGTTTTACCGGCAAACAAGTTGTTAAAGTTGCTAACTGAAGCGCTTATACAATGTGATTTAAATTTAAGTAGTTTTAGTTAGATTAACTGATAATGTAGCCTCTATAAATTGAATAAAAACGTAGCCTATTTGTGCTGCGTTTTTTTATGCCCATCAAAAAATAGATACAGCGCTAGAGCTTTTGCTGTTTTATTCATCATTTTAGTCAAAATACTTTTTTTCAGCGTACAACTGTAAGCCTTTGTGTTTCAACAGTTTACGTTCAGGTAAAGAAAATAAATTGAAAAAACTGTTAATTAATTGAATAGAGTAATTGATCTAAACGATTTTTTATGACGTAATGTAGGTATTATTTAGCTGGTCGGATGAGTTCAATCATGAGTTTACGTACAAAACTAAAAAAAGTATTACCAAGTATTTCTATCACAGAACAAGAAGCGCTAGACGCGGGTGATGTATGGCTTGAAGGTTCTATCTACCAAGGTAAACCTGATTTCAGTGCACTTCGCGACGTACCTGCTGCTACATTAAGCGCAGACGAGCAAGCATTTTTAGACGGTCCAGTAAAAGAGTTATTGGGCATGATTGACGATTCAGTGATTCAAAACGGCATTCATTTACCAAATGACATCTTAGAATTTTTGAAAAAAGAGCGTTTTTTCTCGCTTATCATTCCTAAGTCGTTTGGTGGTTTAGAGTTTAGCCCTTATGCAAACTCTACCATTGTTGGCACAATTGCGACTAAAAGCTCAGCAGTTGCGGTAACCGTAATGGTTCCTAACTCGTTAGGCCCAGGTGAGTTATTACTTCACTTTGGTACGCAAGAACAACAAGCACATTACTTACCACGCCTAGCAAATGGTACAGACATTCCATGTTTTGCATTAACAAGCCCAGAAGCGGGTTCTGATGCAGGTGGTATTCCTGATGTTGGTAAAGTAACTAAAGGTATGTACAACGGCGAAGAAGTCCTTGGTTTAGAAATTACCTGGGACAAGCGCTACATTACACTTGCACCTATTGCTACCGTACTTGGTTTAGCATTTAAAGTAGTTGACCCTGATGGTCTGCTAGGTGGTAAAGAAAACCTAGGCATTACCTGTGCACTTATTCCTAAAGAGCACCCAGGTGTTGAGCTTGGTAATCGCCACGACCCAATGGGTATTCGTTTTTACAACGGTACTACACGTGGTAACAAAGTATTTGTACCAATGGATTTTGTTATTGGTGGACAGAAAAACATCGGCCGTGGTTGGCAAATGCTGGTTAGCTGTTTAGGTGCTGGCCGTGGTATTTCATTACCTGCGCTAGGTGTTAGTACAGCACAAGTTGCATTTAAATCAGCATCTGAATACGCAGCAGTGCGTGAACAGTTTGGTTTAGCCATTGGTCAGTTTGAAGGTATTCAAGAAAAACTAGCCGACATTGCAGGTAAAACATACCTACAAGAAGCAATGCGCGTACTTACAACTGAAGGCTTAGGCATGGGTTTAAAACCATCAGTAGTAACCGCAATTGCTAAATACCATATGACAGAGCTTGGTCGCGACGTGCTTGATTCAGCAATGGATATTCAAGCAGGTAAAGCGATTCAAAACGGTCCACAAAATACATTAGCAAGCGGTTATGTTGCTCAGCCGATTGCCATTACGGTAGAAGGCGCGAACATTCTTACACGTAACCTAATGATCTTTGGTCAAGGTGTTATGCGTTGTCACCCATATTTACAATCTATGGTTGAGTCAATTCACAGTGAAGACAAAGGCGCAGATAAAGAATTTAACGGCATTTTGCGTAAAACAATCGGCTACAGCACAGCAAACAGCTTACGTGCTTTCCGCCTTGGTGTTTTACCATTTACAGCAAGTGCTAATTCTGAATTACCAGAAGTACGTGACTACGAAAAAGCAGTACATAAATTATCTGCAAAACTTGCAGTGTACGCAGACTTTTCGTTACTGGTACTTGGCGGTAAGTTAAAACAAGCAGAAATGCTATCGGCACGTTTAGGCGATGTAATGAGCTTCTTATATGCAGCTATGGCATCAATTAAATACTACGAGCAAAAAGTATCAAGTAGTGACCGTGAGCAAGCAGCGCCGTATTTCCATTACGCGACTCGTTTTGCACTACAAAGTGCTGAAGAAGCATTGCATAAGTTTTTAGATAACTTCCCTGCAAGTGGTACACGTAAGTTTATTCGTTTCATTACAATGAACTACTCAACTAAAATGCCAAAAATTAGCGACGATTTAATCCGCGAACTAGCTAAGCAAGCTCAGCTAGATACCGCATTTAAAGCGCAAATCACGCATTTAGTTAAACCAGTAGTGGGCGATGGCCATCATATTAATGAGCAAGCTTACAAAGCTAAAATGGCATCACTTGGCGAGCTGGCTAAAGTTAAAAAAGCATTACGTGCTAAAGTAATTAAGCCAGGTGCACGTTTTAACATTACACTTGATAACGCATTAGCGGCAAACGTAATCACGCAAGCTGAACACGTTCAGTTAATTGATTACAACATCAAACGTGAAAAAGCGATTCGTGTAGATGAGTTCGATTTTGATATGAACATACTAGACGATAACGCACAGCCGATTAATCCGCTTAAAAGCGTAGTTAATCAGTAAGCTAAAGTAATTATATTCAATGATGCAAAGCGCCCGCAGTATCGGCGCTTTTATTTTTGAGTAAAAAATTAGTGTGGAGCCCCGTTTGTGTAAAAACAAGCGGGGCTTTTTTATGTTTTTTAAAAGTAGAATATAGATGGCGGTATTGGTTTGAAAGCGAATATGTATGCGTAGAGGATTAAAAAGAGACGCTTATAATCTTGAAAAAGGGCTAACAACCCCGTTAGCACCTTGCTGTAGTACATGGGTAGGATACCCACTGAATTAAAACGTTGAACATTTTAGCGTTCTAAATAACTCATTAACTGCGTTAAAAACTTCTCATATAGATAAACTATATTACCAAGTTTTTGCCTTGTTACTGAGCTATTTATCTATCGCTAAAATTGCTCACTAATTCAATACAGCGGGTATTATTTGCGTAGTACGCACATCACTGTGACCTAGCTGTGTTTGTACTGTGCGGATGTCAGCGCCATTTTGCAGCAAGTGCGTAGCGAATGAGTGTCTCAATGTATGAGGTGTTATTATTTTTGTTAACCCTGATTTTTGGACGGCTTTTTTAATCTCTTTTCTAATACAAGAGTGATGAAAATGATGTCGCCTTATTTCACCACTTTGAGGATCTGAACTTAATATATGAGAAGGAAATAAATATTGCCACGCAAGCGATTTTGCGGCACTTGGATATTTTTTTGTTAAAGCATATGGCATCCATACGCCAGCATATTCCGTATTATTTAAATCCAGTTTTAAATATTCATCAACGTTCAAAATTTGATTTCTCAGCATAGGGATTAGCTCTGTGGCCAGCGTAGCAATGCGGTGTTTATTACCTTTTCCATTCCATACTTGAATGTATTTATAATCAAAATCAATATCTTTTACTCTTAATTGCACCGCCTCCATTACTCTTAAGCCACTTCCATACATAAGGGCTGCAATTAAATAATAGCGCTTATTTAAATGAGCCATCAATATTTTAACTTCCTCTGGGGTCATCACTACAGGGAGCTTTGTTTGTTTTTTACTACGGGCAAAATTTAAATTTAATGAGAGTTCTTTTTTTATTATGTGCTTGTATAAAAATGACAATGAATTGAGTGCGGTGGCTTGCGTACGTGGTGCAACGTTTTGCTTTAACACTAAATGTTCTAAGTAGCGCTCGACTTCATTGTCCCCCATTGAGGCGGGATGGCGTTTATTATGAAAATGGATATAAGATGCAATCCATCTTAGGTAGGTATCTACGGTGCGTAATGAATATTGACGAACTAGCATATATTCAGCTATGTAATTTAAAAATGGGGAACGTGTTTTCATACTATTACCAATAATAGTGCTGTTTTTATATACAGTTTAGTTGTGATGCACACATATTCAAGAAAATGAGCGGCGAGCGCATTTTCTCTTTTATTGAGAGTTTGAATGCTAATAAAAATTATATATAGCAATGTGTTAAGTTATTTGGTAAAAATGATTTATAAAATACATGAGCGTATCGTTGGCAGAAATATGCGCGATGAGCGCACTATTAAATGGTTACAAGCAAAGGATAGTTATGAGAGGTTATCGACGAGACAGTTTTCACGCTTTTTCTGAACTTGATGGATTCAGTATGCTTGAGAATCAGCGTTCAGCCATAGATCAAGCTGTTAAGCGTCAAAACGATGATTACATCCTTAATGTAAATCGTGAAGAATATATTCAGCACTTAGTTAGTGAATTTTCTATTGAGCCGATCGAGATCCATAAGGATAGTCTTTCGGTATCCACGCACGAAGAAATGATACCTGCTGAAATGCACCCTAGCTCTTACTTTATGGATCGAGGTGGCTCATATCAAAGAGATGTACTTGTTTTCCACCTCCCGTTTACCGGTGATCAGCAATTACTTAAGGTTAGAGCAAGTACGTACTCAATGTCTGCGCCGCTCATCACTGTGGTGCAAGGGTGTATTTGCTTTAAGATAATTAACTTCAATCTTGACGCCCAACGAATCAAGCAAGATTCTGAACAAACAATACAAAGCCTTGAAACGCAAAATGGCTACCTAACTAATGACTTAGCGAAATTCAATGCATCTATCGAGCAGCATGCATCACGAATATTTGATGCAAAGAAAGAGCAGTTACTTAGTAAGAATGATCTAATAGCATCTTTAGGTGTTCCGGTAAGAGAATCTGGAAATAAATCATCTACTTTTTCAGTTCCAGCAAAGAGAACCAAAGCAATAGCTACCAAACCAAAGCCTCAAGTTACTGAGAAAGGCTATACTCCTGAGCCCACCCTAGATACAACTATATATGCTCAAATACTCAAAATAATACATGATGTAGGCAAGCAATTTGAACGCTTGCCATCTACATATTCAGAAAAGGATGAGGAACATTTAAGGGATCACATGCTTCTCATACTTGAGCCAAACTTTGAAGGTTCAGCAACAGGAGAGACTTTCAATAAGTCAGGTAAAACTGACATATTGCTTCGCCATGAAGGGAAGAACGTTTTTATCGCTGAACTAAAGTTCTGGCACGGCAAGAAAGGCTTTTTAGAAACTATTAGTCAATTGCTTGGATATTTAACCTGGAGAGACTCTAAGGCAGCCGTTGTGATGTTCGTTAGAAATAAAGATTTTATGGCGGTTTTGGAAACGGCCAAAGAGTATATTTCTGAGCATGACAACTATCTCGGGTTCGTAAGCGAAGAAGATGAAGGCTGGTACCACTATCGCTTCCATGTTAACGAGGATAAGAACAGAGAAGTAAAGCTGTCCGTGATGCTGTTTCATATTCCGTAGCAGTTTACTTGTAACAAGGCGCTGTTGTCGGACTGTTTTTCCGCTGGCGCTACAAAACAGCCGCAAAGCGCAGCGTTGGTATGACTCCCACTGTCAAGTTAAACTCACTGATCCCTGCCTAACTTTTTTAAGCCATAATTACTTTAGCTCGAATTAGAGCGAGTTAATACATAGGATGAAGCAAGTAATGTCGTCGGTTATCTTGCTGATATTCGTTGGTTATTACTATTTCTAGTAACAGAGCAGACCTTACTTATTTCGTCGTGGCACCTGTCTTCAGTCTATGTTCGTGGTTCAATGAAGCGTTAGCTACATTGCCATCCTAACGCCGTCGGTGATTGTGCCACTCCCGATGCTTGATCCTATGCATTAACTCTAATTCGTTTATCATGCAGGTACTCTTGCCAATCTAAGTTTTGTATTTACTGGCGTTAGCACCACTTCTTTTGCAATTGCCCATATGTATGCAATCATTTCTCGAGCAATGGCGGTGACAACCAGGTTGTAATGTTTCCCTTTGGCTATCATTTTTTTATAGCGCTTGCAGAGCCTAAGTTGTGCTTTCCACGCAATATCAATAATGTCCTTTGGTAAACCTTCTTGTCGTTTTTGCATATCTGTCGATATATTTGCCGCATACCGATAAGTGTGTGCGCCTTCAACGAGAAGGCGCCTCGCTCGGCCGTTTCCGCATTTTGTGATGGCGCCAATATGGCGTTTGCCACCACTCGAGTGCTCACTAGGTACAAGACCAAGATAACTCATTAATTTGCGGGGGTGGTCGAAGCGCGATAAATCGCCAAGCTCAGCAACAACGCCAGTGGCGACCAACAAACGAACGCCACGCATAGCTTGTATTGCTTTTACTACAGGATAATAACGCCACTGGTGAACATGGTGTGTTAGTTCATTGTCTAGCCGTTCAAGTCGGCTTATTCGTTCATTAATTGTGTGTAAAAACTCTTGTAAGACGATGTGCTGCGCGGGATGTGGCAACACAAGCTCAGTGAGCCAACGTAAATGTTTTTGTGACCAATTTGCAGTGCCTCTGTAATTAATATTATTGCGAAGCAGCAGTGCCTTTAATTGATATTTAGCATCTTTTAAATCCTTCATTGCCACTTCGCGTGCGCGAGATAAATCACGTACGGCTTCATCTTCAGGCTCGGGAACATAAATAGGTGTTAAATCTTCAGATTTAAGTAATTTAGCGAGCTTAAGGGCATCACGTTTATCGGTTTTAATCTTCTCACCTGGCTTTTTGGGAATAAGAGAGGGTGCAACCACATAACAGCAATGGCCGAGGCTGGTAATTAATCTGTAAATCCAATAACCACATGGGCCAGCTTCATAAACAAAATGGAGTGTTGCGCCAGGGTATTTGGATTCAAACTGACGAACAAGCTTTTGAACGGCCACTTTGGAAGACGAAACTCGGCCAAGATGAACTGGTTTCGCACCTCTATGTTCTTCAATATAGGCGACTTCATTGAATTCTTTATGTGTATCAAGACCGATAAAAAGTATGCTATGTTTATTCATGTTAGCCTCTGCTGTTTAGTTAATTGACAAACTAATTATGGCTCTGGCTTTGAATTAAGCTAACCCACGAAAAGCGGAGGCTAACACCGTGTGGGAGTCATTATGTCTATATGCAAAAGGAGAATCGCGTATGAATATCAATGCAACACTATTAGGAGAGATAATATTTATCTCTGGGATCGTTATCGGCGTCCTTAGTTATTATTTGGCTAAACGTAAAACTAGCACACCTAAAATAGCTACATTTATAGGCGTGCTATTAGCATTTATTCCGCCACTCGGTTTAATTTATATTGCCATTCTAGTGTTAAAAAATGACATTAATCAAAACAATACTACTGAGGCTGTTGAGTAATTTGCATATAACAAACAAATTATGGCGCGACGCGCAAACAGCGCGCGCCGCATATTCGAATCGTTATACGTCGAACAGGCATCAAGGATGATTTTTAATAAATTCATGAGAGTATTCAAAGAAACGAAAGGGATGCCAAAGTTATTCCGGTTTCAGCATATGCTCAACTCAATTACATATTCACTGATGGTGCTTTTTGCTTTCTGGCCTTGGCCAAACGGAGAGTATTCGTTGAATGGGCGCAGCCTTACTTATCAAGAATTTTGGTTAACAGGTATGGCGCCCGGCTTTCTGTTATTTAGCATACTAATCATTGCAATTTGCTTTGCTTCAGTGAATAAACACTGGGCTGGCCGTGTTGGTACTTTTTTATACTGGGCATCTATTATTGCCTTCATGTCTTTTTATTCTTTAACTGGGGTTGTAATAGGTGGGGCAATAATAGCTGTTTGGGCGTACTATGTGTTCTATAGCACTGGCATGAGGCAGTTTTTTGTTCAATCAAACGTATAACAAAAAAATTAAGTTCGCCCGCTGCGCGGGCTGGGACACAAACATGTGGGCTGCTCACTTCGTTCGGATTTTAGCCCACATGCCTGCGCCCCTTATTTAAAAGTTATGTAACCAAGGAAGAATCGTGAAATTCTGGAGAAACTCGTCCACAGAACATTAGCCAATGTGGAAAGCATTCTTAATGTACATCTGGGTAATACCTGGAGTTCCGATAGGAACCTTTTTAGGTGTTTATTTCTTAGAGGCTCGTAATAGGAGCGATGATGAATTATTACTTAGCTTGCTTAACTATCGTTTAGATTTTACTTTGATTATTTTATTTGGTGTCGGTTTTATCCTTTGGGTTTGGTCTATTAGAGCTTTAAGTAAGCCTGTTTTTCAAATTCATCAAAATAGGTTGTACTTTTACGGTTATGGCTTTTTTAAAGATGACATTGCACTTGATTCACTTCAAGAAATACGCTCCTATAATCTTGGCCCGCTGGGTCACCTAATAGACTTTAAATCTAAAGTCGGTATTACCTTTAGATCTTTTGCTTTTCTATCAAACATTAATAAAAGTAAATTAGAAAAGTTTTTTGAGGAAAGTGGTATAAAGGTTACATAACAAACCATTCAAGCAGGACATTGCTCCTCACCCGTTTTAGTGGACACCTCCTCATCACTTTGAAGAGGCTAAAATGCCTAAATATACTCAACCTAGGAAGACATGGTTTTATCCAGTTAATTTCAAAATCAAAGTGTTGTGGCATAGTGATTTTGGCCACTATTTATATACAAACTTGTATAAAACCAAGTGGGGCTTTTTTATGCCGTAGTTTTATTAAAAACGTCCACTAATGTTAAACTACAAAAAACTTAATTACTTAATATAGCTATGGCATTTTACATTCCTTTATTACAACCTCACTTTAAACACATTGAAATTGGCGATACGCTTACATCCCTTTGGAGTGGGTGTGGCAATATTGTGCAGTGCCAGCTTGATGATGAGCCATGTGTTATTAAAGCGATTAAAGTACCCAGCTATATAAAGCATCCTAAAATTAAACAAAGTGAAGTTGCACTTAAAAGAAAGCAGCATTCCTATAGTGTTGAATACACTTTTTATAAGCTTTATAGCCAGCACTTACCAAAACATGCGCAAAGTATTGAATGTATAAGCGCAATTAATAAAGACGATGAATACGCGCTGGTGTTTAAGGATTTCACCAAACATGGGTTTACTCAAGCAGGGCCACAACATGTTAAAGCTATATTAAAGTGGCTTGCGCACTTTCATGCGTTTAACTTAAGTGAACCCGCTAATGGGTTATGGCAGCAAGGCAATTATTGGCATTTAAGCACGCGACCAGATGAGTTTAATAAATTAAAAACAAGCGAAAATGAAAAGTCCGATATTAAAAATGCTGCACATAAAATAGATGAGCAGCTACAAAGTTGTGCGTATAAAACGCTGATTCATGGCGATGCAAAACTTGCTAACTTTGCAGCAAATGAGCGCGATGAAATACTCGGTTATGATTTTCAGTATATAGGTGCAGGTTCTGGGATAATTGATGTAATGTATTTTATGACCAGTTGCTTAAGTGATGCACAATTACACGAGTGCGCTGATGAGTATCTTGCGTATTATTTTGATAATTTAAAGGCTGCTATTACAACTTATCATCCTACAGCACCAGCAGGTAAAATAGCTGACGATTGGCTCGCTTTATGGCCTGCTGCATGGGCTGACTTTTATCGATTTTTAGCTGGCTGGAGCCCCGAGCACCAAAAAATAAATAGTTATATGCAACAGCAAGTAAACAGCTGGTTAGCGAGTAACATTTAATAAACACAACGGGTTGATTGCTTGCATAAATATCAAGCAAAACAATACATTTTGGCACGATGTATGAAAATCTCTTTAAAACTACAGGTCAAATGACCTTTTTTAATATAAAATACTGCAAATTCTTGTATCAGTAGGTTTATATCATGGCAATTCACGTTATTTCACACCCTCTTGTTCAACATAAACTAGGCCTAATGCGAGCGCATGGTATTAGTACTAAAAGCTTTCGTGAATTATGTTCTGAAGTTGGAACCTTATTAACTTACGAAGCAACTAAAAACCTACAGTTAGAAGATAACGAAATTACAGGCTGGGATGGCAATAAGTTAAAAGTAGAGCATATTAAAGGTAAAAAAATTACCGTAGTGCCTATTTTACGCGCAGGTCTTGGCATGATGGACGGTGTTATGCAGTTATTACCGGCGGCTAAAGTAAGTGTGGTTGGTCTTGAACGTAACGAAGAAACACTAGAACCAGTACCATATTTTGAAAAGCTCGTTGGTAATATTGATGAGCGCTTAAGCTTAGTTATTGACCCTATGCTTGCAACAGGTGGCTCAATGATTGCTACAATCGATATGCTTAAAAAAGCAGGCTGTAAAGAAATCAAAGTAATTGTATTAGTAGCTGCACCAGAAGGTGTGGAAAAAACACTTACAGCACATCCCGACGTAGAAATATTTACAGCCTCTGTAGATAGCCACTTAAACGAAAAGGGCTATATTATCCCTGGTTTAGGCGATGCGGGCGACAAAATATTCGGTACTGTTTAGGAGTCTTTAAGTGCAAAATAATGACACCTTTTCAATAAAAACTATTTTAACGGGCGCGCAAATGCTGTTTGTAGCATTTGGTGCGCTGGTATTAGTGCCACTTTTAACGGGCTTGGATCCTAATGTTGCGCTTTTTACCGCTGGCATTGGTACTTTGCTGTTTCAGGTAGTGACTAAAGGCCAAGTGCCTATATTTTTAGCTTCATCGTTTGCTTTTATTGCACCCATTATTGCCGCTGTGCAAATGTGGGGCGTGCCAGCCACTATGGGCGGCTTAATGGTAGCGGGCTTTGCTTATATGCTTTTAAGTTTATTAGTAAAATTTAAGGGCGTTGCAACGCTTCATAAAATTTTACCGCCTGTGGTTGTAGGCCCTGTAATTATGGTTATTGGTTTAGCGCTTGCACCTGTTGCTGTAAATATGGCGATGGGTAAAAGTGGCGACGGCAGTATTCAAATTATTGATTACAACAGCGCTATTTATATTTCGTTGTTCTCGTTAGTGGTTACGCTTATTTTTGCAGTGTGGGGAAAAGGCGTATTTAAGCTTATACCTATTCTGGCAGGGGTTGTTGCGGGTTATTGTTTATCGCTTGGTATGGGCGTTGTGCAATTTGACGCAGTAACTAACGCACAGTGGTTTGCTGTACCAAACTTCACATGGCCTGAGTTTAAATGGCAGGCTATTTTGTTTATGGTGCCTGTAGCAATAGCACCTGCAATTGAGCATATTGGCGATATGATGGCTATAAGCCAAGTAACCAATAAAGACTTTTTGAAAAAGCCTGGGCTTCACCGTACTTTGTTTGGTGATGGCCTTGCGACGTCTGCTGCATCATTATTTGGCGGCCCGCCTAACACAACTTACTCAGAGGTAACGGGAGCAGTTATGCTTACCAAAAACTTCAATCCTAAAGTAATGATGTGGACAGCCATTATCGCCATTATTTTAGCCTTTGTTGCTAAAATGGGATCTGGCTTACAGACTATACCTGTACCTGTAATGGGCGGCATTATGATTCTACTTTTTGGCTCTATTGCTGTAGTGGGTTTAAATACATTAGTTAAGTCGGGCGATGATTTAACAGCACCACGTAACTTAAGTATTGTTGCACTTATTTTGGTGTGCGGTATTGGCGGTATGCATATAGGTGGTAGCCAATTTAGTTTAGAGGGCGTAAGTTTATGCGCTATTTTAGGCATTGTGCTCAACCTTGTATTACCTAAGGCGCAGCCTCAAGAGAGTTAATAGTGCACGTAAGTTAAAAATATTGCACCAAAATAGCGCATTTTTAATGCGCTATTTTTTTAACCTACTAATAAATATATAAAAATAATAATGGTCTATTACCTGCATTTAATTTCCAGAACGCATTGTATGCAAAGGAGTTACTATGTCAGAGGCCAATATTGTGGATATAACCCCGTTTTTAGCAAAACACCAACTGCCTTTAAAGTATCAATATTTGAGTGAGCAATATTTTGTTCCACTTGCGCATGACATCCTCGAATCTAAAAAAACAAATACTCCTATTTTTGTTGCCATAAATGGATGCCAGGGCTCAGGAAAAACAACACTCGCAGATTTCTTAGTTACGTGGTTTTCTAAAAACACACCACTTAACAGTGTAGCATTGTCAATTGATGACTTTTATTTAGCAAAACAAGCACGTACTGAGCTTGCCAAAGACGTACATCCTCTTTTTACTACTCGCGGAGTACCGGGTACTCACGACGTAGCGTTAATGAATAGCACAATAACTAACTTACTGGCAGGAGAGGTAAACGTACCGCTTCCACGTTTTAATAAACACGAAGACGACTGCGTGCCAACAAGAGATTGGCTAACAAACGAAAAGCCAGTTGATATTGTTATTTTAGAAGGGTGGTGCGTGGGCAGTGAGCCACAACCGTTGTTTTCATTGAGTGAGCCGCTTAACGAGTTAGAGCAACAATTTGATAAAGAAGGCGTTTGGCGCCGCTGTGTAAATAGCTGTTTGGCAAATGAATATAAAGCCGTTTTTAACCTAATTGATTATACAGTTATGCTAAAAGCACCGAGTTTTAGTGATGTTTTTACATGGCGACAAGAGCAAGAACAAAAGCTAATAGCCAAAAAAGGTGAAGGCTCAGGCACCATGACTAACGAGCAATTGGTGTATTTTATTTCTCATTTTGAGCGCATTACGCGTGAGAACTTAAACACACTGAGCGCTAAAGCAAACGCTTTAATTGAACTTGATAGCAACCGCGATATTAGCGGTATGCACCTAACGAGTGATGACACCCTTCAACCTATTATTTTTACAGATTTGGACGGTACATTACTCAATCACGCCGATTACAATACAAATAATATCAGTGAGTTATTACAGCAGTTGCAAAATTCGCATATTCCTGTGGTGTTTAATACCAGCAAAACTTTTTGCGAAGTTATAGAGCTTAAAAACGATTTAAATATTCAACAGCCTTTTATTGTCGAAAACGGTGCAGCGGTATTTATTCCAGAAGACTATTTTGAATTAAAGCCAATTGGTTGTAAAAAAGTAGGCGCTTATTGGTGCTACGCAATGGCAAAGCCGTTATCGAGTTTATTAAATGATTTAAATACTTTAAAGGCGGATTATAAAGCGCATTACAAATTGTTTAGTGACTTATCGAGTGAGCAAATATCAGAGCTTACCGGGCTAAACGATGCACAAGCAAGACGCGCACAAACTCGCGATTATTCAGACCCTCTTTATTGGTATGGCAATGACGAATTACTCACAGCCTTTGTAAACGATGTTGAAGCACTCGGCTACGATATAAAAATTGGCGGACGCTTCATTCATATTGCCAAAAATACCGATAAAAGCGCTGCACAGCAGTGGTTAGTTAAACAGTTTACCCATCATTTCAGAAAGCCTCTCACGGTTATAGCACTGGGTGATAGCGATAACGATAAGCAAATGTTAGAACACGCAAATATCGCCATTATTATTGCCAATCCGGCGAGTAAAAAGCCGGTTAAATTGTCGCACAATAAAGCACGATACTCTCAATCACCAGCACCGCTGGGCTGGATTGAAGAAATAACATCGTTGCCGTGCATTAGCAGTATTTTAAGTATTTCTGAGGAGCAAACATCTCATGGCTGATTTTTATCAAAATGGCATTATTACAACATTACATAATATTGCCGACAGACCAATAGAAGATCTAGAAAAAGAGCTACTTACTTTTAGCAAGCAGCGCCCAATGGGATTAATACTTCCTTCGTTATTTAGTGAACTCGAAGGCCCTGCACTGCAAAATATAGTAAGTGAATTACGCGAAGTACCGTATTTATCGCAAATTACCATAGGTTTAGATAGAGCCGACGAAGCACAATACCGCCATGCACTTGGCTTTTTTAAAGAGCTAAACCAAAACCATAAAGTATTATGGAACGACGGCCCACGCTTACAAGCACTTGATAAAGAATTACAAGAGCTAGGTGTTGCACCACGTGAGCTGGGTAAAGGGCGTAATGTGTGGTACTGCATGGGCTATAAATTAGCAACAGCAGAAGTAGAGTCTATCGCGCTGCATGATTGCGATATTTTAACCTACGACAGAAGCCTACTTGCTCGCTTAATTTACCCCGTTGCGCATCCGCGTTTTAACTATGAATTTTGTAAAGGGTTTTACCCGCGTACTGCTAATGGAAAAATTAATGGCCGTGTATCGCGCTTATTAGTAACGCCATTACTTCGCTCGTTTAAAACAATTTTAGGCAATACAGACTACCTTGAATATATGGATTCGTTTAGATACCCATTAGCAGGGGAGTTTTCGTTTAGACGCGATGTATTAAACGATATTCGTATCCCAAGTGATTGGGGCCTTGAAATAGGTGTACTGAGTGAAATGTATCGTAACTATTCGCATAACCGCTTGTGCCAAGTAGATATTGCCGATAATTACGATCATAAACACCAAGAACTTTCACTTGATGATCAAAGTGCAGGTTTGTCTAAAATGTCGATTGATATTACTAAGGCATTGTTTAGAAAGCTGGCGACTCAAGGTGTTACTTTTACCAGCGAAACAATCCGTTCATTAAAAGCAACTTATTACCGTATTGGTCTAGATTTTATAGAAACGTATCATAACGACGCGCTAATGAACGGGTTAACGCTTGATGTACACCAAGAAGAAAAAGCAGTGGAAATGTTTGCACAAAATATTATGGAAGCAGGGCAACACTTTTTAGAAAACCCAATGGAAGCGCCATTTGTGCCAAGTTGGAACCGTGTTGTATCAGCAATGCCAGACGTACTTGAGCGCTTAAAAGAAGCCGTAGAGCTAGATAACGAAGAATATAGTTAACCTGCGTGCAGGTTAACTAGCCTATAAGTCTAAACAATAAATATTAGGGGCGCATGTGAGCACAGTTAGCGAATTATTTTTACAACGAGTAGAGCAACATCTTCATATTATTTATGAGGGTGTTGAGCTGCCTTTATCGGTTACTGAGCTTGCTCAGCAACTCATTAAAATTATATTAGGTAGCAATGCACTGCGCGACCCGACACCCCATACAAACCGATGGGATGAACAAGATATAGTATTGATTGCTTATGGCGACTCTATTATTAAACACGATGATAGCGAATTTGCCGTATCGAGCCCAATGGAGGCACCGCTTAAAACACTACACAGGTTTATAAAAGAGCAATGTGATATGCAGCTAAATGCGCTGCATATATTGCCATTTTACCCGTACAGCTCAGACGAAGGCTTTGCAGTAATGAACTACGTGCAAGTGAACGAGTCGTTAGGTGATTGGGGAGATATTCAAAATATCGCTAAAGATGTAAAGCTAATGGCGGATTTGGTTATTAACCATTGCTCAAGCAGAAGCGTATGGTTTGAGAACTTTTTAAATGATTTACACCCGGGTAAAGACTATTTCAAAACGGCGAGCTTAACGGATGATTTAAGCCAAGTTGTTCGCCCGCGTACGTCATCGTTATTAAATACTGTAACTACGCCAAGCGGCGAAAAACATGTGTGGTGTACGTTTAGTCACGATCAGGTTGATTTTGATTTTGCAAACCCCGAGGTACTTAAAGAGTTTGTGGGAATAATTCGCCATTATTTAGACAATGGCGTACGTTTATTTAGACTCGATGCGGTCGCGTTTTTGTGGAAACAGCTTAATACAAGTTGCATTAATTTGCCGCAGACACACGAAGCCGTAAGGCTAATGCGAACACTAATTGAGCACGCAGAGCCTAGCGTAGTTATAATTACCGAAACCAATATTCCAAACCAAGAAAACTTATCTTATTTTGGTAATGCCAACGAAGCGCACAGTATTTATAACTTTGCCTTACCACCGTTATTGCTACATACATTATTAAGTGGTGATAGTGCAGCACTTAAACATTGGATGATGAGTATGCCACCTGCGCAAAATGGTACGGCATACTTTAATTTTATAGCCTCGCACGATGGAATAGGGCTCAGACCAATTGAAGGTTTATTGCAACCCAGCGAAGTAGCGTCACTGGTAAGTACCACTATGCAATTTGGTGGTCGTGTATCAATGCGCACCAGTAACGATGGCACGCATACACCGTACGAGCTAAACATTGCTTTATTTGATGCTCTCCAAGGGACGCACAATGGCCCAGATAAGTTTGGCCTTGAGCGATTTATGTGTGCTCACGCAATTATGTTTGCGCTTGAAGGTATCCCAGGGCTTTATATTCATAGTTTGTTGGGTACAACTAACGATTACGAACGCTTTGAAAATTCACAGCATAACCGTGCTATTAACCGCCATCGTTGGCAAGAGTCAAAGCTACTGGCGGCAATTGGTGAAAAGTACAGTCATCATCATAAAGTGTTTAACGGCATAAAAAGTTTATTGGCAGTACGGAAAAAGCAAAGTGCCTTCCACCCAAATGCTACACAGTTTACGCTGCATTTAGCAGGGGGATTATTTGGTTTTTGGCGACAAAGTATAGACAGACGCCAAAGCATATTTTGTGTTTATAACATTAGCGATAAACCACAAACACTCACATTGGCCGACTTAAACTTAATTAACACCCAAAAGTGGTTTGATTTGGTGGCAGATAAAACGATTGAAGAAAGCCAATTAACAATAGAGCTAGAACCATACCAAAGCGTGTGGCTGAGTAATATTAAATAAGCTTTAACTCATTATAAAAGTCTGCAAATGCAGGCTTTTTTATTGTCTAAACGTTGTAGTTACTTACTGTAAAGCCCCTTTACAGCACTTAACGGTTCACTATATCTGTTGAGTTACTTTTATGAGCATAATTGATACAATTAGCCTTCTTTTATTATAGGGTTTTTCATGAAGTATTTTTATTTAGCTATTACGTTATTATTTAGCTCATTGGTTTTAGCCGAGGAACCAGTCGATCTTGAAATAAATATGAAAAATACGGGCCTTGCGTATAAACAAGCCGTACAGGCAACTCAACTTAGTGAATTTAATACTGCGATTGATGAATTTATAAAGCTAGTAAAAGTAAGTAAAACAGGTAAGTTTTACAAAAAACCTGAGCAGTCATTGCAGGGTCTTGATAAAGTAATTGCCCAAGCTGAGCTTGCAAAAAAAGCAGCGAATGAGCAGGGTCTAAGTGCAGCAAAAGAACCGTTAAAAAATATAGATAATTTACGTAAAAAATATCATGAGCTACATGAGCCTCCAGGGTTCTTTGAATTACTGTTCGGTTCATAAACCTAAACTATATGTATCTTTAGTCGCTACTTTTAAGCTAATTGCGTTAAAAGTATCTGCAGTAATAAATATAAGGAAACACAATGGAAATTTCAGTTTCAATGTTAGAAGGCCAAAAGCAAAGCGCTAAATTTGGCGACCTAGAAGTAATCAGCGATCAAAGTGTAAACGCTGGTGGCAACGCAGAGCATCCAGAACCGTTTGATTACTTTTTAGTAAGTATGGCTTTATGTGCAGGTTTTTATGCACGTAAATTTTGTGAGCAGCGTGATATTTCAACGCAAGGTATGACGCTTACTCAAAATAATGAAAATGTAGATGATAACGGTAAAAAGTTATTTTCAATTGAGATTAACCTACCAGACGGTTTTCCTGATAAATATAAAAAGGCGCTTATTGCAGCCGTTAATACCTGTACGGTAAAAAAAGTAATTCAGGCAGTGCCAGAGTTTTCAGTAGTGGTAAAATAATCCTCCCTAAATTAGGTAGCTTTAACAGGCTACCTAATTTTGTATAGTGCTCCACGGCTTAACTTATTTCTTTTTCATTCCTTGTACTGCTTTAAAGCGTGGGTTGTTTTTACAAATTACAAATACACGACCTTTGCGTTTTACAATTTGACAGCCCGGGCGTTGTTTGGCGCTTTTTAGAGAGCTTAATACTTTCATACCTTTTCCTTTTTAACAGTCGATAAACTTTTAAAACGACGGTTAAACTGCGCAACACGGCCATCTGTAGCAACAGTTTTTTGCTTGCCTGTATAAAATGGGTGTGAGTCACTTGATACGTCAATAGGTACATATGGATAAGTATTACCGTCTATTTCTACTGTGCGGCCTGATTTAATGGTTGAGCCAATAATAAAGTAAGAATCGGCGGCAGTATCGTGAAAAGCAACCACTTGGTAATCAGGATGAATATTTAGTTTCATAATACGCCTCAATAAATGATATGTGATAATATATCATTTTAATTTAACGTATTTATTCTCTCATTGCAAATTATTTAAATGCTTCCCAAAAGGGGCGTAATTGCTGGCTATTTGTGCAAACAAATCAAAAAATAAGCACTTGAATTAAAAATGCTGGCTATTGGCGTTTAGGCTGTTATAACTATATTTAAGAGTTAAAACGTTAACAAATACGGTTATAAAGTTATTACAGAGGTTATGTATGAGTGACGCAACACAACAACAAGAACAAATTGACCAAGGGGTGATGGAAACCCTAAGAGAGCGCGACCACAGTACCTTGGCGCAACAAGTAAATCCGTTAACCTGCAACCACAATGATATTGTAGAGTTACTAGCAAGGTATATGGCACTTAGTGAGCAAGAAGATGATGAGCTGTTTGATACTTGGTTTGATAACCTAACTAAAGAGCAACATACTGTTTTAAAAGTATTTGAAGTTTACCGTGGACAATATGAGCACCAAAATTAAAGTGTTTATTTTTGTAAGGATGCCAAATCCAGTGGTTATTTAAATAAAACTAAATAGCCACTACTACTTTTTAACTAGAAAGTAGTAATGTTGTATCAACCACTACTCCCACCTGTTTTCATCATAATTTTTTGCGGATTTAATCTTATCTTTATTTAAGTACGACTTACTGATATTCATAAGTATTTATTGCTATTTTAAGGTAATGTTCTAGTTTTAATAGACAGACTGTTTATAATTTAAATAAGTTTATGGGTTATATACTCGAAAATATTCGCTCCCATTTCGTAATTCATAAAACACTTAAAATTAATTGAGCTTTAATGATTAAACCTGATATCCCAAGTAACGAAGCAGAGCGATTACATGCGTTAAAAACATTAAAAATTCTAGATACGTCGCATGAAGAGCGCTTTGATCGTGTTACTCGTATTGCCAAGCGTATGTTTAATGTTTCTATTTCATTGGTTACTTTAATTGACGAAGACCGCCAATGGTTTAAATCTAGGCAGGGGCTTGATGCGCCTGAGCTTCCTCGCGAAACCTCATTTTGTGGCCATACCATAAATCAAGACGAGCTCTTAATAATCCCAGATACAGCCCAAGATAAAAGGTTTTTTGATAACCCTTTTGTTGCAGGCGATCCTAAAGTACGCTTTTATGCCGGCTTTCCTTTAAAATTAAGGCAAGGGGTTATTATAGGCACTTTATGCCTTGCTGATAATAAACCTAGACACCTTAATGATGAAGAAAAACAATTACTAAGAGATTTAGGCACGTTGGTTGAGCAAGAGATTCAATCAATTCAACTAGCCACAATTGACGAGTTAACAAGAATCTCTAACCGGCGTGGCTTTTTGAACCTTGCTGAGCATACGCTAAATGTATGTAGGCGAAACAAAGTATCAATGTCGTTTATATTGTTTGATCTTAATAAATTTAAACAAATTAATGATGTTTATGGACACCACGAAGGCGATTTTGTATTGAATAAATTTGCGCAAATTATGCTTAGTTCATTTTGTGATTGTGAAGTAATAGGCAGACTTGGCGGAGATGAGTTTGTAGTAATGCTAAGTGATTTAGATGAAACAAAAGCTGAGTTTGTTTTACAAAGGTTTGCGGATGCAATTGCGCATACCAATAATACCTTAAATAAGCCATACAAAATTGATTACAGTGTAGGGGTAACACACTTTAAATACGATACAGGTAAATCGGTTGAGGATATGATTCAAGATGCTGATGTTGCCATGTATCAGCAAAAAAAGCAGCAATCACTTTAGTGAGCTATTTAGTTTAATTGCTGCCTGAACTTCACTTCCTCATGCTAGTACGAATCTTATAATATGACGTTATTCGCTATTACAGTCATTTTTTGCAGAGGGTGATGCTAAAGACACATTTGGTTGCCAAATCCTGTCCCATATTTTATGAAGATTGCTTAAGTTTGGTCTTTGACTTATTTTTTCAAAGTTACCAATGCTCACCTCTGAATTATTTTTTTGACCCACTACAAAATTAAACACATAGTTGCACTCCATCCCCATACGTAAATCAGAAAGTACAATACTGCTTTGCTGTTGGCGCACCGAATAAAACCCTTTAGTAAACCACTGCAAGCGTTTTATAGCCCATTCATCGCTAATATTATTTAACAATGAAGGCGTTGTTTGATAAGGCGTTAATGTAACATCGCTGGGCGCGTCAAATACTGATGCATAACCTTCGTAGTATTGTCCGTCAGACATCACAACAATACGCCACAGCAAAGTGGTTAGCGGGGCAGGCGTACTAATATACGCATTTACTGGTATTTGCCTGTTGTTGAGTGCAGTTTTTACCTTCTCATCAATATTTACTTTTAAAATTAAAGCGCAAAATAAATATAAGCTACTTAAAACTAAGGCCGCTGCATTTATACGATAAGCCGTTGCTGCTTGTATTTTGGGTATTAGCGTACATATTACGCCAATTAATAAAGGAAGCGTGTAAGCGGGGTCAATAATAAACACACTAGAAACCGCAAAGGGGTACTCAGTAAAAGGCCAAAGTAATTGTGTACCGTATACCGTTAGGCTGTCTAATATGGCATGTGTAGATAAACTTAAAAATACTAGCCAAAACCAGCGCACTTTATAAGTTTTCATTCCGGTGTGTATTTTTAATATTAGCCATACAATGAGCGGGCTAATTAATAAATGTATTAATAACGAATGACTAAAGCTACGGTGATAAGTAAATGCTTCTACAGAGCCACCATAAGGCAAAAATACATCTAAATCAGGGAGTGTGCCTAAAATTGCTCCCCATAAAACGGCTTTTCGACCTATTTTATTGCCTAATACCGCATAACCTACAGCACTACCTAATGCTACCTGCGTTAAAGAATCCATTTTGATTAATACCTTTAATTACGACTTTTATTATTTATACTTTTTGATTATTCAAAAGCGTCAAAAAATAATGTGATATATTTGATAAGCACATCAATGCCCAAAATTTATAAACTAAGCCTGGGTTTTATAAAATCTAAAAATGCTGTAATGCGAGACGATACCGCACTATTTTTATAATACACGGCTTGTACAACCTCTCGGTTATTAGGTGAGCTAACTGCACTGGGTAACACTTCAACTAATTTACCTGTTTTTAGGTCATTGCCAATCATAAAGTGAGAAAGTAGCGCAACGCCTTGGTTTGCAATACATAGTTGGCGCACTGTTTCGCCGCTGCTTGCGCTAAGCGAAAACGTAAATAAAGCGGGCTTTACTAACGGCCAAGTGTTTAATTTAGGGGAGTCACTAAAACCAATTATCTTGTGATTTTGTAAGTCATCTATTTGCGTAATTGCTGTGTTGTTTTTTATATATTCTGGGCTGGCTACAATACGTAACTGACTGCTGCCGAGTTTACGAGCATGTAAATTTGAGTCTTTTAAATCACCAATGCGTATGGCTAAATCGGTTTTATGTTCAAGTAAATCAATAATGCTGTCGTGCGAGGTTATATCAAGCGTTATGTGAGGGTATTGCTTGGCAAATTCGCCAATTAAAGGCGTAAGTTGGTGCAATACAAAAGGGCTTGCAGCATCTATTCGCAGCTTGCCACTTGGCGCTTGTTTTAAAAGCTTTATAGCTTCTTCACCGGTATAAAGCGTATTTAATCCTTCGCGCGCATATTTTATAAAAGTATGGCCCTCTTCGGTAAGTTCTAATCGGCGTGTTGTTCTGTTTAGTAAAGTGCATTGCAATGTATTTTCAAGGCGTGATACAGCTCGCGACACTTTAGCCACCTGTTGATCGAGCAAATTAGCTGCCCCCGAAAAGCTTCCGCAATCTACTACCGTTATAAACGTTTCTAAATCTTCAGTTTTTGAATGAACAGCCATAAGTATACCAACACCATCTTTGCATTATTAACAAAAGTATTTTGTCACTAATGCTATTTTTTGCAAACGATATTTTAGCCAAACTACATTCTTCAAATATTAATGAGGATATAACTATGCCATTGGCTTTGTGGGCGCTTACCTTAAGCGCATTTGCAATAGGAACAACTGAGTTTGTAATAGTGGGATTAGTACCCACCATTGCAAACGACTTAGGCGTAAGCCTACCTTCAGCAGGTTTGCTTGTAAGTTTATATGCGGTTGGCGTTGCCATTGGTGCGCCGGTGCTAACAGCTTTAACGGGTCGTTGGAATCGTAAAGTGGTACTAATAAGCTTAATGGGCTTATTTGTTTTAGGTAACTTACTTGCATGGCAAGCGCCAAGTTACGAAACATTAATACTTGCGCGCATTTTAACGGGGCTTGCCCATGGTGTGTTTTTTTCAATCGGATCGATGATTGCCACAAGTCTAGTAAGCAAAGACAAAGAAGCCAGTGCAATAGCCATTATGTTTACCGGGCTTACTGTAGCACTCGTAACTGGTGTGCCACTAGGTACATGGATTGGACAACACTTTGGTTGGCGTGCAACGTTTTTAGTTGTGTCGGTATTAGGTTTAATTGCATTAATCTGCAGCTCTATTTTAGTACCAAAAAACTTAAAACAATCAATACCAGCGACGTTTAAAGAGCAACTACAAGTAATCGTAAAACCGCGTTTATTACTCGTATATTTAATGACGATATTGGGCTATGGCGGCACGTTTACAGCGTTTACTTATTTAGCACCTATTTTAGAGCAACAAACAGGTTTTGCGCCTTCGGCTATTGCCTTAATAATGCTTGTTTACGGTGTATCGGTAGCGGTAGGTAATATTTGGGGTGGAAAGTTGGCCGACAAACGCGGCCCAATTAGTGCACTGAGCATTATATTTAGCGCTTTGAGTATTATTTTACTGATATTTACCTTTACGATGGAATCAAAAATTGCTGCTGTACTTACTATTTTAGTATGGGGCGCATTTGCTTTTGGTAATGTGCCAGGCTTGCAACTTTATGTAGTAAAGCAAGCGCAAAAGCACACGCCCAATGCGGTAGATGTTGCATCAGGTTTAAACATAGCCGCGTTTAATATTGGTATTGCACTTGGCTCAATTATTGGTGGTAGCGTAGTAGAGAACATGACCCTGCAAGATACAGCATGGATAGGCGCCGTTATCTCTGTTTTAGCACTTGGTGTTACACGCTACAGCGGTATGCTTGATAAACGTGAAATTCAGCAAGCATAAAGTATCTTTTGTTAACCTTGAAACTAAAATTAATGACCTCATACCTGTTATGAGGTCATAGATTTTTAAGTGACAGTCGTAATAAGAAGTAAAAGGTGTATTTCGTAAAACTTTTAAAAGTTTGTATTTTTAACCGATTATTTTATAAGGATAAACCATGACAAAACGTGTAATAGAAATGCCAGAACTAGGTATGGGAACATTCCGCTTAGAGGGCGACACTGCCTATAACTCAGTAAAAATGGCGCTCGAAGTTGGGTTTCGCCATATTGATACCGCACAAATTTATGGCAACGAAGAGCAAGTAGGTCAAGCCATAAAAGATAGTAATATTCCGCGCAGTGAAATATTCTTAACCACCAAAGTGTGGAATAACAAATTAAATAAAAGCGACTTTATCCCAAGCGTTAAAAAGTCACTTGAAAAGCTACAAGTTGATTCTGTCGACTTACTGCTAATTCATTGGCCATCGCCTGCTAACGACGAGCCAATGAGTGAATACCTCACTGAATTACTAAAAGCGAAGCAGCTTGGTTTAACTAAGCACATTGGTGTATCAAACTTCACCATTGCAAACTTAAATGAAGCAATGCAAACACTTGACTCGCGTGAAATATTTACCAATCAGGTTGAGGTTCACCCATATTTAACTAATACTAAATTGCGTGCATTTTGTGCTCAGCACGATATACATGTGACAGCGTACATGCCATTTGTAGTAGGCAAAGTACTTAAAGATCAAACCATTATCGACATTGCTAAAAAGCACGATGCAAGTCCAGCACAAGTTGTTTTAGCATGGGTTAACGCAAGCGGCATGACGACAATTCCATCATCAACTAAGCGCAAAAACTTAGAAGATAACTTTAACGACCACGTTAAATTAGATGATGAAGACATAGCCCGCATTGATGGTCTAGATTGTGGCGACCGCCAAGCAACACCAGACTTTGCGCCGCAGTGGGATCAGTAAACTTACCTCAAACGCAAAGTTAAACTAAATATTTTAAGGTGTAGATTATCTACACCTTAACTTTTTAAAAGGAATACACATGTTAACGGTTATAGCTGCACTGTCGTGCAAAAATATTGATGCAGATGTGATGCTTACAGCACTTGAAAACTTACAAAAGTCATCGCGCCAAGAAGTAGGGTGCTTACGTTATGAACTATCGGTAAAAAGTGATGATGAACATACCGATTACGTTGTTAGCGAACAGTGGGCGTCTGATGAGCACTTTGAAGCGCATAAAAACGAGCCACACTTTAAAGCGTTTGGTACGCAAGTTACTGGACTTTTAACCAATAGTAGTATTGATGTATATAAATCAATTGGTTAAATTCTTTTTATAGTGCCTTTTATGGTACGTATTAAAATACTTAGCTAAATTACATGTCATAAAGTAAATATTCAAATAGGTGCTGTTAACCTACATCACCTTTTATTCTTACACCCCAACCTGCCTAAATACCCAACTTCGCCAATATCAATGAAACCTATTAGGACTCTTTTTTGTTAATTCGCATTCGTAGTGCGTCGTAATCAAAAGTGGTTTATAACTTTATTAAAGTCGTTTTGGTATCACAACCCACTCTAATAAATAGCCTATTTAATTTGTTGTTTACATTAAAGTTCTCTGGTGTAAATTATAGAAATATAACATGGCATTTTAGTCAGCCGTAAATAGTTCGAGTGGTACTGAATAAGAGACTCAAAATAGCAAACTATTTATATATTTTTAGTGTGTTATATTTTTAGAGCTGAGTTAAATAAACTTATAACGGAGACATGGTATGGAAATTAATAAATCTAATCAATCTATTCTTGTTTTTGTAATCCCTTTATTAGCTGCGTATTTCGGATCAAAAGTTATATTTCACTTATTTTCTCTTGAGTATCTTGTGTTTACAGATACTTTTGACATTCTAAAGCTACTCATTGATATTAGTGTATTTGGAGTGTTGTTCTATATTAGTTCGCTGGGCGTTGGTTATGTCATCAGAGCTAAAACATAAGTTTTTAATCATTAGCGGGTAAATTGCTAGCTAAAAAATCACAGCCAATAAAGCCTTAACAGCTTTAAACTGTATAATTTATATGGAGATAATAATGAAAAAATTAATCGCAATAGTAGCGTTGTTAGGCTTTGCTTCATTTGCACAAGCTAATGATAGTTTTGTAGTGAATGCTAAATTTTATGATAATAAAAACTTAATTGGTTCACCTATTTTAGTAGTCAATTCAAACGAAGAGGCGTCAGTTTCAGTTGATAATTCGTATAGTTTTGCTCTTACAGTAACGCCAATTGATGATTTTACTGTTAGTTTAGCAACTGACCTAAAACTAGGTGGAAAACACATGGCTCCCTCTTTAGTTGTTGAACTAGGTAAAGAAGCAAGTATTAATATTGATGGTAAAGAACTGTCAGTTTTAGTAAGCAAATCAAGCAGCTAATAATTTAAAAACTAGGAATATAATTAATGAGAAACTCAAGAAATGAGATAGTAAAATATGGAGTCTCTTTTGGTACGGCCCTAGCAATTGCTATTTCATGGAGTGCTAATGAGTCTGTGTTATGGGCAATTTTGCACGGTTTTTTGTCTTGGTTTTATGTTATTTGGCATGTAATTACGCGATAAGTATTTTCGCGTGTGCACTGATTGATTATGCAGATTGCGGTCAATGTTAATACTCGAGCAATTACCATCTAAAACTATTAAGTTAAAAATATAAAAGGAATAATTAATAATGAAAGGTGCGGGTGGAAGCTCTGGTGGTATTGGGCATTTTTTTATTGGTTTAATTATGATGTGCGGTGGCTTTTATATGCTGCTAAACGCAATTTCGGTGACCTCTAATTTTGGACTAAGTTCTCGCATTTATAGTGTTAATGCTTTAGGTGGCTTTGGCGTTACAGGCGGCATGGTTATGATCCCGTTTATTTTTGGTGTGGGTCTGATTTTTTATAATTCTAAAAATATTTTAGGCTGGGTGCTATCTCTTGGCTCGTTAACCGCACTAATATTTGGTGTTATATCGAGTGTTCGATTTAGTATGCGAACTATGACGTCGTTTGATTTGATCGTTATTATAATTTTAGCATTTGGCGGCTTAGGGCTATTTTTACGCTCGCTTAAATCTATTGATACTTAAATAATTACCACGCTTTGTTTTAAATACAATTTTAATTATAGGCATTTAATATGATGTTCTAATGCTTAAGCTAATATATTAATAATATAATCCTTCCTATTTACTGCTTAACCAGTAACGTATTTTAAAGAGATTTATGTGAACAACTCAATACAGCTAAAACTAATTGCTACTCACTTATTAGCACAAAGAGAAGAAAACCCAGCGCGTTCAAACTTTCCTAAAGAGTTAGTACTAGACTCGACTGACGATGCGATAGAAGTACAAAAGTTGATGATTTATTTAAATGAGCAAACTGTATATGGCTGGAAGTGTATGCTGCCTTTAGATGATGGCTCAATTATATTAGCGCCTCTTTTACATGCACCTATAAAACAAGCTGAAAATTGCCCACTGTATACAACAAACAATAAAGCGCTGATAGAACCAGAAATTGCATTTATTTTACAAAGCGATTTACCTAGTAATAAAACCTATACAAATGAAGACGTAGATACTGCATTTGCCAGCGCCCACTTGGCACTTGAGCTTATCCAAAAAAGGTTTGATGAAGACACTCCAAGCACTCACATTGAAAAACTGGCCGATGGCCTATCCAATCAAGGCGTGTATTTAGGCCCGCAAATAGATAAATCCAAAGCGTATAACGCAAGTACTGTAAATATCAACGTTAAGCAAACTGAGCTGGAGTTAAACTTGGCAGGTGTGCACCCTGCAGAACTTGCGCAGCTTCCTCTTTATTGGGCGGTTAATTACTTATCAGCAAAGGGAATTAACTTAAAAGCAGGGCAAGTGTTTATAACTGGTTCTTACTGTGGTGTGGTTGAGCTTAATACTAATGAGCAAACATGTATTACATATGAAGATTTAAATACATTTAATGTGACATTTTTATCCCATTAAGCGAAGTACTCATTTTAATGGTCATAATTAAACAACCCACTAATTAGCTGTCTCTTATACACAAATCCCTGCTAAGAAATTAGCGGGGATTTTTTTGAACTAAATCTCAATGTCATGATCAGATCTTCAAATCTTGTTTGAGGGCACATTATGATTAACGAACATACTCA